>CAUEUD010000007.1 GCA_959020865.1 Eubacterium limosum | reverse complement strand
AATGATTCTACAAGTAAAGATATGGAGCACATTTTTAGGAAAGTAAATTTTTTAAGTGAAGGCTCCAAAAGAATTGTAACAATGAAATATAATTCTCAATTAAAACAAAATTATGATCAAAACTGTCATTATATTCATGTAGATATCGCAATGATTGAACCTGACTTAAAATCATTAATGGATTATTATGAAAATGATCGTGATCTAAGTCAATTACAAAAAGAGTTTTGTATGATATGTAATGCAATGTTATGTATCCTATATTTATTATACCCAAAGGCCTACAATAATATGAAAGATAACGCTAAGGGGTATTTACAAGAATTGATACCATTAAAAAATAGGGTGGAACTATACAATTTATAGGTGAACCACGACCTCGGTAAGCTCCGGCACCGGGGTCTTTTTAGTGAAAAGAAAAAAGCCAGGGATTACTCCCCAGCCTTTTCGGTTCGGCAAAGTTCATCGAGGGTGACCCCAAGTGCGTCCGCTAAAACAATGGCGGTAGAGACCCGACAGTCATCGCGTTTTTCGATGTCCTGAATGGTTCTTCTTGGGACGCCGGACAATTCAACTAAGTCTGGAACAGACAGGTTTCGTTCTTGACGAATTTGTTTTAAGTTCATATAAGATACCTCTGTTATTCGATTTTATCGGACAGGATGTTAAGCGCAATAGATAAAATACAAAGGGCAATCGCAATGCCTGAAAGCCAATTCACGCCGAGCATTACAGCAAGGGCGATGTTGGCAACGAGTAGAAGTGACATCGAGGCATATTTAAATAAATATTTCTTGAACATTTTTGTACCAACGGGTATAATCAAGGTAAGAATGGAAGGGCGTTTCCGCCCTTCGTTTATCCCTTAAAGAAAGTGTTGTAGATCATTGCTACGATTGTTGCGATACCGGCTAGTATATTGACAATCTTTGAAATGATTTCTAATTGCTTCTTTAGGGGATTTTTCTTTTTCTTACCCATTGGCTTGACCTCCTTTCGTTTGGTATGATTATATTATAGCACGTATTCAAGTGCTCGTCAATAGGTATTAATAAAATAATTTAAAATAAATACAATATATTAACTAAAGTCATCGGCTTATGCCGGTGGCTTTTTAAGTGTCTGAAAGTGAGGTGATCTTATAGGCATGACCGAAAAACAGAAACGTTTTGCAGATGAATACTTAATCGACCTGAACGGGACAAGGGCCTATAAGGTCGCTTATCCGCGGGTAAAAAATGATGAAACAGCAAGAGCAAATGCGTCAAGAATGCTAACAAATGCTAACGTTGCAGAATATATTGCAGAATGTATGGAAGAGCGTCAGAAACGGGTAAAAGTGACTCAGGACCGTGTGGTTGAAGAACTGGCCGCTATTGCTTTTGCAAAAGCCACGGATTATGTGACAATTAAAGCAGATGGAGCAGAAGCAATGGTTATGATTAAGTCAACAGACGAGTTGAACGATGAGCAGGTTCGGGCGATTGCTGGAATCAAAGAAGGCGCTAACGGTGTTGAGATAAAACTGAACGACAAAGAGAAAGCCTTGGAGCTTCTGGGAAGGCATTTGGGCATGTGGAATGACAAGCTGGATATTAAAGCTCCGGCGATTGATGATTCGATAAAAGAAATGGAGGCATATTTTGAACGGCAGAAAGCAGGCGGTTCTGGAACTCCTGTGGAATGAACCGTATAAAATTGGGCACTGGGTAGGGTTTAAAGACCTGACGACTTTACATAATGAGTGGTTGAGGTCTTTTTTGTATGCTGATGAAGATCAGACGCTTCTGGCTCATCGTGGCTCTTATAAGACCACGGACCTGTCCTTATTTTTGGCGATCCATACAGTGATTGAGCCGAATGAAAATGTCATGTTTTTTCGTAAGACGGATGACGACGTAACAGAGGTCATCACGCAGGCTAAGAAGGTTCTTCAGTCTGGGGCAGTGCAAAAGATGGCCTATTCTTTGTATGGCGCGGACCTGCAGCTGACCAAGGCGAATAATTCAGAGATTCATACAAATTTTTGTACATCTACGAAAGGGATTAGCCAGGTAGTAGGTCTTGGTATCGGTACTTCCATTACCGGGAAACATGCGGATATCGTGATCACAGATGATATTGTCAATCTGAAAGACCGGATCAGCAAAGCGGAAAGGGAAAGAACGAAGACACAGTATATGGAGTTGCAGAACATATGTAATCGCGGCGGGCGATTCATCAATACCGGGACACCCTGGCATAAAGAGGATGCTATCTCCATTATGCCGAATGTGAAAAGGCATGATTGCTACTCAACCGGGCTGATCAGTAGGGAGAAGCTGGAGCAGCTCCGTCAGAGCATGTCAGATAGTCTTTTTGCTGCTAATTATGAGCTGAAGCACATTGCGGACAAGAATGCACTGTTTAGTAATCCCCAATTTGTAGATGATGCGGCGTTGATTTATGATGGCGTATGCCATATTGATGCGGGATACAGCGGTGAAGACGGGACGGCCTTTACCATCATGAAGAAAACGACCGGCGGCATTGTGGCCTTTGGAAAGCGTTGGGATCGCCATGTGGATGAGTGCCTGGATCAGATTTCAGCCTATCACAAACGCTTTAGGGCTGGAACGATTTATTGTGAGGACAATGCGGATAAAGGCTACCTTCGAAAAGAAATCAAGCAACGAGGGCTGCCCTGTAGCGGCTACCACGAGTCCACCAATAAATTTATCAAGATTAGCACATATCTGAAAAAAGCATGGGGAAACATCCTCTGGCTTGATGAAACTGATCCGGAGTACATCAATGAAATTTTGAACTATACGGAATTCGCGGATCACGACGACAGCCCAGATAGCGCCGCAAGTTTGATACGCCAAATCGAAGGAAAAGCGATCAAAGTACAATTATTCAAAGGAGGCATTTAAAAAATGTTTATATTGCCAGGCGGTACGGAGTTAACACCAGAGATCCTCCAAAAGCATATTGACAAGCATAAGGCTTTGCAGCCCAGATATGAGCGGCTTGGCAAGATGTATAAGGGTGATCATGAAATTTTACATCAAGCTAAAAAAGAAGCTTACAAACCGGACAACCGTTTAGTGGTGAACTTTGCGAAGTATATTGTGGATACGCTGAATGGCTATTTTATCGGGATTCCGGTCAAGGTAACGCATGACCACGAAGCGACCGCGGAGTATCTGGACTTTCTCAACAAATACAATGACCAGGACGATAATAACGCGGAACTCTCCAAGCTTTGCAGCATTTATGGGCACGCATATGAAATGCTTTATATTGATGAGGCGTCGCAAATTGGGATAACCTACATTGAACCGTCACAATGCTTCATGATCTATGATGACAGCATTGTGCGTAAGCCGCTTTATGCTGTGCGCTATTATACGACGGAATATCCAGACGGCACAAAGCGGATGGAAGGCAGCTTCTCGGACAAACACGCGATTCAGTACTTTCATGGAGATGACAAGGGGATCCACTATGACGATTTGAAGGCGCATTATTTTGGCGATGTGCCCATTATCGAATACGTGGAGAACGAGGAGCGGCTGGGGGCGTTTGAAACGGTTGAGACGCTGATCAACGCCTTTGATAAAGCCTTTTCAGAAAAAGCCAACGATGTTGACTATTATGCGGACGCTTATTTATTGATCTTAGGTGCTTTGTTGGACGAGGACACCAAAAAGGATCTGCGGGATAATCGGATCATCAACATGGCAGGTGACAATGTCGGCGATCTGACTGTTCGGTTTTTGGAGAAGCCCGACGCGGACGCCACCCAGGAAAATCTTGTCACCCGGCTTGAAAAGCTGATTTTTCACATTTCGATGGTTGCCAATATCAACGATGAAAATTTTGGAAGCGCCACAGGAATCAGTTTGAAATACAAGCTTCAATCCATGAACAACCTCGCTAAAACAAAAGAGCGTAAGTTTTCATCGGGCATGAACCGGCGCTATAGAATGATCGCGAGTGTCCCCACCTCAAAGCTGTCGGGGGATGACTGGATGAGCATTGAGTACCAGTTTACCCGGAACATCCCATCAAATCTGCTGGAAGAAAGTGAGATCGCGGGGAACCTGGCAGGGATCACCTCTGAGGAAACGCAGCTGAAAGTGTTGTCGATTGTCGATAACGTTAAAGAAGAACTGGCCCGGAAAAAAGAAGATCAGGACGCGCTCGCTTATCAGACCGATTACCCGACAAACAGGACAGGCGGGGAGCTTGATGCGGTTGTCCCGAAAATCGAGGAAGTGGCAGAGGTACAGGGTAAGCAGCTAAATGGTGCTCAGACGCAGAGTCTGATAGCGATTATGGCGCAATTCACCGCAGGCGGCCTGACGGAAGGCCAGGCCATTAATTTGATTGCCACAGCGATTGGTATCAGTAAAACTGAAGCGCGGGCGATCCTTAACGGAGACGTGCAATGACCTACTGGGAGAAACGCCAGCAGCAACTGAACAAACAACTTGAGAAGGACGAAGCCAAACTGAAAGAACGGCTATCGTCCTTTTATGATGCCGAATTTCGGAAGCTTGAACGGCACATCGCGGCCTATTATATCCAATACGGTGAGGACAGCGTGATTGAGTACCGGAAGCTGATGGAAAGCCTGCCCGCAGAAGATAGGCGTCTGCTCATGGAGCAAATGGACGCTTTTGCCAAGAAGTATCCCGAATACGCCTATTTAATGCCGGTTCGTGAATCCATTTATAAGCTGAACCGGCTTGAAGGCCTGCAGTACTCCATTTTGATGCAGCAGTATGAAATTGGGGTCGCCAACATTGAACGGATTACCGATCATCTCACCCGGCAGGCGCTCCGGGCTGCCAACGCAGCTGCTGAGGCCTTAGGCTTTGGCAAGAACTTTTATGCGGCCAATGCGGATATCATCAAGAAATTTGTGGATGTCCCGTGGGCGGACGGGAAGAACTTCAGCACCCGTATTTGGGGAAACACGGAAAAACTGGCGAATTACCTGAATACGGACATCGCACAGGCTTTTGCCCGGGGCGATTCCTATGATCGGATCGTAAGCAACCTAAAAAAACGATTCGATAAAGTCGCCCGAAATGACGCGTATCGGCTTGTTTATACAGAAGGAACCTACGTCATGGCTGAAGCCACGATGACGCCCTTTGAGTCTGAATTTGAGCAATACCGGGTATCCACGGTGGGGGATGGGAAAGTCTGCGATATTTGCCGAGAAGTGGCTAAGGAGACTTTTCAGATCAAAGACCGAAATCCCGGCATTAACTTCCCGCCGCTGCATGCCTGGTGCCGCTGCACGTTTATCATTGTGGTTAGTGACTGGGATGCCTGGATGGAGGATTACGAACGGCGGCATCGTAACGGACAGGCGGAAAAAGTTACTAATAGGCTGAAATTGGACATTGGCACACCAAGATTCATAACCCCAGAAAATATTGAAGATTTCAAAGATATTGGTATTGACGAATATATCGCAAAAGAAATTGAAAAGCTTCCTGAAAATCATTTGGATTACTTGAATGGATATATTGAAAGGTTTATAATTGATGATAAGTTAAACTCGCGTTTTGACAGAGAAAGAAAAATCCTGTATCTAAGGAGCGACCCCATTGAGGGTGAGCTGATCCATGAATTAGGGCATGTTCTTGAGACAAAAAGCGGGCTGATTTATACAGATAAGTATAGGGAAATCCGCGAAAACGGTATGGGACAGATAAGCATATTTAGAATTCGCAAAGGCAAGCAGTATGAGTATGTTGAAAATGAAAAGTTTGTTTCAAAATACCAGGGGATGCTTTATGAACAAGATAACAATGGACACAAGAGCAGAAAAAGAGATGGATATATAAATTTGGAATGTTTAGGGGAATATTTTTCTGAAGGATACAGAGAGTATTTTATTAATCCAGAAAATCTCAAAAGAAAGGATCCGGAGCTGTTTGAATATATTCGGATATTAAAATTGAAATGAATCCCAAAATAGAAAAGGAATTGCTTCAACAAATAGATTTTTATGAATTTGGCAAGGTAGTGGAAAAATATGGCATTGAATTCAATGATATGTCTGAAAAAGCGAAAGATTGGTGTGAAGTTTTAGCAGAAGAAAAGTTTAAAAATAGTTGGTCGCCAAAATGGGAGTGCCCGGAAGACCCGCCCTGGGCATTTGAAAAGAATGGGAATAAATAATTTGAGTGGATGGTTTCGTTGAACAAGTTTTGTAAGACTGGAGGCAGAAAATGGCTCAAAATGATATGGAAGTAATCATGTATAAAATTTTAAAGTATTTGTATGAAAGCCTGAAAGCCGGACATAAAACAGCCTTTAAAGAAATTGCGTGGCAGTGCGAGCTTTGACATTACCCATGATTATTGGCTGGTGATTATGCGGGAATTGATCGATTCTGGCTATATTACCGGTCTGAAATATATTTGTGCAAAGGATATGGAGGGAATACAAGAACTCCACGCCCCAGCGATTACGAAAGCCGGGCGGGAGTATCTTCAAGAAAACAGTTTGATGCAGAAAGTAAAAAATATATTGGGAGAGAGTTTCAAAATAACTCTTGGCGGAGTGATTGGAAAATTGTAATAGTGATTTTCAAAACCGGAGGTGAAGGTGATGCCTGAACGCTTGAAGATCGTTTTGATGCTTATTGGATTATTATTGCTGACAATCGCAGGGCTGTTTATCCGATATGGATTTGCGGTTTGGTTTATAAAAATGGTTACGGTATGAGCACTTGCAAACGCAGGTGCTTTTTTAATACCTGAAACTCTATCCGGGAGGTAATCTCACATCTCGCCCAAGACGTGCGTTAACGTCTTATTTTTATGCGTCCAATCCGTCAAGACCTTAAACTGCGGAAATAAATGAAAAGGAGATTCCAATGGAAGACGACAAAACAAAGAATGAAGAAGCCCAGGAAGCGGTGGAGGAAAAAGAGCCGGTGAACCAGGAGCGTGAGGCGCAGGAATCCGAAAAAAAGCCTGACAGGGCCCCTGAGGTCGACTTTAACAAGCTTTTTGAACAGAAGTTTAGTGAATGGGCAAAGAAAAAAGACGATCAAATGGCTGAGGCTAAAAAGCTGGAGTCCATGACCGCACAGGAAAAGGAACAGCACCGGCTTAAACAGCTTGAAAGTGAGCTGGCAGCAATGAAGGCCAAAGAAAAGCTGAATGATATGTCGAAAGCAGCCCGGAGAATTCTGGCTGAAAAGGAAATGAACATTCCGGATGAGCTGCTCTCTAAGCTTGTCACGGAGGACGCTGAGGAAACCAAAAAGGCGGTTGACAATTTTGTTGAGCTCTTTGACGCAGCGGTCGAAAGGGCTGTGAAAGACAAGATTAAAGGTGAAACGCCAAAGGCTGGCACTGGAAAGGCAACCATCAGCAAAAAGGAGATTATGGCCATTAAGGATCCAATTGAACGGCGGAAAGCCATTCAGGAAAATATTAAATTATTCGAAAGAAATTAGGAGGAAGTCATGGCAGCAGAAACCAATTTAACCGTAATGGGGGACTTTGCGAAAGTCCAGAGTATTGATTTTGTCAATCAGTTTGAAGGCTCGATCACAAAACTGATCGAGGCGTTAGGGGTAACCCGAAAGATGCCGGTATCCAACGGCATGACCATTAAAACTTATGTGGCCGACAAGGATGTGAAGACAGACAAGGTGGCGGAAGGAGAATTGATTCCGCTTTCTAAAGTTAAGAAAACCGCTGGCCCGAGCTATGAGATTGAATTTGACAAGTACCGAAAGGCTGTTTCAGTTGAAGCGATTCAGCGACATGGCTTTGATCAGGCGGTTGTGGAGGCAGATGAAATCCTGTTAAAGGAAATACAGAAAGGGCTGCGCACCCGCTTTTTCACGTTTTTAGCGACTGGAACCGGAACCGCGACAGGCGTTGGGTTTCAGGGGGCGTTAGCTCAGGCCTGGGGACAGGTGCAGTCCTTATTTGAGGATGATGGCGTAGAGACCATTGCGTTTGTGAATCCGCTGGATGTCGCGGACTATATCGGCAAGGCGAATATCAGTACCCAGACGGTTTTTGGGATGACCTTTGTCACTGGGTTTACTGGCGTTAAGGTCATCACGAACACGAACGTACCAAAGGGAAAAATCTATGCCACGGCCCCGGAAAATCTTGTTTTGGCCTATGTTACCATCAACGGCGGAGAGCTCGGCCGGGCTTTTGATTTTACAACGGATGAAACCGGCTATATCGGTGTGACCCACTCGACGGTCAATGATCATCTGACCTATGAAACAGTGGCGGTTTCCGGGACGGTTATCTTTGCTGAGAGACTGGACGGCGTGGTGGTTGTCACCATTTCGCCGGGGGAGTAAAAACCCCGGTTGAGTCCGTCGCCATCACAGGCACTGCGCAGGTTGGGCAGACCTTGACTGCGAACGTTACGCCGGCAGCTGCCAGTGTAACCTATCAGTGGAAAGCTGCTGACACGGAAGGCGGGGCCTATACGGACATCACTGGGGCAACGGGTAAGACACACAAGATTGCCGCAGACAAGGAAGGCAAATTCATCAAGGTCGAGGTTACTGGCGCTGACGGCTATTCTGGGACGAAGACCAGTGACGCAACGGCGGCTGTAACGGCGGCCGGTTAAGCGGGGGCGTGTCATGGCACTGCTTGAACGCGTCAAAACGCGCCTTTCGGATGAGGAGGTCATCCCGGAAGACACCGAACTGGAGGAATACATCACCACGGCAACGGACCGGATCAACCTCCGGATTGGGACGGCTGAACTGCCGGACGGCATGCAGAGCATTGTGGTGGATGTGGCGGTGAAGCTCATCCGCCGTAAGTATTATGAAGGGATCGCATCCGAAGGAGCCGATACCCTGAGTACGAGCTTTGTAGCCAACGTCCTGGCCGAGTATGAGCGTGAGTTTGAGCAGTATCTCAAAAACGCTAACAAAAGGGTGATGAAGTTTTTATGAGGTTTCAGAAGATTACTTTTATTGCCGGGGAAGAAACCGGGAGGGATGCCCTGGGCAATGCAGTGACGGAGGATAAGCCTTATCTGGACACCACTGGCCGGCTGACGGAGTGGAGCGCCGAGGACGTTGACATTCTGGGACGGGAATTTACCGCGGCCCACCGGAAGTTGATTACCCGAGCGTCCTTGGCGGGCGTTCGGGAGGCCGACAAAGTGAAGGTTGGCGGCAACACTTATACGGTTGAAGGCTTCCGGGGATCGGATGCGGACCGGTGGCGGATTGTTTATGTGAAGGGGTATCGCTTATGAGCTATGATCTGGTAACCGTTCAGATGGAGGGCGTTGATGAGCTGGCGGCAGCGCTGAGGCGCGGCAATAAAGTCAAGCTGGACGCGATATTGACCAAAAACCTGACCGAGATGCACAACCGGGCTAAAAACGGCGGCACTCCGGTGGACACCGGTGAGCTTCGGAAATCCGCCGGGGTGACACTGCCGAATGCGGAGGATAGCGCCGGAGAAGTGGGTTATACCAAAGAATATGCCCCCCATGTTGAGTTTGGACACCGTACTAAAGATGGCGGCTGGGTACCTGGGCAGCATTTTCTGAAAAAGAACCTGGAAACCCAGATGCCCGTCTTCAAGGCCGATCTCGAGGAAACGGTCAGAAAGTTGTGTGATTAAATGCTGAAGAAATTAGGGCTGCTGGACTTACACGCGGCCATCATCAAAAAAGTAGAGGCGCGGACCGGGCTCAGGTGCCTGGATAAAATCCCAAAGGATTATCCCGCGCCTTTTTATTATGCGGAGATTGTGGGCATTAAGCCGGATAATACCAAGACCATGTGGTGTGATACCTATACGGTCTATTTTCATACCGTTGCGGAGCCCGGCGCGGGCAACGTCCGCATTTATGAACTGATACAAAAGCTGGAAGAAAGCCTGACGGAAAAGATTGAACTGCCGGAGGGCTATACTGTTCTTCTGCAAATTGGAAACGGTCTGATCAATCTGCAGACCGACGAAACCGATGAAAGGCACGCGGTGCTGTCCTACAGCTTTAAGGTGTGCTATGGATTCAGAGCAAAAATATAGGAGGAAAGATTATGGCAAATGAATTTGATAATAACGTATACTGCGATTTTAACGCGACTGCAGCGGCGGCGATCGCCGGCGCTGACATCCTGCTGACCATCTTTAACAGTACCGGAGAAAAACTGTTGGCGGTGGCCGGCCAGCAAGGCCTGACCATTAACCGCTCGGCGGACAGTATTGAGGTTACCAGCAAGGACACCGTGGGGGGCTGGAAATCCAAAATTCCGGGGATGAAAGAGTGGAGCATTGACTCGGATGGGATTTACGTGCCAACGGATGAAACCCATAAGGAACTCGGCAAAGCCTACAGCAACAGTGAGCTGGTGTGTGTGAAAGTGATCAATGGTAAAACTAAGAAGCATATGTTCGGCGGTTTGGCCTGTATCACGGATTACTCATTGGAAGCCCCTTATGATGACTCCATGACCTATTCCATCAGTCTGGAAGGGAACGGCCCGCTAACTGATTTGTCGACACTGGAAGGAGAAGACGTGGGTAAAGTAACTGCATTGCCAGAGGGCATGGGGGAGTAAAAACCCCGCTGGAGACTGTCTCAATTACTGGGACAGCACAGGTGGGGCAGACCTTGACTGCTGTCGTCGTCCCGGCTTCTGCGGCAGCTGCTTACAAATGGAAAGCCGCCGCAACTGCGGACGGCGCTTATACCGATATTGCCAGCGCGACGGGTAAAAATTTTGTTCTTACCGCGGCGCAGCAGGGCAAGTTTATCAAGGTGGAAGCAACCGGTACAGGCGATTATGAAGGAACAAAACTAAGCGCGGCAACCACAGCGGTTGCGGCGCAGGCATAAAGGAGAACAAAATGGCGAAAGAAGAAAAATTATTGATTGATGAAGCAGTGGAAGAAAAAGACGGTATGGGCGTTGAGGAGGCTGAGGTCTCTGAAATCTTTGAGTATAAAGGCAAGGCCTACCATTTACATTATACGCTTCGCAGGCTCCAGACCGCCGAGCAGATGGCGAAAACCTCGACCGTGGCCATGCTGTCCATGAACAACAGCATGATGGGCATTCAGGAGCTGATGATCTATTTTGCCGCCGGACTCTGCGATGAGAACGGCGATTATATCAAAACCGGCAAGGGTCTCGGCCTGGCGGAAGAGCTGATCCAGGAACAGGGTTATATCCAGATCAACATGGTCGTGGTGAACGCACTGATGAGGGACTGCGGTTTTTTATTCCAGTACAACAATAATACATAAAAAGCCCCATAAAATCAACGTTTTATGAGGCTTAAACTGATTTTGGAACTAAAGCGGTACTATCTGGATTTAAACCGACCATTTAGTACAAGGGCTACTTCCTTTTGTTTGTTCGGGTAAAGGTGGCTGTAAGTATTTAGCGTGGTGTTGACGTTGTCGTGTCCTAAGCGCTCAGCGATCAGTAGCGGGGAGTATCCCAGTTCAATTAACAATGACGCATGACTGTGCCTAAGATCATGAACGCGTATCGGCTTAATGCCTGCAATTTTAGCGTATTTCCTTAGAACATAACGAAATGTGCTAAAACCAGCCAGAAAAATAGACTCATCTTCCCCCAGATCGTACCTTAATGCCATAAACTGAACAAGTTCATCGCGTAAAAAGTCAGGGATTGCGACTACTCGATTACTCCCGGCGGTTTTTGGTGTACCGATGCACCGTTCACCGTTGTAGGTGTAAAGCGTCTTATTAACCTTTATTTCACACCTTTCTGTATCGATATCGTTTGGTGTTAATGCTAGGCATTCACCAATACGCACACCCGTGTAATAAAGTGTCATAAAAACACAATGGTACTGCGGTTCATCCACAGTGTTAATAAACTTTTCAAACTCGGTTTCTGTCCAGAATTGAACATCTTTTACCCGCTGAAACTTAAGATGCCCAGCAACGCTCATCGGATTAGAAGGAAGGTTATAATATTTTACAGCAAAATTGAAGATAGCACAAAGGCGTTCTTCTAACTCCCGGATTGTTCCCGGAGCCAATGGTTCACCGGTTTGGATTTTCTTTGTTTTTTTAAGCTCATCCTGCCACCTTCGAACGTCGATCGGCTTAATATCCATAATTTTCTTGTCCTTAAAATAAGGCAGCACATGACGCGTAATCAAGCTAATTTTACTTTTGTAGGTAGTTGCTTTAAGCCGTGGCTTTGCGTCTTCCTTGTAAAGCTCAAACAAGCTTTCAAATGTCATTTCTGGCTTGCCTTGCTGCTTAAGTAAGAACTCTCGCTCCCAAGCCTGGGCCTCCCGCTTTGTAGTAAACCCTCTTTTCTTTTTCTGCTTCCGTGCTCCTGTGTAATCTGTGTAATAAAATTTGCAGAACCATTTTCCGCTTTCCTTGTCACGATATGACGGCATTTTCTAAACCTCCTATATAATTTCCTCACAAGAACGAAAAAGTCTCTATATGAGGAAATATGAGGCTTATTTCTGGTACTTCGGATGCTCAGAAAGGTCGGTCATGTAATCAACCGTCTTTTGCTTTCCGGTACTATTGAGCAGTTCCGCTTTTTGCCTGATTAAATTTGTTAATCTTTTTTCCTCGATTTCGGCTTGTCGTTCGTTGTATTCCGGGTCAGCCTTTGCCGCTTCATGGGCGGCGTGTATGGCTGCCATCTCTTCACTGGTGGGGTACATCCCATCTTGAAGCAAGTCACCGGGCAAGACGCCGAGAGCGGCGGCAATGCGCTGCAATTGCTCAATACGCGGCTGTCTTTTGTTACGTTCATATTGCTGAATTGTGATAATTGCTATTTCGCACATTTCAGCTAATTCCTTTTGAGTAAGCCCGGCTTCTTTTCTTATTTCCTTAATTCGTTCGCCTATGGTCATAGTCTTGTAAACCTCCTTTTTTGAAAATCTCTATTTTAGACTATACCATAATTGTTTAATGCATTCAAATGAATTAAAAAAAATGATTGACTAGTTCGTTTGAATGTAGTACAATGATAACACATTCAATTGAATGAGTCAACAATCAAAAAGGAGATGATCAAAATAAAAGCAAACAAAAAGAAAATTGATTTAAGACGTGCCGAGTTGTGCATGAGCAGTAGCGATCTACAAAGAGAATCCGGGCTTCCTCGTGGTACTTATTTAGGCGTGATCTGCGGGAAAAGCGTTCGACCTGAAACTATTGGCAGGGTAGCTAAAGCACTTAAGATGGATGTAAGCGAATTAATCGATGAGGAGGTGTAACTCATGTATGAAGTAAAAGACCGCCCAAATACGCCAAATAAGCTCTTAAATGCCAGAGAGGTACAAAAGATACTCAACTGTTCAGAGTCAAGGGCCTATCAGGTCATCAGGGATTTAAACACCGAGCTGAGGGGCAAGGGCTTCTATGTGATTAATGGCCGGATCAGCCAAAAATATTTAAGTGAACGCTTTTTCGGGATTCAGGAAGGGTAAGTGTGGCGGCTCTTTATGACCAAAGACGAATTTTTACAGCGATGGAGAGGAGCCACCGGGAAGGAGCCGAAAGGCAGCGGGCAGCAGTATAAAGGGATTTGCCCCGCGCATGATGACAAAGAAGCAAGCCTGTCTGTTCGATTTGAGAACGGCAAAATATTGTTACACTGTCATGCGGGCTGCGATACCGCGGCGGTAGTTGAGGCCATGGGCTTAAAAACGGGCGATCTGTTCGAGAAGTCTCAGAACAACGAAGTACAAACAGCGGTTTACCCCTATTATGACAGTAACGGCCATTTAATCGCTGAGAAAGTAAGGAAGCCCGGGAAGAAATTCACATGGCGGCGGCCGGACGGTGTCGGCGGTTATCAATATGGCTTAGGCGGTGTTCAGGTTCCCTTGTATAATTTGCCCGCAATTAAAGATAGCGACTATGTTTTTCTTGTAGAAGGTGAAAAGGACGTTGAGACCCTAAAACGCCTTTGTCAGCCCGCAGTGAGCGGGGCCAATGGGGCGGCAAAATGGGAAGATCACTACGCCCAGGCGTTACAAGGCAAAAAGGTTATGATCATACCGGACAACGATCAGCCCGGCAGAGCATACGCCGTCAAGGCGGCTACAGCCCTTAAAGGAACCGCCAAGAGCGTTCATATCATGAATTTAGCTGAGATATGGCCTGAGATACCGGAAAAAGCCGATATTACGGATTATATCAACGCTAAAGGGCAAACGGGTGTTTCGGAGTTGATGAACTATTTTGATCAGGTGCCAGAGTATATTAGCGGTCATGAGGTTGTAACGGTAGACGGTGCACAAAATAGTCAGCCGTTGCCAGCAATCCCATTACCAGAAGTTTATAACCTGCATTGGTTAGGCCAGCAAGACTTGAAACCTGTTGAATTTATTGTTAAAGGGCTTTTGCCCGTTGGCTTAAACCTCTTAGCAAGCCCGCCAAAATTTGGGAAATCTTATTTTGTGTTTAATCTGGCAATCTGCGCCGCTGGCGGTGAAAAGTTTCTTGATCGAGAGACACAGAAGTGCGGTGTTTTGTATTTAGCCCTTGAAGATAGCCTTAACCGCCTTCAGGGCAGGGCGTTTCAACTATTTGGAACACGAGATCTTCCAGAAGGGGTGTTTCTGATGCTGGAAATCGGAGATCTGAGCAATGGCTTCAGGCAGCAGTTAGAGGCGGTACTTGACAAAAACCCGGAAATTAAGCTGGTAATCATCGACACCTTGCAATTTATACGAGGAACCTTTAACCGTAATGAAGGGGCATACGCAGTGGACTACCGGGAAATGCGGGAAATTAAAGCGATTGCGAGTGAACGAAACCTTTGTATTCTGCTTGTCCATCACACCCGAAAAATGAAAGATGAATCTGACCCGTTCGCGAATGTTTCAGGGACAACGGGAATCACCGGGGCAATGGATACGACATTAATTCTTAAAAAAGATGATCGCATGAAAGAGGATGAAAAAACCTATCTTTACATTACAGGCCGTGACGTTGAGCAAAACGCATTTACTATGAGCTTTAATAATGGGAAGTGGTCAATCGTTGGAACTGTGGCAGAGGAAGAGGCTAAGCAAGAGTTTGCGGATTATATGAAGAATCCAACCGTAACCACGATCAGGACGCTTGTTAATCAACACCATGGAAGATGGGAAGGTAAAACAAGCGAGTTAATGAGCGCTGGGAAGTATATTGCGAAGTGTAATTTAGCGATAAATACAACGGTATTAGGTAAGAGTTTTGGGAAATTAGAAGATCAGTTGTTTAAATATGACAATATTTTACATGATGTTGTCGGTCATGGAACCGCTTCAAAAAAACATATCTTCTTTAATCCACAGTTGGAAGAAATTGAAGGCTTTACCGAGATTAAGGATAGTTCGTGATATATAGATTTTTAGTATTTTTAGTATTCAACCTATTCATAGCATTACTTTAGCGAATAAAAGGAATACTAGGAATACTAGCACAGACATATGACGAGCAACGAATACCCACCTGTGGAAAGCGAAAGGAGATTTAAAAATGATTGAAGTTCAAACAATTTTAGAAGAAGATTTATGCGTGTTTGATTTCGAGTTAAGTAGCCTGTTAAATGAAGGCTGGGAAATTCTCGCTATTCAGCACACATACGATCAAAGTATAGCAACGCTCAAGCGATTCAAGGCAGAAGCGGATGAAGATTTTTAAAGGCGATGACATAGCCCCTAGGCCCCGGAGCTGTCAGCGGGACATCTGGCAGGAAATAAAAAAGGCTTACCGCTACCAACAGTAAGCCAAAATACAGAAAGGGCCTGAGCCCCCTAGAAAGGTACCATGATTATATCACGATGGGCGGGCGCAGGCAAGAGGTAAAGGAAAAAGTGAAAAAAAGCTTATACCCGAATTTAGTAGAACTATACAAGTATCACCCATACCACTATTCAACCTTTGCAGATCATGCAGGCGTTACACCTGAACTTTATCTTGAAGCGTTAAAGGGTAATGAAGAACTGACATTTAAAGAACTTTCAGGCGTTGCCAGGTTAACGAATATCCCGATCGGCGTTATTACGTGCCCTAAATTAATCATGATGAATAAGATCAACCGTAAACATCAAGGCATGATTAAACAGCAAAGCGAAGCCTTGCATAAAATACAGTATTATCAAGAAAGGGGAAATAGTGACGCAGTCCGGTTTATGAAGTATTGTGGGAGAGAGAATCTTGTAAGGTTAGGCCAGGCCTTTGAGCGAGACTGCGCTTCTTATTGCTGGTATTTAGGGGTACAAGAAGAAATTGATCAGGTGTTTTTATCGGTGCAGGCAAAGGAAAAAAAGGTGAAAGCAAGAGGCCTGACATGTCATTAAAAATTAAAATATCCTACACCGATGAAGCAGAACTGTCCCTTGTCAGAAGGTGCCTGGCACCGCTTAACATGCGGTTTAAGTTACCAAAAACGCCCCCTAAAGGCCGGTTTAAGTACGCATATTTGACCAGTAGAAATGACGAAAAAGCCGATCAAAAGGGCGTTTGACTTGATTATACCCCCCTTGTATGGTATAATAGAACTACAATAGAAAAACGATAAAGTACCCCAGTATATTTAAACTGGAAGCTGGCAACGGCGCGGGAATGATGGTAATACTCAAAAGTGAGTAAAGCTGTTATTCCCGCTTTTTTATTGGAAATATCAACTTTAAAAGGAGAAAAACACATGGAAGAAATCATGGAAACGATGGAACAGGTACAGCACGAAACATACGATTATGACGAAAAGGACTATAATCCTGTGGAAGAAGAAAACGGACAGGTTCCGGCCGGCGATCCAGCAGATCAGCCGGAAAATGAAAAGACCTTTACGCAAGAAGAGGTCAACAAAATTATCCAGAAAAGACTTGACCGGGAGCGGCAAAAGAACGAGCTGCGCAATAACCCGGATGAATACATAAAATTACTTGAAGAAAGAGAGGAACAGATTTTAGAGCGTGAATTACAGTACGAAGCTGAGCAAATGCGCGCCGGTCTGGAAACAGAATTCTGTATGCAGCCTAAAGGTTTACTTGAATACCTCGACTACTCCAGCAAAGAAGCGATGGAGTCAAGCTTTAAGAAGTTCCAGGAGCTTATCCTAAATCCAATTAATGAAGCATACGTTAAGGCGAAATTACGTGGCAGTACTCCCAGAACTGGCTCAACATACAGCGAAGATAAACTCAAAAACGCTTTTAAACCTGAAAAATAATGGCAATTGATTTAATTACAAAGTTCTTGCCCTACGTGGATGAAGTATTCACCACTGAAAGCAAGAAGTCAATTTTAACCAATAATGACTTTGAATGGACAGGCGCCCACACCGTCAAAGTCTATAAACTAACAACGGTGGGCATGAATGATTATGACCGGGCGGGTGCCGGGAATGGTTCCCGTTATGGCGATGTGGCTTCTTTAGGGACGGCCCTTGAAGAATTTACCCTCACCAAAGACCGCTCCTTTACCTTTGCGATTGACAAGTTGGACAATGACGAGACCGCGCAGCAGGTTCAGGCAGCGAGCGCACTTGCCAGACAGCAGCGCGAGGTGATCATTCCGGAGGTTGACACGTATGTTTATGGTGTTATGACCGCAGGCGCAGGCATTAAACCGGCTGGAAAAGCCTTAACCACTGAGAACATCTACACCGAGATCATCACCGCCAATAACGCGATGGATAACGCAGAAGTCCCAGAGACTGGCCGTGTGCTGGTGGTAACCCCAGATATTTATCTGCTTATGAAGCAATGTAAAGACATTACCATGGAAACCGATATTGGCAATGATATGCGCTTAAAAGGCGTGATCGGCTTGCTGGACGGCCTGACCATCGTAAAGGTTCCGGCGGTTCGGCTGCCGCAGAAGTTCGGCTTTATGATCGCTCATCCTGTGGCTACCGTTGCGCCGGTGAAGCTGGAAGAATACAAAATCCATCAAGACCCGCCTGGAATCAGCGGCTCCCTGGTGGAAGGCCGTATCTGCTATGACGCTTTTGTTCTGGACAACAAGAAAAAGGCGATCTATTATCAAGCGATGCCATCTGCTTAACCGCAGTTTTAGCCCTGTACAGTGCTTCGCGCCTGTATGGGGCTTTTTTAGGAGGAAGATATGAATAGAATCGATAAATTATTGAGTAAAGCCCAGGAACTGGCCTGTGCTGCTATGGAAATGCTTTTTCCATCTGATGAAGACGGCTTTTTAGAAGCCCTGGGCATTAATAGGGAAAAATACGCTGTTGAGCTGCCGGACGGCTCAACCGGATATGATTTTTTGCAGGCCCTAAATGACACGGCAGCAGATGAAGACTGGAGCGAGGAGTTAAACAATGAATAGAATTGATAAATTATACAAAGAAGTAAGGCGCCTGGGCGGTGATCGGGTCTATACGGGCATTATTTGGCCTGTGGACAATGGCGCACGCCTTGAAATGGAGTTACCCGATACAAGAATTGACTGTTTGTATTCAAGCGCTGAAATAGCCGAAAATGAAGCAAATAACCTTGCGGCGGGTTACGGCATTGACGAGGATCGCTTATTGCTGCTAACTGTCGATTATGGGGAGGCTAGCTAAGTGAAGCGCATTGATCGGATCTATCGAGATGCCCACAAGGTGGCTAAAGGTCGCAGGGAGACTAAAGATATTAACGCCGAGATGAAGGAAATTGAGGATTACATAGCCTACCGAAAGACACACCCAATGACCCCGGAAGAGGTAAGGCGCAATCAGCAGTTTATAAAGGAAATGGGGGAACGTTATGGCTAAGAAACGCCTAAAGCTGGCCACTCCTCAGGACGTGCGCCGGACACTGGCAAGAGTGGCTAATATGACCATTAACGGGGAGATTGACCCGAAGGCAGCCAATACCATTATTCTGGCCTGTAATGCGGTGCTATCGTCTCTAAGGACGGATGAACAGCAAAAGAAGATTGATGAACTGGAGAAGTTACTGGAAGAAGTGACAAGGGGGTAGCGTGCGGCTACTCCCTTTTTATATGGGCTATTCCCCCAAAACGGCGAATAGCTTTCGTGGTTGAATTTTCAGCCGTGAAGCTCGCTTCTCAATTTTAGGAAGCGACGGGTCAGATTTTCGGCTGGTTAGACCAGGCCAATTTTGGCCCGATCTGTGATGCTAAAAGAGCGGTACTGAAACGGCACCGGGTCAAAAAGTGAGTGCACAGAAATAAAGAAATTCACATCAAAAAACAAAAAAGTACAGATGAAAGACCCAAAAAGAGCAAAAAAATACAGCTTTGTTTTTTATTCCAGACCGTCTGACCCGGTTTGAGTATCTTGGCGGGGGGAAACGCGATCCGGTTTATGAAAAAGAAGCAAAGGACTATCTTGATACGATTGACTTTGCTTTTTTTGTGGTCAATTTTGGCTACACAAAAGCCGATTATGAAGCACTGACCCCTGCCGAGAAGCTTTTTATAAGAAAAGCCTACGAGGATAAAACCGTCGGTGACAGCAGTCTGTTTGAAAAGGCTGTGGAAGTCGCCATTGGTAATACGGTATGCCGGAAAAAAGGAAAGAGAGCACTGTCTCTTTGGCATAAACAGCAGCGTCCGGCAGACAAGGTGGTCGTACAAAAACAGATCGAGATTGTCAATGAAGTGGAAGAAAAGAACGGGAAGGATTGGGTGCAGGCGATTTATCAGGCTGCCGGCATCAAGATGCCCGAGAAAGGAGTGATGAACCGTGGCTGAATATACTCTTAAAGCAAGGCTGATCGCAGATGCTTCGAGCCTTGAAAAAGGCTTTGCAAAGGCTCAGGCGTCGTTAAGAACTCTAAGTGACAAAGTGGGGGCTGTTGGAAGCACTCTATCGGGTATCGGTCGGTCTTTGTTACCTGTAACAGCAGGTTTTGCGGGGATGGGCGCTGCGGCTGTTAAGACAACCGTCGATTTTACAAAACTTTATGAAAGCACGATGATCGTGTTTGAAAAAATGCTCGGCGGTAAGGATGCGGCGAATGGACTTTACGACAGTTTATTAAAAACCGCAAAGGCATCGACCTTCTCCCAGGAGACTTTTCTGAGATGTGGTAAGCAATTGGTGGGGATGGGGCTATCCGCTCAAGACACGACCAAATATATGCAAGCTGTTTCGGACGCTGTTTCTGGCTTTGGCGGGACTTCAGCCAACATTGAGCAAGTGGCTGAAGCTTTTGCCAAAATTTCCACGACTGGAAAAATTTACACTGAGGACATCAACCAGCTCGCGAATAACGGTATTGACGCTATGCGGATTCTCGCAAATAGTTATGGCGTTACAACAGATGAAATGCGAAGCATGGTTTCGGACGGGGCTGTACCTGCAAAAGACGCTTTGGATCGTTTGGCTGATGGTATTGAGAATGGCACTGACGGCGTCAATGGGGCAACGCAAGCCATGGCAGGTTTGGCAGCAGCTATGAAGGGGAAGACGCTTACTGGGGCGCTGGACAGTTTAAATACAGGATTCAGAAGCTTTTCACAGAATTTGACGGGCATTAATCCGGCGTTAAAGGAGACGGATGCTGGATATGCTGAAAGCAAGGCTCGACTTGATCAATTAACGGCTGCGATTTCAACCGTTGCGGGGCTTTTACCTCAGCTTTCAACGCTGTTTTCGGGCGTGACGGATGCCATTGGTACGATGCTGGATAAGCTTGTCGGTACCAACAGTGTTTATGATGAAGCTGCTGGAAAATGGGAAAACGTCGGGGGTTTACTAGGGACGATTCAAGATAAATTGAATAATACCGACCCTGAAAAGCTTAAAACATTGGGTTCTATCATTGCCGGCCTTGCTGCAGGCGGGCCGATTTTGATGGCGGTAGGCGGAGGCGTCTCAAAATTGAGTTCAGCCACAGGTCTTCTGTCTGGCGCTGTTGGAAGCCTGAAATCACCGCTTGGGTCTTTCACCGATGGATTAAAGACTTTGGGTAAGGAGACGCCGAATATTAAAAAAAGCATCGGAGACTTAGGTGAAGGCTTTGGCTTTTTCAAAGAATATGTCGGCCTGAGTTTTTCGGAAACCATGCCGATACTATCGGGAGGGCTTCAGGACGTTTCATCTAAGCTAAGCGGCGGAAAATCAGCCATTTCAACTGTTTTAGGAGAGATGGGCAGCAATTTTAAAGCTGCCGGGTCCTCCATGTTTGGCGGTTTTGCGAACACAGCTAAAAAAATCATTCCCAACTCAATTCAGACGCTGGGGAGTGATATCGGTGGCGCTTTTTCAGCCGTTTTGCCGAATATTAGTACAGGATTAAGTGGGCTTGGGCAGAGTATTTCGAAGTTCGGGCCCATGTTTTTGAGCTCTTTTGGATCGCTGTTTAAATTTGGGGCCATTGCAGGGTTAGTTGTAGCTGGTTTTGGATTGCTGCAGCAGAATTTTGGAGATCAGATTAATTCCGTATTGCAGACGGTTAGAGAGAAAGGCCCACTTGTCATTCAAGAGTTTTTAACGGGGATGTACGATAAGCTTCCTTTGCTCATGCAGCTTGGCACAAGTTTAATCACAAGTCTTCTGGACACAATCACTGTGATGCTTCCGAGTATCATAAGTGCAGGTGTGCAAATCGTAAGCAATCTCGTTGGGGGAATTGCCAACAGTCTGCCGGCCATTATTCCGGCTGCGCTCAACATGATCATTACCCTGGCGACCAGCCTGCTCGGAAATATTGGGCAGATCATTGATGCAGGGATTCAGTTGCTCATCGGTCTGGTAAACGGTCTGATTGCGGCGATTCCACAGTTGATCGACGCCATTCCAACGATTATTAAAAGCCTGTTAACCGGGATCATCCAAAATCTGCCAACGATTATCAAAGCGGGGATTGAACTCACGGTGGCTATCGGTGTTGGCCTGATTAAAGCCATTCCTGATCTGGTAGGCATGCTGCCGGAAATTTTCACAGCGATTTTTGACGCCTTTAAAGAGGTTGATTGGTTAGACCTCGGAAAAAACATCATTAAGGGGATCATCGAAGGCCTTGGTGCCATGCTGGGTGCACTTTGGGATGCGGTCAAAGGAATTGGGCAAAGTATTCTGGATTGGTTTAAAGCGCCGGACGCCTTGGATGTTAACAGCCCATCAAAACGTATGCGGGATGAAGTCGGAATGATGATTCCTGCTGGTATTGGAGTCGGGATTCAAGATGGCATGCCGGAACTCAGAAGTATTATAAAAAATGAAATGGCATCACTGACCAGTGAGGCGAGAATATCTCCTGTGGCATTGAGTACTGAGGAAAAATCCGTTATAGAAACACCATCGCCCGTTAGTCCTAACCCGGTGAGTTTAAGCGCGGGTACTATGGAAGATACCAGCGATATTCAAAAGACGGCGTTGGAGATTGAGAGCATAAATGCAGACCTTGGAAATACCCTTCTGGCGGACACAACAGTCTATACAGCGGCCTCACAGAGCCAATGGAGCCAGATGGAGACTGGCATTATCGACTCGGCAGGAAAAATGAATGCACAGGTATCCGCAGCATACAGCGCTTTTGCCATGGGTTATCAGACCCAAACGGTGACTTTAAAAAACAACGTGCTTTCAAATTGGACGTTGATGCGGAACATGGTCGTGCAGATCGCGAAAGAGATGGGAGTTCAGGCCACCAGTTTATTTAATCAGCTGGCGGCTTCGGTTATTGCCATCATGAGCGCTTTACCGCCAAAAATGCGGACCATTGGCAGCAGCGCCATGGGCGAATTGCAGACAGGGATCAACGCCAGCCGCGGAGGCCCTTTGAATGAAGCGTCGTCCCTCGTGAATGACCTGCTGAATGTATTTATCGAAGGTTTGGGGATTCATTCACCTTCAAAGGCCATGGAATGGATTGGTGAGATGATGGCGGCCGGATTGATCAAAGGCCTGAGCTCTGAGCAGATTGATAAGTTTACGCTGAGCATTATTGACAAGATGCAGAACAGCTTCACAAATGGCAGTCTGGATGTCGGGAAGGTCGTTGACCGGCTGGGTGATAACGTACCAGAATTAGTGGCCAAGTTAGGGGTTGACCCCAGTCAGGCCCAGGCTCTGGCCTACCCGCTCATCGGTACCCTCGGTGAGCTTACCAGCTACTTTGGACCGCGGCCCGCTTCGGATACCAATGGTATTGGTTCAACGAATCACGGCGGCATTGATTTAGCGGCGTCTACTGGAACGCCAATTGCTGCGCTTGCAAGTGGTCTTGTCACCATTGCCGGATGGTATGGCGGCTATGGAAACGCAGTGCAGATCGACCACGGAAATGGCATGTCCAGTTTGTATGGGCATATGTCTTCGGTTGGTGTGTCTGTCGGGCAGCAGGTTGGAACTGGGCAAACCATTGGGGCTGTGGGGAGTACTGGAAACTCTACCGGACCGCACCTTCATTTAAGCATGTTTCAGGACGGTGTGGCGGTTGACCCGCTGCCATATATCCAGGGAGGGCAGATGATGGGGAATACTCTTGCATCTGCGCTGATGGCGGCTTACAACATGCGAAAATATGGATTGGGAAGCGACAACAATGGCGCCGGCGGAGGCCTGGACAATTGGCTGATGCAGGCTCTGGCAATCACAGGGCAGGGAATGAACAATTTATCCGCCCTCAGGTACATCGCGATGATGGAATCCGGCGGTGATCCTAACGCTATCAATCTTTGGGACAGCAATGCAGCTGCCGGGCATCCAAGCAAGGGCCTGATGCAGACCATTGACAGCACTTTTGGCGCCTATGCACTTCCGGGGATGAATGATATCTGGAATCCCGTACACAATACAGTAGCGGCGATTCGTTACATGATTGACCGTTACGGCGGCATTGGGAATCACCCAGGCCTTGGCAGCGGAGGGTATGTCGGGTATGCTATCGGGACAAGTTGTGTTCCGCAGGACATGCTGGCGATGATCCATGAAGGTGAAGGCATCATCCCGGCGGATGAGATGAAAGAGCTTAACCGGCTCATGAATCCCGTCAACCCTTACCGGAATAGTGGGGGCCCAGTGCTTCCGAATTTAGGTATATCCTTTGCCGAAACCAATGGACAGACGATTGGAAAGAATATTTCAGGCGGTTTTCGGAGCGGTTTTGACACACTGTTCAGTTCAATCATGAAGACGGCCGAGCGTTCAATGAACCTGTCGGGGACCTCCGAATGGTTTGATGACGCAGCATACGGATTGGATAAAGGCATCAGGCGCCGGGTGCCGGATATAAAAGTTGAGGTCACCAGTGTGATGGATGGCCGCAAAGTAGGCTATGGCAGCGCAAGGTATGTGAATGAAAAGAACACGTTTGATGAAAAACGCAGAAACCGGATTGGAGGGATTGTGTAATGGCATATGAGACATCTTGGAATCTTCCGATGAGCAGCGAGGCGGTCTCTCTGGATGGGGAGTATATTGAAAACCATGTGAGTGGATATCATACCATTAATGTATCTGGACGTGAATCGCTGGAATATCTAATTACGGATGAGGAACGGCCTGTTGGGATGGATGGTATGGAATACTACGGAAAACGGCAGGGAGGCCGTACTTTGACGGTGCGGTTTGCCCTGACGGCTCCTACGGCGGCTGAATTTATGGCCCGGTTCCGAAAGCTGAAAAACTTTTGCAGGGGTGAGAACCGAACCATCCGATTTGCGGATGAACCGAATGCCCACTACACCGGAACACTGGAAGCCATTGAGCCTCCGGATGAGGGCCAGCTCAATATCATGGGGGAGATGCGTTTTTACTGCGCAGACCCTTATCTGGTTTCGGATCTGATTACAAGCGTGGCGGCACAGACGGAAGACGAAAAGTTGGTAGCGCATATTGACAATGACGGCAGCGGCGAGGTTTATCCAGTGTATCGAATCAGACATAAAGCCGAAAACGGCTATATTGGTATTGTGCATACAGGCGGGGCTTTTGAGATGGGGAATGTTGAGGAGGCAGATACAACACCCTACGAACAGTCTGAGACGCTTTTTAATACGGAGACGGACGGATTCGACGGGTTTGTGCCTTACACGGGCGTTTATCCTCAAAACCCGAGCATTATATGCAATGGTTCTTTATCGGTCGGCGGCGTGCACAAAGTCGACCCGTCTACAGAAGATTACGACGCTTTGTATCTGGGCAACAAGGGAACCTCCGCAGAGAGACACTTCGGCGGGTGCCGGCGTATGGAACTGCCCCCAGACAGCGAGGGCGAGGTCGGCGCTAAGAACTTCTATCTGTGGTTTCAGCCCCAGTTTATGACCGGAGCTTTAGGTCAGACCGGCCTGATACAAGTCATACTGGCCGATGAAAACAACGAATTTATCGCTGGTTTTGGCATTACCAAAACGGACGCTACAGGAAATACGGCACAGGTTGTTTTTTGGACTGGAAAGAGCACAGAATCCAATGGTGGTGAGTACAAGAAATTTGATCTTCTGCCAACGGTCTATTTTGAACATAACCCGTTCAGGCATCGCGGCTATGAGGATCTTCTCAAAGAGGGCAGTAAGATAAGGTTCTATTATTGGGGCGCTTATTACACGGTCGATATACCGGCCATTAAAGATAAGAAAGTACGGTTTGTGTATGTTTTTATCGGCCAGTATGCTGGGCGGTCAAATTATGTGACGGTCATGAATGTCGGGAAGATCCTCGGGGTTAAAAATCGTGTTGAGAAGCAGCGGGATGTACCAAACCGGTATTCTGCTGGAAGCGAGGTGGTGGTTGACTGCGAAAGCGACAGCATCACGGTTCGCGGGCTGCCCAGAAACGAGGAGATGGTGACCGGGAGTGCTTTTTATCCGCTGCCGCCTGGGGAAACCGACATTGGATTTTACACTTCAAGTTGGTGCAAAGAACCGCCTGAAATTACGGTTGAGTATAGAAAGAGGTGGCTGTAGGCTATGTTAATCAGCATTCATGATAAGACGCTTCGGCGCGTTGCTTTTATTGACAACGAGAAGCCGGAGACGCTCCACTTTTTTGATGATGTCTGGCACCGGTATCTGACGGAAGCCACCAGCACGTTTGATTTTTCGGTTCCGAAGACAGGGAACGCTGCGCACAGGTATTTAACGGAAAAAAACTATGTCTCTTTTCGGTATGGAGGTCAGGACTACCTTTTTAACATCATGCGGACAGAGGAAACGGAAACGGAGCTGGCCTGTTACTGCGAAAACCTCAGCATGGAGCTGCTCAACGAGATATCTCCGGCTTTTAAATCCGGCGGAGCTCAAACTTTTGAGTGGTATTTTAACAACAGCGACTTGGTCGGAGGACAGAACTTCAGCGACCTGGTTTTGGGGATCAATGAAGTTTCGGATTACAGCCGTTCCCTTGAATGGGAAGGGACGGACACAAAGCTGGCAAGGCTTCTATCGCTGGTAAATAAATTTGATGCAGAATGTGAGTTTGTCACGGAGCTTAACCGTGACGGCACACTCAAAAGAATCGTGCTGAATGTCTACAAAGCTAATGATGAGGAGCATCAGGGCGTTGGCACAAGGCGGCAGAATGTCACTCTGTACTATGGAAAATCTATTGATGGCATTCGCCGGACCGTGGATAAAACGGAGCTTTACAGTGCGATTTATCCGCTTGGCAAAGACGGTTTGAATATTTCAGCCCTTGACAAAACAGAATACGATGTGGATGGGAATGTCCTTTATTATACCCATGCCGGGCAGCCCTTTATTTACGCGCCTCAGACGGCCGAGGATTACCCGGCTCAGGTTTCAACCAATGACGACCCGTGGGTTTTATACCGCTGGGATTATGAGACTGAGAATGTCAATACGCTCTATGGTCAGGCGCTGTCCAGACTCAGGAAAATCAGCCAGCCGGCCATTACTTATGAGGTTGAAGGTGCTTTTGAGCTGAATATTGGCGACACGGTTACGATTCACGATGATAAGTTTACACCAGCCTTGCTGTTGGAGGCGCGGGTCAGCGAGCAGGAGGTCTCCTTTTGCGACCCGACAAAGAACAGGAATGTGTTCTCCAATTTCAAGGCTCTGGAAAATAAGCTTTCGACGGATATTACGGAACGCCTGGAGGAACTCATCCAAAACGCAAAGCCTTACACCCTGGAAATTCTTTCGGACAATGGCATTGTTTTTAAGAACGGTACAGGTACCACGACCCTGACTGCCCGGGTGATGCGCGGCGGCACGGATGTGACTGACCGGTTAGCCATTCAGTGGACGGAGTGGGGCGTGAACATTGCCACGCGGCCGTCTTTGACGGTAACGGCGGATCAGGTGCCTGAAAAGACGGTCTTCAGGGCGGCGGCTAAAAGCGCCGACGGCAGTGAGCTCTGTTTTGCAGAAGTGACGCTGATCAACGTTCTTGATGGGGATGATGGTATCGGCATTGACCGGGTGGATCTGGAGTACTGCCAGACCACATCACCAGTAACGGCGCCGGAGGGCCCCTGGACGGAGACAGCGCCTGTGTGGGCAGAAGGAAAGCATATCTGGCAGCGGACAGTGGTTCGGTACTCTGGCGGGACCGAAAAGGCTACGAAGCCGGTCTGCATTACCGGGGATAAAGGTGCTGCGGGTGTTTCGGCCACGGAGATTGTAGAGGAATACTACCTTTCGACCAGCGATAAAATTTTGCTTGGGGGCGCGTGGTCTGAGACCTGCCCGGTCTGGGAAAAAGGCAAATATATCTGGACCAGAAGCCGATGTTCCTGGAGTGATGGCACAACGACTTATACCACGCCGGTTTTTGCAGGAGGACTCAATAGTGCCAATGACAAGGCTGACGCGGCCATGGGGGCTGTGGACGCTGTGGAAATCAAGGTCAACCGACTGGAAGCGGATACTGTCACAATTTATGGAAAGCTGACGGCCAGCGAGGCGGAGATTAATGCTCTTAAAGCCCAGGACGTGACCATCTCAGGGAAGCTTGAAGCCGCCCAGGGTAATATTGAGACCTTGACAGCTGGACAGGTGACGATCACGGGCAAGCTCACAGCAGCAGAGGCGGGTATTGAAAAGCTGACGGTTGATCAAGCGACGATTACCGGCAAGCTTACTGTGGCAGAAGCGGATATTGTGAAGCTGAAGGCAGATGTTGCCGAGGTAGGCGATTTATCAGCCATTACTGCGGATATTGGAAAGCTGAAAGCGGACGTTGCGGACATTGACTCGGCCATGATCGGCAAAGCGGACATTGACCTTGCCAACATTAAGAATGGTTGTATTACTACCGCTATGATTGGTACAGGTGTTATTGGCACTACGCAGATTGCAGACGGCAGTATTACCGATGCGAAGATTGTGGGGTTGACGGCTAATAAGATCACCGCCGGGCGGCTTGACGCTGCCCTGATTGAAGTTGTGAACCTGAACGCGGCGAATATCACGGTCGGCACCATCAACGGGGTGCAGATCGCACCTGGGGCCATTACGGGAGACAAGCTGGCGCAGCAGGTGAATGACCAGATCACGAGCGCTGCTAACACTGCGCAGCAAGCACAAACCACAGCTGATGGAAAAAACAAAATTTATTACCAGAATACCCAGCCCGGACTTACGGGCAACAAGAAAGGCGATACCTGGTTTGACACTGCCAACGGATATAAGGCTTATGTCTGGGACGGGACAAAATGGTCTGCCAGTCCTTTTGGTTCGGGTGCCCTGTCGGATGCAGTCAACAGCAGCATCACAACGGCTGGCAGCAACGCCAGCACCGCCCTCGCCAATGCGGCGGCAGCAAAAACCGTAGCTGATCAGGCGGCGAAAGATGCACGGACAGCACAGAGTAACGCCAGTGCGGCAAAGACAGCGGCAGACCAGGCCGCAAAAGACTTGGAAGCCGCTGAAAAAAATCTGGCAGCAGTTACGGGCAGAGTGGATGCCACAGAGGAAGAAATCGCCGCCGCCCAAGCCGCCGTTACGACCGCCCAGAACAAGGCCAACGCAGCGGCTCAGGCAGCTGCTTCGGCACAGAGCACCGCCGATACAGCGAAACAGAACGCGGCGACCGCCCAGACAAAAGCCGACAGCGCCTACTCCCTTGCGGATCAGGCAAAAAAGGCAGCCGATACCGCCCAAACCAGCGCGGACGGAAAAAATACCGTCTTTTACCAGACTGCGCAGCCATCAACCACCGGAAGAAAAACCGGAGACACCTGGTTTGATACAGATGATGGAAACAGGATTTACAGTTGGGACGGCAGTAAATGGACGGCAGCTCAATTTGGCACAAACGCTATTGCGAATGCGGCCATAACCAATGCGCTGATCGCGGATGCGACGATTCAGAGTGCCAAGATCGCGGCTTTAGATGCGGGTAAAATTACGTCAGGTTACATTGACGCTGCAAGAATTCAGGCTGGAAGTATTGTTATTGGAAAACTCGACAGCAGTACGCAGAGTACGATCAATACGGCAAAAAACAATGCCCAAAGTGCCCTGAATCAGTTGAGTGTCAACGCACAGACGAAATTGAACGGTGTGGAACTGTTTGACCAAACCTATAACGGCGATACAGCCTGCAAGCCCTTTGCGACTGGAACCTATACCATTGTTCCGGCAACAGAAGTTACGGGAGGCAACGCTAATTCTGGGAATCTCATTAAAACTGTCAACGCACAGTATTTATATACGGATTATATCCCGGTGAATGTGGACAACCCTTTTTACTGGTGTATGGATGTCTATAATCTATCGACGAATACCGGAACCCTTTATATTCAAGTCTGCTTCTATGATAAAAACAAAGTAGCCGTCGAAACAAATGAAGCTGCGGTAAATATTATCGGTGGTGTGTCTTTAACTGCAGCAAATACATGGCAAAAACTTGAAGGATGGAGCAGTGTACCAGCACTGACAGATGTGAGGAAAAAGGCCTATTACGCCCGAATTCGCTACCTGCCGCGTTACAGCGGACAGACGGGCACGACCTATATTCGGAATGTCCACTGGAAACAGTTAGGTTCCAATCAGATTGCACAGATTGCTTCGATCGATTCTGTTCTTGCCGCATGGTGTTATAACAATAACAAAACCTATATCAATGGCGGGAAAATTTATACTGGAACTGTAACGGCGTCTCAGATTGCAGCAAGCACCATCACAGGGAGTAAGATCGCTGCTGCAACCATCGCGGCGGGAAACCTCGCGGCGGGCAGCGTCACAGCGGATAAAATCGTGGCAGGCGCGGTCACGGCTGGGAAAATTGCAGCCGGAGCTGTGACTGCCAATGAACTGGCTGCAAACTGTATTACGGCAACGAATGGAAAAATTGCAAGCATTGATGCGGGTAAAATTACGACTGGATATCTGGACGTAGGCAGAATTCGAGCCGGAAGTATTACGGTAACGCTTTTAGGGAATGATGTTACGGGCTCCATTGACACAGCGAATCATAATGCGGTATCTGCTCAGGACGCTGCAAAGGAAGCCGGCGAACGTGCAGAAGCAGCGGCGGTTGTTGCCAATAATAATAAATCGCAGATAAAAGACTGGCAATATGAGGATAAAACGACTATTAACGGTGGTGCTATCCAGGCCAGAACGATTGATGCGGAGAAATTAAATGTCCAGAGCCTGTCGGCCCTGTCTGCAAATTTAGGGACGGTTACAGCCGGAACCATTCAGAGTGCAGATGGCAATCTTGTGTTAAATCTCAACACGGGCGATGGGCTGAGAATCAAAAACAGCAAAAAAGCGACGGAGCTGATTGCGGATGGTGATGGGACGCGGGTAGTCGATACTGGCGGGAATAAAATCGCGGAATTTACCTCGTATGGAACGGAGACCAAACAGATTAAAGTCAGCGGAAAAAGCGAGCTTTCGGGTCTTTTATTTGAAAAGGTTGGAACTGAAATCTGGATCAGCAAAATTGCATAAGGAGGTACTATGGCTTTTACAAGAATCTGTCAGGCAAATTATGCAGGGAGTTATGCGGGGCAGCTGACATATATTGAATATGAAATTCTATCGAACACATCGACAACTTATACTGTCAGGCTCCAATATGTGGGCTATTCTGGTTCTGGGGGATACTCCTGGAATGCGGACAATGATACGACATTCGGGTTTACTGTTAATGGAAGTGCAATTGATAACGGGACAGTCGCGACGTTTGATTACCGGCCCGCGGGGGTCTATCGGGTGTTCCGCACCTATGATGTGACACTTGCACATGGGAGGAGTTACGGTGTATCCGCCTGGCATTCTTCCGGCATTTCTTTGGGAACATCGTCGTGTTCAGGGAGCTTCAATCTGCCGACGCTTGCGACCAACTCCACGGTGACATCCATGCCGGCGACCTGGAATGACGACAGCTCGTACACGTATTCTTTTACAATACCATCCAGCGGACGGAGTGCTAAGTTAATTTTAACATCCGATAAGGCGTCGAATTTTGCGAGCTTTAACCTGTCCACCAGCCCTTCAACCATTGCTTTAACTGCTGATTCCAAAAACAGGCTTTGGGCGGCGTATCCAAGCAACAAAAGTGTGACGGTAACATTTGCACACTGTACTTATGAGGGAAACACGCAGGCTAATATTGATTGGCGGTCTGTTACGATCAACTGTCAAAATGCCAATCCAACGGCGCCGGTGATTGCAGTGACGGATACGAATGCGGCAACGGCTGGATTTACCGGGTCGAGCACCACAAAGATGGTCAAAAATTATTCCACCTTACAATGCGTGGTCAGCACAAAATCGACAGGGAAGAAATCCGCGACGATCAGCAAGTATGTCTTTACATGTGGTGGCGTTACGAAGGAGGTTGCCGCAGGCGCCAGCAGTTTATCGGTTTCCTTTACAGCGGCAAAGTCTGGAACAGTGACCTGTAAGGCGGTTGACTCCCGGGGGAATGAGACAAGCGTTTCAAAGACATTGACGGAAGTCGCTTATACCCCTGTATCCATCAACACGATTGCTGCAAGCAGAACAAGTGGGGGTAAGGGAACGAATGTTACTTTATCATGGACGAAAACCGGAACTCCAATCGGATACAGTTATACCTGGGGTCCTGCCGGAGGAACCCAGTCTGCGGGGACGGTGGCCATCGGAACTGCGGCAACCAGTGTAACATTGACCCATACCTTTGACGCCGCTAAATCCTATACGATTACTTTGACCGTAAAAGATAAAATTACAACGGCTTCGGCAGCGGTAACCGTCGGTATTGCCCGGGTTCCACTTAAGTTTACGGCGGACGGAAATATCAAGATAAGGTCGGACGCACTTTTGGAAAACAGTGTTGGGGCGCTGAAAACAATATTGGATGCGGTTTATCCGGTGGGAAGTATTTATATGTCTGTGAATGGTACGAATCCTTCGGGGTTTCTCGGAGGGACTTGGGTGGAGCTGCAAGGGCGGTTCCTACTTGGACGCAGCGCCAGCTATGGCAATGGGAGTACCGGCGGGGCATCGACGGTGGCACTTTCCACAGCTCAAATGCCATCTCACAGTCATGATCAGTATGTAACAGCTAATAGTGGTAGTGAAGGGGTTCGCTTTGATTATAATTTAGATCAGCAAACGTCTCGATATTATCAATGTAGAACAGGGGCTGAAGGTAGTGGCTCGGCACATGATAATATGCCACCATACCTTGCTGTTTATATGTGGAAGCGAACCGCCTAGAAAGGAACATTTATGAAAATATTAAAGTTAAAAAATGGGACGCTTTATAACGTGCTTTACGCTGAGCCCGGAGAGATTCTTGGACACGGTGAAAGGACTTTGGAAATTGGGGCTTTGCTTGAAAATGAAAAGACGCCGCTTGATATCGAAAATGCCTTCAAAAATCATGCTTCCCGTATTGAACTGGGCGGGAAAGGAGTCGATGAGAACGGGGTGGAAATTCCTTTTGAGACCAATCAAGTATTTGAAGGCTTCTCTCAAATCAGAACCTATACGGTCAATCGACACTTTGTCTATGATATTGATCAGACCGCTGAGGTGGTTCAAATCATTATGCAGGAGCCAGACTTAAAAACAGAAGTGCAAAAAACAAATAATGATATTATGATGGCTTTGACAGAAGTTTATGAAATGATCATTGGGGAGGTTTAAAATGGTTAAAATCTATTACACGCTCATTAAAGAAGGTCAAAAAACGATTAAAGATGTCCCGCAGAAAATACGGGCGGAAGTGCAGGCGTTACTCGATGCTGACAAAAATTAAGCTTTGGATTTTAACAAAACTAGCAGGAAAGGAGGGAAAGGATATGGCCATTATTTACGCAACATTGATTGTGAATGGTAAAAAGAACTTTTCACAGGTACCGGATCGGATTAAAGATCAGGTGCGTCAGGTTTTGAAGGATTTAGAACTGGAAGAATTAATCAACGAAAAATAGACAGTAAAGGATAAAAATAAATGAAACTGAAAAACAAAGAAATTATTGCTGCGATTGACAATTTTGAAAGTTTGAATAAAGCGGGAATCAAGCTTCCCGGGCGTATCGGCTTTACGATCAAACAAAATAAAAAGAAACTCCTTGCGGAGTATCGGGATTATCTTGAAGAACTGAATGGCATTGAGGCAGAAAAAGACTCACAAGAATGGAAAGAGATCACAAATGAACTGCTTGAAGCCGAAACGGAGGTACCTATTGCGAAGGTATTTCCAGAGCTGCTCTTTGATCAAGATTATGAGCCAATTCTGTTTGATATTCTGGATTTTATGTTGGAGGAAGTGCCGGAGGTAAAACCGGCGGAGTAGCGAGGACACGGAATGATGCCACCACCAGAGTATTTAATTAATTTAAAGGAATGGGCCGCAGCGATCACGACAATTGCTGCGGTCTTTATATTGGTCTGTACGCCTGTAGGAAGCTGGCTCAGAGGTTTGTTTAAGAAACATGTTCAAGACCCCGAAAACCTACAGGACAAGCAGATTGCAGAGATGAGAGCCCAATTAGCGGCCTTGGAACGTGCCAGTATGGCGACCTTACGTGATCGGGTCGTTTTTTTGTGTGAAAAATATTTAGAAGCTGGGGAGATAGCGCCCCGGCAGTTTGAAGTTTTGACGGGCTTGTATGAATCATACCGAGAATTGGGCGGCAACAGCTTTGCCCATGATCTGTATGAGAGCGTAAGAATTCTATTTCAAAATGGAGGGAAGGAATAATGGACTGGAAACAGATTACAACAATCGTGGTGGCCGTACTGACCACCCTCAACATGATTTTAACCGCCAGCGGACACGCCGTGCTGCCGATCAGTGAGGATCAGATAACGCTGGTCATCTCCTGTGTCGGCCAGATTGTCGGCGTGGCACTGGCGGTATGGAAGAACTGCAACTTCACCAAGGCAGCCAAAGAGGGGCAGCGGGTGACCGATGCTTTAAAGGCCGGTGAAGATGTGAACATTAAGATTGGAGGTAAGGAATAGATGGCTTATAAAGTAGTAGACGTAAGCTCCTGGCAGGGGAATATTGACTGGGGTGCTGTAAAGGCCTCCGGAGTTGCTGGTGCTATTATCCGTTTTGCGGATGGTATGTACGTACCAAGAGACAGCCAGTTTGATGCGAACATGGTTGGTGCACACGCAGCAGGTTTACATGTTGGGGTCTATATTTTCAGCCGGGCGGCCAACGCAGCACAGGCACGTGAAGAAGCAGACCGTACCATTGATGCGGCGCTTCAGTATGGCGTTGATCTTCCGATCTATATTGATATGGAAGACTCTGATTATGCGGGTGTTGCCAACGAAGTCGCTTCGGCATTTCTGAACCGTTGTAATAAACGCGGTGTAAAAGGCGGGATTTATGCGAACCTGAACTGGTTTAACAATTATATTAACGCCAAATCCTTTGCAGATTACCCTTTGTGGATCGCGCAGTATAACGACCGCATCACACACAGCAATCCAGGATTGTTCGGTATGTGGCAGTATACGGATTCGGAATATGTACCTGGTATTGGAAACTGCGATTGTAATGAATTGTACGTTGAATACTGGAATAACGGAGCAATTGCCCCCCCTACCTCAGTTCCTCAGCCTACAGTGCCACAGGCATCCGGTTATGTGTGGACAGTCTGGAATATTCAGTGCTGGGCAAACATTTGTAATTATGGTGCGCCTGCGATGGATGACATCGATGGACCGGAGACAGCCCAATGTGTTGCAAATGGTCAGAGAGCCTATGGAATTGCAGCAGACGGATTGTTTGGTGAGGTCACTCAAGCACATGCGGAAGCCCAAGTGCGTGGCTACCAGCAACGATTAAAGGAACTTGGTTTCTATCATGGGGATATGGACGGGATTCCTGGGCCACAGACCTACCAGGCTGTTAAGGATTTCCAGGCATCCGTTGGATTAACGCCAGATGGGATTGTTGGAGATCAGACTTATCCAGCATTGTTTGGTAACGGTACCGCAGGTATGACACCAGAACAGGAACCGGTGACTTTAAAGAATTTCACAGCGGATGAATTCAAATGTGAATGTGGCTGCGGTGGAGATATTAAGAATCCTTTGAAGCTTAAAATTCAGCAAGTCAGGGATGGCTTATCTGCTGAAATGGGAAAGGATTGTCAGATCGTCATCACTTCCGGTTTTCGTTGTCCGGATCAGAATGTGCGTGACGGTGGTGTTCCAGACAGCCTGCACTTATCTGGTGATGCATGTGATTTATACACACCGGGCATGAGCGCTGAAATGGTCGATCGTATTGCGAGGATTGCTCAGTCTGTTGGACTTGGCACGATCCGGTATTATTCTAGCCAGTTCGTGCATGTTCAGTTGTATCCGAGGGATACTGTAGGTGATTAATAATTGTAGATTCATGCCGTCCTTCGGGGCGGCTGTTTTTTTGTTTGTTAGTGTCTG
>CAUEUD010000006.1 GCA_959020865.1 Eubacterium limosum | reverse complement strand
GCTGGTTTTGATGGCCTGCTTTTGCGTATCAGTTTTTGCCGAGGAGACCATCACCGTGACGACGAGTCCGGCCGATACCATTACCGATACCTCCGCCATTTTAAGAGGGGTATATTATACCGACGGCGCAGGTATTACCGAACGCGGCTTTGCCTATAAGCCAGCCGAAACCGGCGATGAAGACTATAAAACCGTGGTAATGCACGGCGACAACAGCGTCACCAAGTTCGGCTATACGCTGGATACGCTGATTCCGGATACGGCCTACACCGCCATGGCCTATGTCAAGACCGAATCGGGCGTCCACTATGGCCTTGAAATTGAGTTCCGCACTCTGGTGGCGCCTGCAAAGCCCAGCGAAGCGGCCGGAGAAACACCGGAAACTGGGGTAGTGGAAGATGCCCTGACAGCCGCGATGCCCATGCTGCTGATGCTGTCCATGGCGCTGTCCTCCATGGTGCTGTTTAAGAATAAAGCACGATGAAAATCGCAGTGATTGGTTACAGCGGCTCAGGCAAATCGACGTTGGCCAAAAAGCTGGGGGAGGAGACCGGGTATCCAGTGCTCTATCTGGATAAGGTCAACTTTCTTCCAGGCTGGCAGGAACGGGACCGCGCAGAAGCGAGAGCGATGGTCACAGCCTTTATGGCTCAGGACGACTGGATCATCGACGGCAACTACGGTGACCTCCACTGCGGACTTCGTATGGCTGCGGCGGATAAGATCATGATGCTCTGCCTGTCGAGGCGGGTCTGCTTTCCGAGAGCCTATCTGCGCTACCTCAAATCCAGGAACCAGGTTCGGGAGAGCATGGCACAGGGCTGTGAGGAAAAATTTGACTATGCCTTCGCCAAGTGGATTTTAAAGGATGGGCGCAGTAAACGCCACAGGGACTGGTACCGCAGTCTTCAGAAAGCCTACCCCGAAAAGGTTCTTTTCTGCCAGAACAGCCGGGATGTCAGGAAACTGCTTGAGAGCGGGAAAATATGGCAGTCTGAGTGTTGAGACAGCATCGCAGCAGCGGAGCTGTCTCTTATTTTTTTGATGGCGGCACCCTTGTCCGGATATAGGCTGAACACTGCCTCATCCCGCTTAAAATACTGATAAAGGCAGCCTGGACTATAAATAATCCTCAAGGCTGCCTTTATTTGATTATGCCTCGCCCTTTAAATGCTCCAGAATCTGGTCGGCGTTTTCGGCGGGCTTTACTTTTTCATAAACCTTTTCGATCATACCAGCTTCGTCAATGATGTAGGTGGTGCGCACAATGCCCATGTAGGTTTTGCCGTACATTTTCTTTTCCTTCCATACATCATAGGCCTGGATAACCTCGGTTTCCGGGTCGGAAAGCAGCAGAAAGGGCAGCTCATACTTCGAGGCAAAATTGGTGTGCGAGCGGGTGCTGTCCTTGCTGACGCCAATGACAACTGCGCCCAGAGCCTCAAATTCGGAATACGCGTCCCGGAAAGTGCAGGCCTGTGTGGTGCAGCCCTTTGTATTGTCCTTGGGGTAAAAATAAAGAATGACCTTTTTGCCTTTAAAATCAGAAAGGCTGACCGGATGGTTGTCTTTATCAGGCAGTGTGAAATCCGGCGCCTTGGTACCTTGTTGTAACATCATTTGCTCCTTTTCTTAATAGAATACCCTTATTTTACACTTTGGAACGGTGCCATGCAACAAAACTTCAAAAAAATTAATAAGGTACCTTGACAAAGTGGCGGAAAGGGTGTAGAATTTGATCATAAGGTACCTGAATAAATGAAGCTGCTGTGGAACGCCGTAGCTTCACGAATCGCAAAGGAGATAAGAAAATGAATGAACTCAATGAAAAATTAATGGAACAGTTCAGAAAATACCAGGTTTTAATGCACCAGGGAATGCGCCGCTTTGCGCCGAGAGGGCCAAAGGAAGACCCACACCACGGACAGGGCAAAGTGCTTGTGATGCTGTCTGAAAATGACGGCGTCAGCCAGAAGCTGCTGACCGAGCAGTCCGGCATACGCCCGGCGTCCCTGAGTGAACTGATCATCAAGCTTGAACGGAACGAGCTGGTGGAACGCCGCAGAAATGAAGAGGACAAGCGAAATATGGATGTTTATCTGACAGAGGATGGAAAAGAGCTGGCAGAAACTATCAAAAGCCGAAAAGATGAATCCGCGGATTTTCTCTTTGATGTTTTATCGGAAGAAGAAAAGGAAACCCTCACGGTGCTTTTCGATAAGCTGATCACCTCACTGGAAGATAAAGTAGCGGATATGGATGAAGAAATGCCGCCGCTTGCCCCGCCGCATCCTCATTTACCGCACGGAGGTCCGCATGGCCCGCATCATGGTCCTCATCATGAGCACTTTGGCGGCCCGCACGGTCCTCATCATGGCCCAGACCCCCATGATCCACAGCATCCGCAGCCCCCGCACCATCCAGAAGGAGAGGAAGAGGATAAAATTGTACGGAATGTTCTTAATGAAGAACAAGAAGAGGAATAATTCGATATGATTTACCCGGTTTTGTGTGCGAATGAGGCAACAAAACCGGGATTTTTTTGTCAAAATATATCTGCAAATCTATTTTACAAAAGGAAATGAATCCGATATAATTGATTTACGAGAAACGTAAACCATTGCAACGGCACCGGATATTTTGTTTTAACAAAAATTCAAGCGATTTTATTTTGAAATGAGGTACGAGATGTTTACAGCGTTTAACTTAACAATGGATGAAAAAGAGATGGACCGGCTGGAAAAGGGAGCGCCATACTCAGAGGCGGATGAAAGTGTAAATCAGGCGAAAGTTGTGGAGAAACTGAAAAAATACCTCGGAATGGGGGCCGCTTTTGACGGCGAGGCTCTGCTTTCTGAGTGGTTTCCAGAGCTCAAATTTCAGGTGTTTTTATCCCACGCCCTGGCAGATGGGCCTTTGGCAACCAGGCTTGAGCGCTGGCTTCAGAAAGAGCTGGGAGTTTCAGTCTTTATGGATTCGTGGGTCTGGCAGGCGGCAGACGAGCTGGTAGCCGAGGGATTTGCGCCCAGTCATGTTTACCCCATCCTGCACATGGCGTTGGGCAAGATGATCGCCCAGTGTGAGTGTGTGATTTTCCTGAACCCATATCATTCGCTGAAGAAGGAGGGAGCTGTTGAGGAAACACCGTGGATTTACGCGGAACTTCAGACAGCCCGCATGACGCGGAAGAAAAAGCCCGAGCGCTTTAAAAAATTCCATTTTGCCGTCACGCTCGGCACCCAGTTAAAAATAGAGTTTGATCCGCAGCTGCCCAATTTGCTGCTTTTAAGTGCAGAGGATCTCGAAAAATGGTGCAGTCAGCAGCATGTCGTCTCGGAGGATGTCTATCATTTGGATTTGCTCTATCTTCAAAAGCAAATCATTATCTAAATTTAAAACACCATCTGACGGAAAAATCTGTCAGATGGTGTTTTGTTTATTTGGCGGCAATAGGGAAACAGCATTCCGTTACCCACTTTTCAGGATCGCTGGTATCGCCAGGCCCCACATGGTAAACATTGAACATGGTGCCGTTGGTCCGGTAGCCTTTTTCCTCAATCCACCTCATGGCTGTGATGTTGACATCGGTGATCTGGTCATAAGCGCCAGTGAAGGTAACGCTTGCCACCAGGCGGGCGGGCAGTTTTTTAAAAAAGACGTGCCCGGTATCCTGGTAGCTGCCAATGACAGACACCTGAACCTCTACATCCGGGTTGGCTTCATTGTATTCTGCGTCGTGGTAGGTCGCGGTGTTGAAGAGCGGGGTGGTGAACTTGGGATGCTGGGGTGCGATTTCAGCGTGCAGCTGTTCCCACAGGCGGCCTTCCTCAGTGTAGGTACTCAGGGTATCACGCAGGCTTGCGACCTGACAGGAGGGTAATTCCTTGGCAACAACGATATAGTTTTTCATGATTTCTTCCTTTCTGCGAAGCCTTTCGCCAGCGGCTTTCAGCTGCCAGAGCTGAACCTGCAGTTTTTCAGCTTCCTTCAGCTTCTTCCGGTAGCAGGCTTCAATGTGCGTTTCAAGAGCCTGGGAAGTGCTGCTGCTTTCAAGAATTTTACCGATGGCTGTCAGGCTCAGGCCCATGCGCTGCAGAGAGACAATGGTGCTGACAGTCGTCAACTGAGAAGCTGTGTAGTAACGGTAGCCGGTAAAAGGATCAACCCGTTCTGGAAGCAGAAGCCTCATCTTCTCAAAATGGCGCAGCATTCGGACGCTGACGTGGCAAAGTTTGGAAAATTCTCCGATTTTCAGCATTTTCCCATCTCCTTTCAAAATCGATTTTCTTGAGCTCATCCTTAGTATAATCCCTCACATAATGGCAGAGTCAAGGAAGAAAATAAAGTTTTTCAGCCCAGTAAATAGTGGAGCATCCGTTCAGGGTCATCGAGAAACATTTTGGTCAGGCAATAGGGCTCGGTATCCCTGTAAGGGGTCAGGGACAGACGGCCATCGGGGGATAAAACATAAATATCTGCATCGGGGCAGGCCAGCAGAATGGGGGAGTGGGTCGCGACAATAAATTGGGAGCCGTTCCGGGCAAGGTTGTGGATCAGGGATAAAAGTGTCATCTGGCGTGAGGCGGACAGGGCAGCCTCGGGCTCGTCGAGAATATAAAGCCCTTTTCCACGAAAACGGTTTTGAACCAATGCCAGAAAGCTCTCGCCGTGGGACTGGGCATGGAGGGAAATGCCGCCATAGCTTTCGTACAGCCCAGCCCCTCCGAGTTCATTCTCCATCCGGTCAATTTCCGCCGCAACATTGTAAAAGCTCTCAGCACGGAGAAAGAAATTATCCTCAGGCAGGACGAGCCCCTTTGTCAGGCGGATAAACTGGTACAGCTCTGAATGGGTATCGTGGAAATGAAAATCAAAATTCTTTGACCCACCTTCGGGATTAAACCCATACCTCACTGCCAGCGCCTCCAGCAGGGTAGATTTGCCGGTACCGTTTTCGCCGCAGAAAAAGGTGACGTTTTTATCAAAGGAAAAAGGTTTAAGCTGCTGAATGACTGGCAGGTCGGAAAGATAGCTCTGAGTGTAGGCCGGATCGTCCCGGTCAATGGAAAAGCTGCTGAGATAAAGGGTGCTGAACATTGGAACCTCCTTGATGTGTATTGGCTGTCTTTATTGTACCAGTTAAAGGGGAAAAAGCAAAACCGGAGTGTTATGGTGCTTTGCTTGTGGGTGTCAAGCGCGAATTGTTAAATGTTTGTTAAATCTTCCGCAGTCTATTGTGTTTTGGCAGGCACTCTTTTATAATGACATCAACAAGATTGTTTGGAGAAATGATGATGAACAATGCCGCTGTTGCCCTCGCCTTTATAGACAATAACCGCATTGAGAATAGGTGGGATGCAGCCTGTACCCTCAGGGATACGGGGTGTGTCTTTTTTTGTGACGGCGGTTCATCTGGTAGGAGGAAAGTGAAAAGTTATGGGTGTTACTGATGTTTTGGGCTTACTTGGAGGGTTAGCCCTGTTTCTGTACGGAATGCAGATGATGAGCTCGGGCCTTGAAGCGGCCGCAGGCAATCGTATGAAGCAGATACTAGAGCGACTGACCGCCAACCGGTTTCTGGGAGTGGCCGTTGGGGCGGCCATCACGGCGGTCATTCAGTCTTCATCGGCCACAACCGTCATGGTTGTTGGCTTTGTGAACTCAGGGATGATGACTCTGATTCAGGCGGTCTGGATCATTATGGGGGCCAATATTGGTACGACGATTACGGGCCAGCTCATCGCTCTCGATGTGGGGGCGCTGGCGCCGCTGTTCGCCTTTTGCGGCGTGGCGCTGGTGGTTTTTACCAAAAAGGTTAAGCTGCACCACTGGGGCCTGATTGTCGCCGGACTGGGGATTTTGTTCATCGGTATGGATATGATGAGCACAGCGATGATGCCGCTTCGTGACTCACCGGCGTTTGTCAATCTGATGACACGGTTTTCGAACCCGGCCCTCGGGATTCTGGCAGGAGCTGTTTTTACCGCTGCGATTCAGTCTTCATCCGCTTCAGTTGGGATTTTGCAGGCGCTGGCCGTCAGCGGCGTAATCGGCCTGCCTAGCGCGGTGTATGTGCTGTTTGGACAGAATATCGGGACCTGTATTACCGCGGTGCTGGCGTCCATTGGCACCAGCCGCAACGCCAAGCGCACCACAGTCATCCATTTGCTGTTTAACATCATTGGAACGGTTGTTTTTACAGTCATCTGCATGCTGACGCCGCTTACGGCCTTTGTCGAGTCCCTGTCTCCGGCAAATCCCGCAGCCCAGATCGCCAATATGCACACGCTGTTCAATATTGCGACAACGCTGATGCTGCTGCCTTTTGGCACGCTCCTGGCAAAGGCGGCGGTCAGAATTCTGCCCGAGCGCCCTTCAGAAAAAAGCGGCGAGCACCAGCTTTTATACATCAAGCCCGTTGAGGCTTCGCTGGAATACCAGATGGGCACCTCTGCCATTATCGTGAACGGTGTGTGGCGTGAACTGCGGCGCATGGCAAAAATGGTCACAGAGAACCTGGAACAGGCATTTCAAGGGGTTTTGGAAAAGAGCAGCCGCTATACAGAGGATGTGGCAAAATCAGAGGAGTATGTCAATTATCTGAATACCGAGATTTCCAGGTACATTTCGCATGTCATAACCTATGAGCTCAATGAAAAGGATGGAGTTCTGGTTTCCGCGTTTTTCAAAATCTGCGGCAGCCTTGAGCGCGTGGGGGACCATGCGGTCAATATCAGTGAACAGGCCCGGCTTCTGGAGGAAAAACATATCGGATTTACAGAGGCGGCCCAGGAAGAAATGCGGTCGCTTCAGCAGGTCAGCATCGGCGTGCTGGACTCACTCAGCCGGCTGGAGGCCATTACTGAAAAGAGGCTGACTGAAATTGCCGACTATGAACAGAGAATGGATGATTTGACACTTGATTACCAGAGAAACCAGATTGCCCGGATGCGAAAAGGCCTCTGTTCAGACGAAGTCTGTGTGATTTATTCCGAAATTCTTATGGATATTGAGAGCATCGGCGATCATATCCTGAGCATTGGCGAGGTGCTGGTACAGGCCAGCGTCTCCAAAACAACGGTCGATGTGGAACAGGAAGCTTATGCGAGGTAAGGATTAATATGGAAATTGAAAAACGGCGGGCTTTTATCATTAATTTTATGTATTTTGCCATTCTGGCGCTTCTGTGCTTTGCGGTACTCAAATATGCCATGCCGTTGCTGGCTCCTTTTATCATCGGCTTTGCCCTGGCCTATCTGCTGAAAGGGCCAATTCGGCTGCTGTCCGGAAAGCTGCGCCTGAACCGGAAAATTTCGGCGATTGTGGTGGTGCTTGTCTTTTACGGTACCATCGGCATGCTTATTTCACTCCTTGGGGTTAAGGCCTTTACGGCTTCCAGAGAGCTGATCTTTAATCTGCCGCAGATTTACGCCCTCCATGTGGAGCCAGTGCTCATGGAGATTTTTGACGGGGTAGAGCAGTCGGTGCTCCGGATGGACCCCGCCCTGGTAGCCGCCCTCGAGGAGATGTTTAACCGCCTGGTGCAGTCTCTGGGACAGATGGTTTCCAGCCTGTCCATGGGGGCCATGGGCACCGTATCGGATATTGCGTCTTCGCTGCCCGGGCTTTTTATCAAGCTGCTGTTACTCATTATTTCCACCTTTTTTATCGCCATCGACTATGACCGTCTGACGGGCTTTGTCATGCACCAGTTAAACGGAAAGACCAGGACAGTTTTTGTTCAGATCAAGGAATACGTGGTGGGAACACTCTTTGTGTGTATCCGCTCCTATGCGCTCATTATGAGCATTACCTTTGTTGAGCTCGTTATTGGCCTGACCCTCATCGGTGTCGACAATGCTCTGATCATCGCCTTTGTCATTGCGGTGTTCGATATTCTTCCGGTACTGGGCACAGGTGGTATCATGATCCCCTGGACGGTGATCACAGCCCTGCAGGGGAACTATCCGCTGGCTTTGGGGCTGCTGCTGGTCTATCTGGTGGTCACTGTGGTACGAAACATTATTGAACCGAAAATTGTGGGAAGCCAGATCGGCCTTCATCCGGTGATTACGTTGGCCAGCATGTTTGTGGGTCTGCAGCTTTTTGGCGTTGTAGGGCTTTTCGGTTTTCCGATCGTGCTCTCACTGCTGTGCCATCTGAACGAAACGGGCACCATTCACCTGTTTAAGCCAGTGGAGGATACCCGGTAGGTTAAATGGATTGTTTTAGAGACAGAAAACGGATATAATAAGAAAAAAGGGAGAAAAAGAAAATGTTTTTCTGGAACCGTCACGAGGTCTACATTGGAAATGATATGAACAAAGCTATGGCAATCAAGACCATCTTAAAATGCAATGGTATTAAGTTTGACACGCGCCTGGAGGGCGGCAACTCGGCCTGCGGAGCCCGCAATGTTACGGGTACAGTACACGGCTCGCTGTCAGCCGGCACCCTTTACCATATCTATGTTCACAAGAAGGATTCGGAAAAAGTAAACTACCTGATCAACCATAAAGATTAATGAAGCAGTAAAGCGGCGTTTTTAAGACGCTGCTTTTTTTATTTATAAATTTTTCTGGCATAATGAGGATACGGCAAAACGCTGCATCTTCTGTTTTCTTTTGTTATTTAAGCGGTCAAACGCGTCATTTAAGCGGTGGACGTTTTTTGGGCCCTTTTCCTGTGATATAATGGAGAAAAGCTTTTCAGGACACTGTGTCGAGGAGATGATGAGGTGAGTAAAATCAATAAGGTGCCGGTGATTATTCAGATGGAGGCTTCGGAGTGCGGGGCGGCCAGCCTGGCAATGATTCTGGCTTATTATAAAAAATGGGTGCCGCTGTCGGTACTGAGAGAGGAATGCGGCGTGTCGCGTGACGGCAGCAATGCGGTGAGTATTTTAAAGACAGCCAGGAGCTATGGCTTTGAGGCAAAGGGATACCGCTATACGGCGGATGAGGTCCGGGAAAATGTGAAACTACCTGCAATTGTTCACTGGAATTTCAATCATTTTGTGGTGCTTGACGGCTTTAACAGCAAAGGGGCTTTACTCAATGACCCGGCCAGGGGGCGGCTGACCGTGCCCATGGAGGAATTTCGAAAATCCTTCACCACCATTGTGCTGGCCTTTGAGCCCACAGCGGATTTTGTGCCCGGAGGCAGACCCGCGAGCACCCTTGAATTTGCCAAGGCCCGGCTCAGGGGTACGGCTCCGGCCTTTGCCTTTGTCATTTTGACAGGCGTGATTCTTCAGCTGGTGGGCGTGCTTAATCCGCTGTTTTCCCGGGTTTTCATGGACAATGTTCTGGGCCAGGGGCGCCTGGCCTGGCTGAGGCCCCTGCTGATGGTCATGGGCGCCGTGCTGGTTGTTCAGATTGTCAACAAGTGGATCAGCACAGTTTATATGCTTAAAATCCGGGGGAAACTGGCCATTATCGCCAACACCACCTTTATGTGGCATGTGCTCAGGCTGCCCGTGCGTTTCTTCACCCAGCGCTACGCCGGGGACATCAGCCAGCGTCAGAATTCCAATGAGAAGATTGCCGAGACGCTGATCAACCAGCTGGCTCCGACAGTGCTGAACTTTGTGTTGATTGTTTTTTACCTGGCGATGATGCTCTGGTACAGCCCGCTGCTCACGGCCATCGGCGTGGGGACAGTGTTGCTAAATATCCTTTTGTCCCGCTATATCTCAAGCCGCCGGGTGGATATTGTGAGACGGCAGAAGCGGGACATGAGCAACCTGGCCTCCACCACCGTCTCGGGTATTGAGATGATCGAGACCATAAAATCGGCCGGGGCCGAGGACGGCTACTTTGAGACCTGGGCAGGGTATCAGGCCGGGGCCAGCAACGCTTCAGTAGATTTTGCCCGGGTCAATCAGTTTTTCGGCAGTCTGCCGGACATTATCCTGCAGATCGCCAACGGGGGCATTCTGCTGTTGGGCGCGTGGCTCATCATCCGGGGTGATATTACCGTGGGCATGCTCATGGCCTTTCAGGGCTTTATGGGCGGATTTATGAAACCTGCGAACCAGATGACCGGGGTCATGCAGAGCGTACAGGAGATGCGTTCAGACATGGAGCGGATCGAGGATGTTTTAAAATATGAAACCGACGTGCCCGGAGAGCCCGCGGATCTGGCGGCAGACTGTACCCGGATTGAGGGTGAGGTGGCGCTGGATCATGTGACTTTTGGCTACAGCCGGTTCTACCCCCCACTGATCGAGGATTTCTCCATGCGGGTGCGCAAGGGTGGAAAGGTGGCTTTTGTGGGCTTTTCGGGCTGCGGCAAGTCCACTCTAGCCCGGCTGATCACCAACCTGTACCAGCCCTGGAGCGGCAGCGTTACCTTTGACGGCCGCACCATTGAGGAAATCGGCCGCCCGGTGTTCACCGCGTCGGTGAGCGTGGTGGATCAGAACATCATTCTTTTTAACGATACCGTGCGCGAAAATGTGCGTATGTGGAATACTTTTGTCAGCGATGAGGACGTGATCCGAGCTCTCAAGGATGCTCAGCTGTACGACGATATCATGGAAAAACCCGGAGGTCTGTCCTGTATGGTGGCTGAGGGAGGAAGTAACTTCTCTGGAGGGCAACGCCAGCGGCTGGAAATTGCCAGAGCTCTGGCTCAGAACCCGGCGGTCATTATCCTGGACGAGGCTACCAGCGCCCTGGACGCCCGCACCGAGGCGGCGGTCATGGCGGCTATCGGGGCCCGGGGCGTCACCTGCATCGTCATTGCCCACCGCCTGTCCACCATCCGGGACTGCGACGAGATTATAGTCCTGAATGCCGGAAAGGTAGTAGAGCGCGGCACCCATGAGGAGCTGTACGAAAAAGGCGGCTTTTACACAGATTTGATCCAGAGCGAATAGGAGGACGCCATGAAATCTTTTGATGCTGAAATGAAAAAACGTATTGTCAGCGACGAAAAGGACTTTGAGCGTTCTTTTTACGAGCTGTCCTCAGTGGTTATGGGAGAGGCGAGTCTCCTGCGCCGCATGAAGGCTTCAGAAAAAAGCCGAAGCACCATTGTGGAGGTGCTCAATTATTTCAGACTGCCCGTGGGCGAGGTGCCCGAGGGCATGACGAGTCTGGACGACCAGTTGAAGTACCTGCTGCGGCCCGCAGGCGTGATGAAGCGGGCTGTACAGTTGTCCGGCGCGTGGTGGCAGGACTCGGTGTCCGTCATGCTGGCCGTGACCAGACAGGGCGAAGCGGTTGCCCTGCTGCCCAGCAAGGGCCAGGGTTACACCTTTAAGCATCCGGTCACCGGTAAACGGGAGAGGGTGAGCGCGGAAAACGCCTGCTTTTTTGAGAAGGAGTGCTACTGTCTGTACCGGCCCCTGCCGGAAAAATCCCTGACTGTCCGGGACCTGGCAGGCTACATGGTTCACAGCCTGTCGTCGGCGGACTTTCTGTTTGCCGCGGGTATCTCCCTGCTGACAGCGGTCATCGGCATGATTATGCCCTTTATCAATCGGATTGTATTCAGCCACACTATCCCTTACAACCTTCCAGAAAACCTCATGCCTATTTTTGTAGTCGTGGTGGGCGCGGCGGTTTCCACACTGCTGATCCGCGTAGCCCAGGGCCTGTGTGTATGCAAGATTCAAACCCGGCTGGCCGTCGATGTCCAGAGCGCAGCCATGCAGCGGCTTCTGATGATGCCCACAGGTTTTTTCAAGGACTATACGGCCGGGGATCTGTCCTACCGCATGGACGCTTTTAACAATCTGGTGAGCACCCTGGTCAATTCTGTTTTTGTTAGCGGTCTCACCGCATTGTTTTCCTTTGTGTACCTGGGGCAGATCGCGGGCATTACGCCCGAGTTGGTGCGTCCAACAGTCGTCACACTGGGGGTATCGCTGGCCATCACCGTGCTGACCGTCCTCACCCAGACCATGCTCATGCGCAGGATCATGGAGAGCAGCTCCCGGCTTAACGGGTTGGTGTACAGCCTGTTCTCAGGCATTCAGAAAATCAAGCTGGCCGGGGCCGAGCGCCGGGCCTTTACCAGATGGGCACAGGCCTACAAAGATCTGGCCCGGCATAAATACGACCCGCCTCAGATCGTCAAGGTGCTGCCTGTGCTCAGCGTGGGTGTCACTATTTTAGGCAGTATGCTCATTTACCGGGCGGCAGGGCACAGCGGCGTATCGGAGGCAGATTTCATGGCCTTCAGCAGCGCCTACGGCATGCTGGGCGGAGCTATTATGGCCCTTGGAAAAATTATTAAGAACCTGGTGAGCATCGCGCCCACGCTGGAGCTCATCGCACCGCTGCTAACCGCTGTACCGGAGAGTGCCGGGAGCAAGCGGCAGGTCACCAGCCTTGCGGGAGAGATCGAGCTTAAGAATATCACCTTCCGTTATCACCCGGACAGCCCGATCATTCTGGACAATATCAGCCTGAAAATCGAGCCCGGGCAGTATGTGGGCATCGTGGGAGAAACCGGCTGCGGCAAGTCCACGCTGCTGCGTCTGCTCATGGGATTTGAAACCCCGGAGGTGGGTGCAGTTTACTATGACGGCGTCAACATTGACACAGTCGATATCCGCTCTCTCCGCAGCCAGATCGGCGTGGTAACCCAGGACGGGCGGCTGTTTTCGGGAAGCATTTACTCCAATATTGTCATCTCTGCGCCGGGGCTGAGCGAGGATGAGGCCTGGGAGGCAGCGGAGACTGCGGGCATCGCCCGGGATATCGAGGCCATGCCCATGGGTATGAACACCCGTATCAGCGAGGGCGACAGCAATATTTCCGGCGGCCAGAAGCAGCGGCTGATGATCGCCCGAGCCCTTGCGCCCAAGCCGTCAGTCATCATGTTGGACGAGGCCACCAGCGCCCTGGACAACATCACCCAGAAGCAGGTGTCCGAGGCCATCGGGCGGCTGAACACCACCCGCATCGTCATCGCCCACCGGCTGTCCACTATCCGGGACTGCGACCGGATTCTGATGCTGGAGGGCGGCAGGATTGTGGAGGACGGCACCTTTGACGGCCTCATTGAAAAGGACGGCGCTTTTGCGGGACTGCTGAAGCGACAGATGCTGTGAGGTATGAAATGAAGGATTTTAACGCCATAGAAAAAATGTATGAGGAATACTATCCCCGCATTTACAACTACATTTATTATAGAACCCTGAACCGGGAGATCACCGAGGACGTTGTGAGCGATACTTTTTTAAAGATCATGTATAAGTTTGAGGTGTACAAGCCCGAGCGGGGGGCCTTTTCGACCTGGATCTACACTATTGCCCGGCACTGTCTGAGTGATTATTACAGGAAGAACAGGGCCTGTGAAAACCTGGAGGACTACAGCGATGTGCTGAGGGCCGGCACCGCAGATTTCGAGCGTGTCGAAAATGAAAACGACCGACGGTTGTCAGAGGCTCTCTCCTGTCTGAACGAGCTGGAACGGGAGATTTTTTACTGGAAGTATTACCTTGAGCTGTCCAACCGCCAGATCGCGGAAAAGACAGGCTTGAGCCCCAGCAATGTCAGCACCATCATCAACCGGGCGCATAAAAAAATAAAGGAGGTGGCAGTCGATGACACGCAGTAAAAAGAACAGTGTATTCGGGAAATCCGAGGCCCTGGAGCGGGTGACCTCGCCCGACGATTTAAACCAGTATATCCGGGTGACAAGCCCCAGTGTGTGGCTGGTCATCGGGGCCCTTTACATTCTGCTGTTGGTAGGCCTGTGGTGGGCCATGACCGGCGATATTCTCACCACGACAAGCTGCCAGGCCATCCGGGACAGGCAGACCGCCTACGGCTACCTCACGATTGAGAGCGCGGCCGGCGTGGCCGTGGGACAGGATGTGCTCGTCACTCTGGGCGACAGCAAGATCGAAGGCCAGATTATCGATGTGAGTCCAGTGCCCGTGAGCCCGGCCCAGGCGGCTGAAACCCTGGGAAGCCCCGAACTCGCCGCGAGCGTGGTGCCTCAGAACGGCGGCGTCCAGGTGAGCGCGTCCCTCGCGTCAGAGGGCCGGGAGATGCCTCCGGGCAAGGCTCTGGTCCAGATGGAGATTGTCCTCTCAGATGTGACGCCTATCCAGCTGGTGATGGGAAAATAAAAATTAAAAAAATGTGTGACCCTTTTGCCTTTTCACCGTATAAATAGACAGAAGGGTCCATAAGCAAAGCATACAAAGCAGGTGGTGAGATGAAAAAAAACAATGCGTTCAGCTTTTCTGAGGACAACCGTTTTAAGGAAGAGCTGTTAAAGAAAATGAAAGCCGTCCACAGCCCCGAACTTTCCGACGACGAGCTTTTCGGCGTGGTCGGCGGACAGGACGGGGAGAGCGGAGGCCCGCAGTCCTGCTGCCCGGACTGGGAGAACGAAAACGGCGCGCCCTACTGCGGGTGCCTCAATTGTACCAACCCTTTTTGCAGGGACCTTTAAAACACAGATGACGGAGGGAGAGACATGTACTATCGACTTAAAAAACAGTTCCGGCTGAGAGGCTGGGAAAAACTGCCCTGGGCGCTGGTGGAGCGGCCTCAGAACCGAGTGATGTTTTTAAACCGGAAAGAATTTGAGGCAGTCAGCTGCTGCAATGGCTACATGGACACCGAGAGCGTGTTCGTGACCCCAGAGCAGAAGGAGATCATGGAGCTGCTGGCCCAGAAAGGCATCGCAGAGCCCTGCGAGCTGGGGGACGACCTGGACCCGGTTCAGGAGTATCACTTTTATCCCAACCGGTTTATCCGCACCGCGCACTGGTCCGTCACCGGGCGGTGCAATTTCCGCTGCAAGCACTGCTTCATGTCCGCGCCCGAGGCCAGGCTGGGCGAGCTGCCCCACGACACCTGTATGGATATCATCGACCAGATGGCCGGCTGCGGCGTCCAGCACGTCTCCCTGACCGGCGGCGAGCCCCTGGTGCGCAAAGACTTTATGGAGATCGTCGACCGACTGCTGGAAAAAGAGATCGACATCACCACCATCTACTCCAACGGCAAGCTCGTGACGCCAGAGCTTCTGGATGCTTTAGAAGCCCGGGGCATCTGTCCCAAATTTGACATGAGCTTTGACGGGGTGGGCTGGCACGACTGGCTCCGCGGCATCGACGGCGCGGAAAAGATGGTCACCGACGCCTTTCAGCGCTGTAAGGAGCGCGGATTCCCCACCGGCTCAGAGCTGTGCCTGCACCGGGGCAACAAAGACACGCTCCGGGAAAGCGTCAACCGGCTGGCCGGGCTGGGCGTGGAAAGCCTGAAAGTGAACCCGGTATCCTCCACCGACCTCTGGGAAAATTACGACAAAGATTACTCCCTGAGCCTGGACGAAGTGCTTGACCTCTATCTGGAATACATACCCCACTTTTTCGAGGACGATATGCCCATCAATCTGATGCTCGGCGGCCTGTTCGTGGGCAGAAAAGGCAGCACAAACTACCTCATACCAGCGGCTAAATACCCAAAGGGAACAGACCAGTGTCTGAACAACGCCGTGTGCGGACACGCCCGCAACACCCTGTACCTGTCCCCCGAGGGCCGCATGCTGCCGTGCATGTCCCTGTCCTCCATGGACGTCCAGTATCAGTATCCCCTGATTACCGACATCGGCCTGAGAAAGGGATTAACCGATTCAGTCTACATGTCCCTGATCGACACGCGGGTCAGCGCGTTTATCAGCCACAACGCCGAGTGTCAGGCCTGCGAATACAAATACATCTGCGGGGCCGGCTGCCGGGCCAGTTCAATGGAATACGGCGACGACATCATGGGGCCGGACCGGGCCGTCTGCAAGATTTTAAAAGAGGGCTACGTTCAAAAGGTAAAAGAAGCGGTACAAAAAGGCATGGCGCTGAGGCAATAGCGCCCCAGCCCAGCTTTAATATATTTAAGGAGGAAAAATCATGACAGATCAGGCAAAACAGTTTATTAAAAAGGTGAACAGCGACAAGACACTGTTTAAAAAATTCAGCGCGCTGGCGCCGGAAAGCGGAAGCGCCGGAGACCTGGACGCGTTTATCAAAGAAAAGATTCTGCCCTTTGCAGAAGAAGCCGGCTTCACACTGACCGTGGAGGATTTTAAAGCCGATGTTCCGGCCTCAGGAGAAATCTCCGACGAAGAACTGATGGCAGTAGCCGGCGGCGAGTGCGGCTGCGTTGCAGTAGGGGCCGGCGAGGGTGTCGACTATTACGATGGCGGCGGAAGTTACGGCTGCGGATGTGTTCTCTATGGGCAAGGCGGCAACGGCAATGCTAACGACGCAAACTGCTTCTGTACCGCCGTGGGTGAAGGCGCCTCCGATGAGCAATATTTTTAAAAACGCTCAGAGTAGACAAAGTTATACAGCAAGGGTTATCTGGTTAGTGTGAATCATATCTGCGTGGATTAACAGAAAATAAAATCAAAAAATCATTTTAAAGGAGAAGAATCATGACAGACCAAGCAAAAGAATTTATCAAAAAAGTAAACAGCGATCAGGCATTATATGAAAAGTTTAAGGCACTGGTTCCTGAAGATCAGAAAGACAGCGACCGAGAAGCGGTTATCAGTGAAAAGATCGTACCCTTTGCAAAGGAAGCCGGGTACGATCTGACCGCCGAGGATTTTAAGACAGACGGACCAGCCTCCGGAGAAATCTCCGACGAAGAACTCGAAGCCGTCGCCGGCGGTGGCGGGTGTCTCTGTGAAGAAAAAGGCGCGGGTATGGGCGCGGACGACTATACAAACTGCATCTATTTCTGCGGGTGCACGGCCGCCGGCGTGGGCGAATACAGCGGCAAAAACTGCATGTGTACCGGCTACGGTGAAGGATGGGACGGGGCTCGATGGCAGTAAAAAAATGTCTGGGCAGACAGTCATAGCAACGTCTGTCTGACAAATACGGCTGACGTCCTGTATGCAATTTATAGGAGTCAGTCAAAATAGGTCCTTTTTAAGGAGGGAAAATCATGACAAACCAAGTTAAGGAATTTATCAAAAAAATAAACAGCGATCAAGCATTGAAAACAAAGTTTCAGGCGCTGGTCCAGGAAGATCAAAAAGAGATCGACAGGGATGCTTTTATCACAGAAAAGGTGCTGCCCCTTGCGAAGGAAGCCGGTTACGATCTGACAGCCGAAGATTTTAAGACAGACGATCCAGCCTCCGGTGAAATCTCCGACGCAGAGCTGGCAGCTGTGGCTGGCGGAGGCGGTTGTGGCTGTCCGGTAGCCGGCGGAGGCGGAGGCACGGACGCGGACGACAGCAATACTTATGGCTGCGCCTGCGTGATGTACGGCCAGGGCGGTGATGGCAGAATTGAAGACTTCAACTGTATCTGTGCTCTCGGCGGTGTTGGAAGCGACGAGGGTGTATAAAGAGAAAAAGAGATGATGCGGCGTTTTGCCGCATCATCTCTTTTTGCTTCAGACTTCTTCAATTTCGCGCTGTGCTTTTTTGGGAAGGCTCCGCAAAATTGCCTCGTAGGCGCTGTCGAGCATTTTTCGGACTGTGTCTTCCGGGACGTCACCTTCCAAGTAGAGCGTGTTCCAGTGGATTTTATTCATGTAATAGCCGGGAATAACCGCGTCGGGATAGGCGGCCCGGAGGGCCTGGCCCTCCTCGGGCGGCAGCTTCATAGTGATGATGGGGGCACCGGTTTTATGTTCCCCCATAAAGGCGAACATTTTTCCGTGAAGCAGATACTTCATGGCCTTCCATTCAGCCTGCCAGGCTTTTTCGACGCCTTTTTTCTCCAGACAATAGGCGTCGATCCAGGGATAATTATTCATGTGTTTCTTCTTTCAGCTCTTTGGCCAGGAACTGAACATAGGGCAGCGGGCACATGGTGCGCTCGGCGGTTGCCTCAATGCTTAACCCCTGGGATAAAAACCGTTTGATCACCAGTGAGAGCGGTTCCCCAACCTCAATGATGTGGCGGTCAGGGTCATAAAAACGGATTACCCGCTGACCCCACGCCTGGGTAAACGTGGGTCGTACCAGCTCGGCGTCCCAGCTTTCCAGGGTCTTGAGAAATCCATCCAGATCCTCCTCCTCAAAATACAGCTCCTTATCATTGCCGCCAAAGCAGACAGCGTTTTCCGGCTTGTCGATAAATTCCAGCCAGGTCTCCCTTGTCTGGAGGGCCACGCCACAGTCATAGCTGACATTAGCCCCCAGATCCACGGCAACCTTCAGGCCCAGAAGCCTTTCATAAAAAGCGCGGGATTTTTCCATATTGGATACAACAAGCATGAATGCATTATATTTCATATGATCTCCTTTACCGGTGGCATCAGTCTTTCCAGTTCCACCATTTCAGTTTTTCAGGCTCATGCTCGGTATTTTCAGCAAAGTAAACCGCCAGCCGGTAAACGTAGAGAACGCATCGGTCCAGCTGCTCACCCTTCTGCCGGCATTCCCGGACATACATCTCCTCAGGGTCTGCCCCTTTCAGAGAATCAACTGTGCTGTAGCCAAGTTCTAAAAGATGCTTCTCCATATTTGGGCCAACACCAGGAATGGTCTGTAAATCACTTTTCACGAGCATCACCTCCCTGCTTAAGCATTGTAAACTAAAATTTATAGGTTTCATTGTAAAAATCCGACATATGTGCGTAATATTTTGAGGGAGCTTCGCCGCAGACAGCCTTAAAATCATGAATAAAATGTGACTGGTCATAATAGCCAAGTGACTGTGCCAGCTCCGTAAAAGCAACCGGGTGTTTTTCCATACGCTGCATGGCCAGATTGACACGGGTCAGTCTGGTGAGGGTCTTATAGCGCATGCCCAGGGCCTCTGTTATAAGGCGTTGAAGATGACGTTCCGAATATCCGATCTTTTCAGCGGCAGACCGGATTGTGGCGTGTTGATCAATTTGACCGAGAATAAGCTTTAACGGCCCGGACTTTTTCGGAAGCCTTGTCAGGCAGTCTAACAGATGTCTGTCAAGGGTGTGAACAAGATGGCTTGTCTGCATATTTTGCTCAAACGCATTTTTTATGCGGGTATAAAGGCTTGGATACACGAGCTCAAGCGGTTCTCTGCGGTCGGTAAAATCCCTGAGGTTCAGCCCCAGAAGCCGGTTTGCTCCGCCGGGAAGAAACTCGATAAAAAAACGCAGGGGAATATTTTCAGCGTCGCCATAAACCACCACCGTTTTGGTGGTCGGGCCCCAGAAACAGCCGGACAGGGCGCTGCCGTCGTAGGAAAAGACAACACAGCCGCTGGCATCGGGGATCAGCGTCAGTTTTTCAGGGAGATGGCTTTCGGGCTGTGTTCCCTGGGCGCAAAAGGTGTAATGCGCAATATAAGGCCTTAACAGTGGATGGGGCGCGATATACAGATGTGTGGGGGTGTGGGCCAGAATGGATAATTCCGACCGTTTTTCAGACTGCTGCATGGTGTTCCTCCTGTTATAGTGAGTCCATTATACCTGAAATAACTTAAGTGTTCGATGATAAAATAAAAAACAGCTTGACCTTGTCACCATGTCAAGGTATAAACTACAAATGAACCGGTTCAGAAAATGAATGAAACAGGAGGTAAGGATGTTCACCATTGGAGAATTTTCAAAATTGGGGCGTATTTCACCGCGTATGCTCCGGTATTATGACGCTATGGGGCTGCTTCGGCCCACCCGTATTGGTGAAAATGGCTACCGTTATTACGAGGTCGCGCAATTAGAAACTCTGGCGGAGATCGAGACACTGAAGGACTACGGCTTCGCTCTGTCAGAAATCGGCGAGCTGCTCACGCTGTCCGAGCAGGAGCTGGCTGTAAGACTCCACCGCAGGCGGTTGGCGGCCTATGATGAAATATATACCCTCAGAAAAAAGCTCCGTCAGATGGAGGACGCCATGATGAAAATGGAAAAGTGCAATTTGTTAAAGGATCAGTATCACGTTATTGTAATGGAAACACCAGCGCAGCGGGTTTACGGTATCCGCCGGAAAATTAACATCAGCGAAACCGGGGACCTGTTTGAGGAGCTGTATAAAAAAGTCAATGAGCTGGGCCTTACGCGCTGCGGCGCGGCGCAGCAGGTTTATCTGGGGGAGGAATTCAGCTATGAGAGTATGGATATCGAGGCTCAGGTAGAGGTAAGCGGCGAACATCCGGACGTCAAAGTCATACCGGCGCGCCTGTGTGTTGCCACTACTCATATCGGCCCCTTTGAGGGCCTGCACAACGCTTATGATGCGATCTGTTCGTGGCTGGCCGAGCACCCTGAATATAAGGTAACCGGCCCCTCGGTCGAACGCTACCTGAAAGATGTGGATATGGTTAAAGATGAGGAGGAGCTGGAAACAGGGATTTTATTTCCAGTGGAAAAGCTGGAGTGAGCAAAAAGAGAAGATGCGGTGTTTTGCCGGATCTTCTCTCTGAACGATTTCCTGGGTGCGCTATACTTCAATTTTGTCGGCATGGTCCATCCAGGGGCTGGTGGTGACCACAAACCGAACCGTTTCAGTGCTCTTATTTTCAAGGCGGTGGACTTCTCCCGGCTCCAGATGAATAAAATCACCACCAGAGTAGATGCTTTCGACATCATTTACGGTCATGGAGACAGTCCCTTCCAGTATATAAAAGTTTTCTTCCATAATCTCATGGTAATGTGGGGACACCACATTGCCAGGCAGAAGTTTGACAATACCAAAATTTGAGGTAGGACCCATCATCAGGTATTTGGGCCCGTGATCGCCGTGACGGTACGCTTTTTCGTCTTCGTGAAGTGTGAACATAATCATTTTCCTTTCCGATGAAGTGATTCTATTATAAACCATAAAAGTAGTAACGGCAAATAAGCCTAAATTTAGCTTGACAGAAGCTTAGATTTATTATAGAATAGCACCAATCCAGAATAATCAAAACGACGAACGAGAGAAGTAGGTAATGACGGGTGTATCCAGAGAGCCGCGGCAGGTGGAAATGCGGCAGCACAGAAATTACTGAATGGACTTGGGAGTGCGGTCTGAAACCATTAGGAAGTAGGCGCCGACGGGAGCCCCATCCGTTATCAGCGGGGTGCATATGATGGTATGTAAAATGAGTGGGTGTGCTGTAAGGCAGCGCATCAATTTGGGTGGTATCGCAGAAGTTACAGACTTTTGTCCCTTAGCATGGGGCAAAAGTCTTTTTTGATTATTTGGGCAAATTTAACATACAGAAGGAGAAAAAATTATGGCAAAAATACCTTACCGTTTCTATTTAAGTGAAGAGGACCTGCCAAAGCAGTGGTATAACCTGCGGGCAGATATGAAAGAGCAGCCAGATCCCCTGATTAACCCAGGCACCATGCAGCCCGCGGTGGAGTCCGACCTGTATCCTGTATTCTGTGAAAAGCTGGCACACCAGGAAATGGATGGTGAAACCCGGTATTTCGATATCCCAGAGCCCGTTCAGGAAATGTATCGAATCTATCGTCCATCCCCGTTGATCCGGGCCTACAACCTGGAAAAAGCGCTGGATACCCCGGCCAAAATCTACTATAAATTTGAAGGCAACAATACCTCCGGCAGCCACAAGCTCAACTCAGCCATCGCCCAGGTGTATTATGCCAAGGAACAGGGCCTGACCAGTCTGACAACAGAGACCGGGGCCGGCCAGTGGGGGACAGCCCTCTCAGAGGCAAGCTCTTATTTCGATATCCCGCTGACCGTGTATATGGTGAAGGTTTCCTATGAACAAAAGCCCTTCAGGAAGGCTGTGATGCAGGTCTTTGACGGGAAGGTAGTGCCGAGCCCCAGTGAAACCACAGACATTGGCCGCAAAATTTTAGCAGAAAACCCGGGAACGACCGGGAGTCTTGGCTGCGCCATCTCCGAAGCTGTAGAAACCGCAGTTAAAACCGAAGGCTGCCGCTATGTGCTGGGCTCTGTCCTCAATCAGGTGTTGCTGCATCAGTCCATCATCGGTCTCGAGAGTAAAAAAGCAATGGAGATTCTGGGAGAATACCCCGATGTTGTCATTGGCTGCGCTGGCGGCGGTTCGAACCTTGGCGGTCTCATAGCGCCGTTTATGCAGGATAAGCTCACCGGAAAAGCCGATCCCAGAATCATTGCCGTCGAGCCCGCGTCCTGTCCGTCGCTGACCCGCGGCCGCTACGCCTACGATTTCTGCGATACAGGCAAAATCACCCCGATGGCCAAAATGTATACCCTGGGCAGCGGTTTTATTCCATCGGCCAACCATGCCGGCGGCCTGCGCTACCACGGGATGTCCCCGATCTTATCCAAGCTGTATCACGACGGCTATATGGAAGCCACCTCTGTAGAGCAGACCCGCGTGTTTGAAGCAGCGGTTTATTTTGCCAAAAAAGAAACCATTCTGCCAGCGCCCGAATCTGCCCACGCCATCCGCGCTGCCATGGATGAAGCCCTGCGCTGCAAGGAAACCGGCGAAGCCAAAACCATCCTCTTTGGCCTGACCGGCACCGGCTATTTTGATATGACCGCCTATTCAGCCTACCTTGAAGGCAGAATGAACGACTATATTCCAAGCGATGAGGATCTGCAGAAAGGCTTCGACAGCCTGCCGAAAATTCCGGGGATTCAGGAGTAAAGCAAAAAAAGCAGAGACTGATTTCAGTCTCTGCTTTTTTATTATTCTGCTTCGCGCAGACGTTCCACAATACTCTGTTTGATGGTGCTCCGGTAAGAAATAACCGGAATCAGCACAGATAAGGCTAAAAGGATGGGGTAGGTGATGAGCAGCGGTGTAATGATAAAGTGGTAGGAGAAAAACCACAGGGACGCCGTAACGCCACGAAGGATAATGGCAGAGAACAGAATGCCAAGAACCAGAGAGAACAGCATGGTTCCAAGGGCATAGTAAAGCCCCTCCAGACAGAGCATTTTCGTCAGCTGGCTTCCAGTCATACCGATGCTCTGAAGCATGGCGAACTCCCGCCGTCTGGTAATAATACTGGTCAGAATGGAATTGACAAAGTTCAGGATACCAATGAGACCAATGATAAAGGTCAGAATACCGCCGATGACCAAAATCATCTGCCGCATGCTCTCAAATTCGTTGATAATGAGCTCACGGGATTCATAGTCCATTGTGGGCTCGTTCTTTTCAGTATAATTTTTCAGGAAGGCTTCCATTTTACCCTCCAGGCTGTCAGATACGTCAAAGGTGTATTCCATCAGAGGTTGATCGGGGTCAAGACTGCTGTACACCTCGGATGGGAGATAGAAGTTGTAGCCCCAACTGCTTCGGTCTGATGCCACGTTCAGGTTTACTTTGGACTTTGCCAGCACCTCGTAAGTATGCGGCGTACCATTCTTGTCATACAGGGTAACGGATTGACCAAGACTGAATGGGGCGCTGTAAGGATAAGGATTGCCGTAATCGTCACACTCATAGGCGGCGATGATGTAGTTTCCGGTAGCAAGCTTTTCAGCGTCTGCAGTTCCCTCTAAGACCGTGAGTTTATCCAGCACGAAAGGGTCCACACCGTATACAGAGGCGAAGACCTGCTCACCATTTTTGCTGTATTCGGTTTCTCCGGGAGGATTGTCCATTTTGATGTTCTGGCTTTTTCCGCCAAAGACCCGCCCGCCCGCTTCAAAGCCTGGCTGAGATTCGACCAATTGGATAAAGCTGTCAGACAGCGTGTTCTCAGGGCCTGTATAGTCATAATTAAAATAATCGGCGTGGGCAATAACAAAGTCTGTGTTGGCCCATCGGCTTACGTATTTTTCCATGTCCAGCCCTCTGGACAGCGTGAACACCGTGTTCAGGAGTACGAGGCTCAGAGACAGTGAAATGATTACAAGGATCGTTCTACCCCGGCTGCGGCCGAGATTAGAAAGCGCCATGCGGTAAAGCCTGCCGCCGTCTGTTGATTTTTTCTGTTTTTTTCGTTCTTTTCCACCTTCGGTATAACGAACCGCCTCAATGGGGGATACTCTGGAGGCAACACACCCAGGCTTGCGCGTGCTAATGAAAACTGTCACAATGGCAAACAGGGCAGAGCCGACAAAAATCAGCGGGTTCAGTGAGACATAAACGCCGTTGTCCGCGCTGTAGTTACTGGCCGATAAAAGAACGGGAATCAGGGCTTTCCCGGTGAAAAAGCCAATAATCAGGCCGATGGGAATACCGATGGCTGAAAGCAGAACAGCCTGCCGGTTAAGGATATGCCGGATCTGCCGCCCAGTCGTTCCAATGGTTTTTAACAGGCCATAAAAACGAATATCCCGGATAACGGATATCTGAAAAATATTGTAGATAATCAGATAGCCTGTGAACACAATGAGGATAATGGCAGATGAAGCGGCCAGAACAGTGGCAGGGCTTAATGAGAAGTTTGAGGACAGGTAAGCCCAGTTGACATTGGAGGCAATGTAGTCAGGCGCTTCGGAATCCGAAGCGTTGAAGCCACTCTCGGTGATCACCTGATGAATCTTGGCATCGAGATTAAAGCTGTTTCTAAACAGGATATAGGCATTTACCACTCCAGCCATCTGGCCGTCTCCCGGGTCAGCCTGGCTGAGAATATCAGCATTTTCAGAGACAAAAGCCTGGGAGACATAAATCTGCCCGACATTAAAAACCGGGTCGCTTTCCCAGTAGCCAGAAAGAATAAAGTTACGGGTAAAAACCTGGTCCTGGATGGTGTAAGTCAGGGGAACAGTGGCGCCAACCTCGTGAGGCAGGCCCAGCATGTCGAGGGTTTTAGTATCCGTGATGATCTCGTTGGCAGACTGGGGCTTCTGTCCTTCTGTCAGGCGGATACCTGCAAATTTTAGGCCTGTATCGTCTTTATACCACAGCTCAGACCGGCGTTTCAGCAGTTCTGGATTGTCTACTGAGTCTGCCATCAGGCGGTCGTAGCTGATCTCTTTAATCAGAGGATGTTTTTTGATTTTGTCAAATTCTTCATCGTTCAGGTACTTTAAAACCGCGTGCCCGTCCCCGCCGGCCTGACGGATGGTCTGCTGCTGAAAGGTTTCTACTACGCCGGTGCCCATGGTGAAAAGCGTGGTGAACAGGATGGTGGTCAGGGCAATGGCCACAATGGCGATGAGATTGCGGAGCTTATTGGCTTTAAAGCTCTTGAGAGCGATCCTGCCCACGGCTTTTTTATTCTTGACCTTAAGCATAGCGGCCACCACCTGTGATCTGACCATCCTCGATGTGGATGATCCGGTCTGCCGTCTGAGCGATTTCCTCATTGTGAGTGATCATCACAATGGTCTGATGAAAGTGCTCGCTGGTGATTTTTAAAAGACCCAGAACATCCAGACTGGTTTTGGAATCCAGATTACCGGTGGGTTCGTCGGCCAGGATAATGGCCGGCTTAGAGGCAAGGGCCCGGGCAATGGCGACGCGCTGTTGCTGGCCGCCGGAAAGCTGGCTCGGAAGACTGTAAAGCTTGCTTTTAAGCCCGAGGATGTCGATAATTTTGCTTACGTATTTTTTGTCAACTGTATTGCCGTCCAGCTCGATGGGCAGGACGATATTTTCGTAAACATTGAGGACTGGCACCAGGTTGTAGTTTTGAAACACAAATCCAATTTTGCGGCGTCTGAAAATGGTCAGGGCGTCATCCTTCAAATCAAAGATGTTTTTGCCATCCACCATTACGGAGCCTGATGTAGGGCGGTCCAGTCCGCCGAGCATATGTAAAAGCGTGGATTTTCCACTGCCTGAGGTGCCGACAATGGCTGAAAATGAGCCTTCTTCTATCTCAAGGGACACATTGTCAAGAGCCTTTACAGTGGTTTCACCTGTACCGTAATATTTTTTTAGCTGTTTTGTCTGTAGAATGATCATAATGACCTCCATAATTGATAGTCTGTACGGAGTAAGAACTCCATAAACAAACTATAACAAAAACTTCTTTCCATGTTCTTTCCGGAATCTTACAATTTTGACAGATTTCATTTAAAAGGCAGAAGTTTTTTCCTTTTTTTGAAAAGAGCGTGGCAGAAAAACAGAGAAGCAGGAGCCTTTACCGGGTTCGGAGGAAACCTTGATATAGCCGCCCTGCAAGGTGATAATCTCCCGGGAGAGGTAAAGGCCAATGCCAACGCCCTCTTCCTGGCTGACTGCGGAGGAACGGTAGAAGCGGCTGAAAATCTTGGGTATTTCGTCTTCGGAAATACCGATTCCAGTATCCGAGATGTCGATTCGGCAGAACAATTCATAGGCCTGCACGGTGACGCGGACCTTTCCGCCTTGCGGGGTGTACTTGATTGCGTTGTCCATAATATTATAAAGAGCCTCTGCTGTCCATTTTGGATCAAAACAGGCGGACAGGCCTTGCGGAACATCTACAGTAAGTGCGACAGAACGGTTTTGAGCTTTTTTTAACACCCCTAGCGCGACGTTTTCTGAAAGCGTATCAATGGCTGAGGCTTCGGGTGAAACCTGTACGATGCCGTTTTCAAGCCGGGAGGCCTTGATCAGTGACTGGATCAGAAAATCAAGCTTTGCGCTCTGCCGGCCAATCTCATCTGCCAGCGGCTGGGCAGATTCTGGAAGGTCTGTCTGTTCTGCCAGCAAGTCTGAATAAAGCCTCAGGTTGGCAATGGGCGTTTTTGTCTGGTGGGAAATATCGCCGATAAGGGTCTGGACCTGATCCCGCTCAGATACAGTGCGGCTGCTGCGGGCACGGCTGGCGCTCAGGAAATGATGGAGCTTTGTTTCAATGGCTGAGAGGCGGCTTTCGTCAAAAGCATTTTCCTCAAAGGTGCCCTCAAGAGCGCTGTCAAGCATTTGGTCCAGACGGGTAAGCGTCCGGTTTAAGCGGAACAGGCAAAGGATAAAGAACCCACCGAGGAGAATGGCCGATATTGAAATAAGGATAGCGGCTGTGTTCATTTTACTTCACCGCCCAGGTATACCCTAGGCCGTAGACCGTCTGGATATACACTGGCTTTGAGGAATTGTCCTCGAGCTTGCGGCGCAGACGGCGTATGGTTACAGAAAGGGCGTTTTCATCCACAAAGTCCATGCTGTCGCCCCAGACCTTTTCCAGCAGCAGCGCTCTGGTAACTGTGCTGCCGCGGTTTGTCAGCAGCAGCTTTAACAGCTTCTGCTCTGTTTTGCTGAGCGTCAGCTCATCTTCGCCCTTTAAAAAGACCATTTGGTCAAAATCAAAAGTAAAGGCGTCAATTTTTATGCGATCTGGGCTTTCGCTCAGGCTGCGGCGCAGTAGCGCGGCGATGCGGGCACGCAGAATCGCCAGGCTGAAGGGTTTTGTGATATAGTCGTCTCCACCGCTTTCAAGGCCGACGACCACGTCCATTTCCATATCGTTGGCGGTCAGAAAGATAATGGGAACAGCAGAACGGCGCCGTATCTCCTGGCACAGCTCCAGCCCATTGCCGTCAGGCAGGTTTACATCCAGAACGATCAGGTCAAAGATATTATTCGCCAGCTGTTCTCTGGCCTCCTTAATAGAAAAGACCGGAAGCGTGGTATAAGAATCGTTTTTTAAGGACAGCACAAGTCCCTGGTTCAGGGCGAGATCATCCTCAACGATGAGTATTTTTGATGGTTTGTCAGTCATAGGTACCTCCTTGTACGCAGTTCAGTATAACCAGAAAAGCAGCAAAATGCAAGAAGAAGCGCCGTTATTCAAATATGACACAACCTGTCAGGTTATATCTGATATAATATAGACAGAAAAAAAGAGGAGACATCAATGGAAACAATACCGGCCAAAACACTGGTCACCAAGAATAAAAATACTGCCTGGTTCGGAACAGAATACAGCATGAATATTTACAGGGGCTGCTGCCACGGCTGCATTTACTGTGACAGCCGCAGCGAATGCTACCAGAATACGGATTTTGACACGGTAAAGAAAAAGCAGGATGCCCTCAGGCTCATCGCCTGTGACCTTAAAAGTAAAAAGAAAAAAGGCGTGGTAGGTACCGGCGCCATGAGCGATCCCTACAACCCTTTTGAGAGAAGGGAGTGCCTGACCAGGGAAGCGCTCAAGCTCATTGACCACTATGGCTTTGGCGTGGCCATCGCGACCAAAGGGAGCCTTGTCACACGGGATATTGATCTGCTGTCCTGTATCCAGAGCCATTCCCCGGTTATCTGTAAGGTTACAATCACAGCAGCGGACGATGTGTTGAGCGGTATTGTCGAGCCTGGGGCGCCGCCAAGCACCGAGCGGTTTGAGGCAGTGAAGGCCCTCTCAGAAGCGGGCATCTATACCGGCATTTTGCTGATGCCGGTCCTTCCCTTTATTGAGGACAGCACAGAAAATATTCGGTCGATTGTGGAACAGGGGGAAAAGTGCGGCGCACGTTTTATTTATCCCGGTTTTGGCGTTACTCTGAGAGATGTCCAGAGAGACTATTATTTTAATCAGCTGGACCAGCATTTTCCCGGATTCCGGCAAAAGTATATGCGTCAATACGGCAACGCCTACAGCTGCGGGGCTTCCAGAGCGCACGAACTTTACACGTTTTTAAAAACTAGCTGCGGTCAGGCGGGCCTCAGTTTCAGAATGAAGGATATTATCAAAGACTACAAAGACCGATATCAATGTGAGCAACTGTCATTTCTGAGATGATACGGTGTTTCGCAGCCGCTGATGCTGGCATTCGGTGTGGCACAGGATGTTTTGGGCTATGCCATGACCTATACCCGTTCGCCATTCCATTGCTGATTTCGCCAACGGAACCAGCAATATCATAAATCAGATGGCAGCCCGCATAGTGCTCAATACCATCCGGGCCCCCTGTTGATGTTTGGCTTTGGCATGAGCATTGCAGGGGCATCCATTGCCACTACATTTTCACAGATGGTTTCCTGCGCCTGTGCGCTCTGGTATACAACCCGTTTTAGAAACATCCGGTTTAACCGTTCCGATTTCAAGCTTCGAGAGGACCTATAAGCTGGCGATTCTCAGCGCCTCAGTGGTCTTGGTGGTGTCATTTTTGTGCTTTCAAATTTTTCCAAGACAGATTATCAGCATTTTTGGAACAGGGAGCGGGGTCTACTTTGAATTTACAGAGCTTTATTTTCGGATTTTTATGTTTGACACGCTGGTCAACAGCGTCCAGCCTGTTACTGGAAACTTTTTTATCGCTATTGGTAAGCCGGCTAAAGGAATTTTTATTTCAATGACACGACAGATCATTTTCCTTTTGCCGTTGATCCTTTTGCTTCGGCATTAACGGCATCATGTATGCGGGACTGATCGCTGATTTCGCAGCCTTTGCAGTTGCCATGATCATGGTTCTGGGCGAAATGCGGCGCATGAAAAGAATGCGCGACTCTTTGGAAAACGCCATCGAATAACGCTGAACAACGGCCTGAATTTTCAGGCCCTTTTTTATTTTTTGTTCTTTTTTTCAGCAGAAGATGTTAGAATGAAAAGACAATCATGGACAAAAGAGGAGCAAAATGAAAAATAGAATTATAATCATTGACGATGATCCTAAGCTTTGCGCCCTGCTCGAAAAATGCGTCACCTGCGATGGATTTGAAGCGGTCTGCGCCGGCGACGGCCATGAAGGGCTTGAAAAGCTGGAGGAGGGCAGCCCGGTACTCGTGGTGCTGGATGTAATGATGCCTGGTCTGGACGGATTCGAGGTGCTCAGGAAAATCCGTGAAACCAGCGCGGTGCCAGTATTGATGCTGACAGCCCGGGACGATAATATCGACAAGGTATACGGGCTCCGGCTCGGGGCTGATGATTATCTCACAAAGCCCTTTGATATTAACGAGTTCAGCGCCAGGGTTCATTCGTTGGTGAGACGCTATACGATTCTTAACGGCAGCGAAGCGGAAAACAGCCAGCGGCTGAGCTTTAAAAATCTTGAAATCGACCCGGACAGGCGGCTGGTTACAGTTTGCGGCAAAGGGATTGAGCTCCAGACAAAGGAGTTTGATATTTTATATTATTTGGCTAAAAACAAAGGGCGCGCCCTGACTAAAAAGCAGATCTATGAGGAGGTCTGGCAGGAAGAATACCTGTATGATGACAGCAATATCATGGCGCATATCAGCAAAATACGCCGACTTATTGAACCGGATTCCAAAAAGCCGATCTATATCCAGACCATCAAGGGCGTAGGCTACCGTTTTAACGCGGAGGTGTGATCATGAAAGGATTGGAAATGCTGCTGACAGCGCTTTTGTTCCTTGCCGGCGGTGCGATTCTTGTTTTGGCAGGAAAACTCTATCAGGCACGCAAAAGCGTCCGGGATATGAATGAAGCACTCGAAGATATCCGAAACGGCAATCTGAACCGCCGTATTCTGGCAGCTCCGGATAACATTTTGGCGCCCTTTTTTTATAAAATCAACGATATTATGGAGGGCTATCGCGATACAATCGCGGAGCTCAATGAACGCGATCAGGCCAACAGACAGATGATGACCAGTCTTTCTCACGACGTCCGGACGCCGCTCACCACCCTTATCGGCTATCTGGACGCTGTCCACAGTCATCTGGTTGAGGGCGGGGAGCGGGAGGCGTATATTGAGACAGCCCGTGAAAAGGCCCACAGTCTCCAGATGTATGTGGATGATCTTTTTGAATGGTTTAAGCTGAACTCCAACGAGCGGGTTCTGGAAATCGCTCCGGTGAATGTGACGGAAATGACCCAGACCGTTCTGAGTGACTGGCTTCCGGTTTTTGAGCAAAATAAAATTGATTATGCTTTTTTTATCCCGGAAAAGTGCATCACCGTCTCTCTGGATACAGCGGCTTACAGAAGGATTTTAAATAATCTGATACAAAACGTGGTGAGCCACAGCAGCGCTTCTGCGATTTCTGTTGGCGTAGAGGAAAAGAAGGACTGTGTGGAGATATGGGTAAAGGATAACGGAAGGGGGATACCGGCGAGGGAACTGGATCATATTTTTGATCGTCTTTATAAATGTGATCCTGCCAGAATGGGCAAGGGCAGCGGCCTTGGGCTCTCCATTGTGGAGCAGCTGGTCCGGCTGCAGAATGGCGGCATCCGTGTGACGAGCGAAGTGGGAAAAGGGACGAGCTTTCTTCTGGATTTTAAGCCGGTTTGATGAAAGACAAGGTTAAAGCAAGGTTGAGGCAAGGTTGGGGCAGGACACAGGTGGTATCATAGCAGTATCAACAGAGGAGGATCTGAACTATGAAGGAAAAATATGTTATCGCTACAAAAAATCTGACAAAGGTTTATGGCGATCAGGTCAGTGTTTCGTCTCTTGATCTGCATGTGCGCAGAGGAAAGATATATGGCCTGCTGGGCCGCAACGGCGCAGGAAAAACCACCACCATGCGAATGCTTCTGGGATTAACTGAGCCCACTCAGGGCGCTATCCGTATCTTTGGGAAAGACCCGCTTAAGGACGGTAAAACTCTGTATCCCAGGATTGGAAACCTGATCGAGTCACCAGGCTTTTATCCCAACCTGACTGGAACAGAAAATTTGAACATTTTTGCCACGCTTCGTGGCATTCCTAGAAAGGATGCAGTCCGGGAATCCCTTGAGCTTGTGGGGCTTCCATACAAAGACAAAAAGCTCTTTTCCAAGTATTCGCTGGGTATGAAACAGCGCCTGGCCATTGCCCTGGCCGTTATGCACGACCCCGAGCTTTTAATTCTGGATGAGCCCATCAATGGCCTGGACCCCATCGGTATCGCAGAGATCCGTGATCTGCTCAAAGCATTTGCGAAAAAGGGAAAAACCATCCTGGTATCCAGCCACATTCTTTCAGAAATTGAGCTTCTGGCCGACGATGTGGGCATTATTGATAACGGTGTGCTTTTGGAGGAAGAGAGTATGTCTGTGCTCAGGGATAAAAACCAGATGTATATCCGTTTTGTTTTGTCCGATACGGCTAAAGCGGCGCGTATTCTGGAAAAGGTCTTTAAAACCAATGATTTCAGTATTGACGACGGACAGACACTGCGGCTGTTCGATACGACCTTTAGGGTCGGCACACTGACAAAATGTTTCGTGGAGAATGAGCTGACGGTGGACGACGCCCACATCTGTGAAGATACCCTGGAGGATTATTTCAAAAAGGTCACAGGGGGTGTCGGCATTGCTTAAGCTTGTACGCTGTGAGTTTTTAAAACTGAAGCGCAAAAAATTTGTGCTTTTTATCATGCTGGCGGCCTGTATCATGCCCATTCCGCTCACGACCATTGTCCTGAAAACCGGCATCGGACAGAGTGCGGGTCAGCTTATGCCGCCTGAAGAAATGTACGACGGCCTGTTCGGTATGATTGTGGGCTTTGGAAATTTTATCTCTATGCCCTGCATTATTGGGATCGTGGCAGCCATGCTGTTTTACATGGAAAGGGATAACGACACACTAAAAAATTTGCGGACCATTCCCCTCAGCAGTAATCAGATTATTGCGGCCAAGATCATTACATTGTTTATATTAGGCATTTTTTATTCCGTTGCGCTCATGGCCTCATCCATGGTGGGTGGATTGATCGGCGGCGGCATCAATGGGGTGGGCTATAAGCTGTGGATCAGCATTATGACTGGTATTCTCCTGACTGCCGGAACCCTGCCAGTGGTCATTGCCATCGTCTTTTTCAATCGGAGCTATATTTTTTCGATTCTTCTGTCCCTGTTTTACTCGGTGGGGGGCTTTGGCGTGGCGAGTACCAGCTTTACAAGCGGTAATATCACCAATCCGCTGCTTACCATTCTGCCTGTCCCGCTTATCTGGCGCTGGCAGAATATGGCGATTCAGGGTGATGCGGCCGCGGAAGCCGTTAAAAAAACAGCCGTATCCCTGCCAATGGCGGCCGGGATTGTCGGGTTGATCGCGGCGCTGTCCATTGCTGGTATTTTGTTTATCTACAGTAAACGTGAAAGCTGAGGTGCACTGTGAAAAAGTTAAAGTGGATTTTGAGTATTGCGGCGGTTTTTAAACTTATCTATATTACCAGCGGGAGGGAAAAGAAAAATGCTTAAACTGATCAAGACAGAAATATTCAAGCTCAAGCGCTATTCCATTGTATGGGTGGCGGCAGCCGCCATGCTCTGCGGGCCGCTGCTGTCCTGGTTTACCATCTCCATGGATACCAGCGGCAGCTATACGTTCACGGAATTTTCGGACAATACGATCTGGACAAATTTTGACGCGGTCAATCCTCTGGTTTTTACGCTGCTGGCAGGCTACATCATTTCAAGAGAGTGGACAGATGATACCCTTAAAAACCTGCTGACCATACCCGTCCCTTTCAGTAAGCTGCTGACCGCTAAGCTTTTGGTTATCACGGCTCTGGTGGCGCTGTCGGGAGTCGGCAGTTTCCTGGCAACCGTACTGTTTGCCGGAATATCAGGGCTGGAAGGCTTTACAGCAAATCTGGCAGTTCAGTCGCTTGTGCAGATGGTGGTCATGAACCTGTGCGTGTATATTGCGGTACTGCCCATCATTGTTTTTACCAGTAAAAAGCCAGGCGGCTTTGTCGCGGGGGTGGGGTTTGCCTTCTTTTACGGGGTCTGCGGCGGTCTGGTGGCAGGCCACGGACTTGGAAATGTGTATCCGCTCACGGCTGGCTTTGCCCTTATCAATTACAGTATTGATCCAGGTGCTTTTTCAGAAGGCTTTGCCTATAACCTGCCCCTATGCTGTACAGTGCTGGCGCTGACACTGCTTCTATCCATTGTGATGGTCCTGAGAACCGATAAGCATGTGCAGAAAAACAGTCATTGGCAGAGGGCGGCGGTTGCGGCAGCCGGTTCAAAAAGCAAAAAGAGATGATACGGCGTTTTGTCGCATCATCTCTTTTATTATTTTCTTGTGATCTTTGTGCGGGACAGATTTTCACGAATGGTGCTGCGGGTTATTTCAAACTGCTCTTTTGGCAGAATATCCTCGATATAGGGGAGGGAAGGAGCGTAAATAAAGGAGCCGCCCTTTTTAAGCGCTGTCAGAATAGATTTATAGCACTTTACCCATTCCAGGTCACTGCCGTCCTTTGCGGACATGGCAGCAGACATTTCTTTAATAAAGGCCAGGGGGGAGAGAATACTGCCCCAGTAGTCCTTACCGTAATCGACGTGTAAAAAATCGGATGCGCGCGTAACATCTGTATCTTCGGCGCTGGGGTCAATGCCGCAGGCGCGGTGGCCCTGTGCGTTTAAAAAGAAAACGAGATTACCTGTAGCGCCGGAGCCCACAACTAAAATGGGGTCTTCCAGCTTATCCATATCTAAATCCAGGAGTTCAATCTGAAAGCCCGCGGAGTATTCAGAGTTCAAATTAATGGTATTGTTGTTATCCATGATCTTTCCTTTCTGAAATTGATGATGCAAAACTTATACCCATTATAACGAATTTAGGACGGAATGCCCAGATAAAAATTAAATTTACCATTTGCGGTACAATTGGTGTATAATAGAGCCATTATCGAAAAAATAAAAGGAAGCAAAATGAAAACATTATTTGAAAACACAACCATTTACGGCAAAAAAATTTATCTTGAGGCACAGGGAAAATGGTATCAGAAAAACGCTCTGAAAAAACGCTGGTTCTATTTACTCATGGCTGCTTTTTGTTTTGTTTGCGCCTACTATTATCTGTCGAGAGCGTCATGGCCGGCAGGCGTGATATTTATAGTGATGGGAATACTGCTGGTGCTTGTCTATTTTCAGGGATACCGCTTTTCGGCAGAGAGAGCCTACAATGAGCAAAAAGATATTTTTCCGGCCAGTGGCTTTAAATGGACTATCACCAAGGATAAGATGGTTTGGAAAACGGCTGAGGCAGAGCGGCCTGTTTTTTACAAACAGATTGAAAAAATCTATGAAACAGGGCATACCTTCGTGATCGTGGCTGGCGGAAAAATGCATATTCTTGATAAGGATGGCTTTACTGCCGGCGGTGCAGCTGATTTCAAAAGCTTTTTAATGAAAAAATGCCCTCAGGCTTTTAAATAAAGCTTGACCTTTACGCGGCGTTATCCCTTAAACTGTGATTAAGACACGAGAGGAGATGACGTTTTATGAAAATCAATGCCATTTATTCTGGCAAAATTTATGAAAAGATGATGAACGCTTCTGCTGGAAAAAGAGATGACCTTTACCGTTATGAGATGATGAAGCCTTTTGAGTACAAGTGGGCATGTATCAATGTGCCGATTAAGGCTGCCCGGAAAGGCGGCTACGATGTGGTGATGGCCTCTGAAATGATGGGGCTTTTCCCACCAGAAAGGGTGGATCATTCACAGAAAGAAGCGGTGGAGTGGCTTAAAAAAGAAAGTCTTTGGTCTGCCAGCGAGACGGCTATAAAGAAATCTTTGGATTGTTTTGTAAAGGCGGGTATCGAACTGCCGGTTCAGGAATACTTTTTTACCCTTCTTCTGGCCAATCCGGATAATCCATATACACAGATGAGTGAGGGTTACTGCGGGGACGGCGGCATTCCAGGCTATATTTTGGGCTCACTGGTGCCGAGTGAAGCGACGGTCGCCAGGATGCCTGCGGCCCTGGCCCATGAGTGCAATCATAATGTGCGGTTTCAATTCCAGAAATGGCGGACGGATATTACGCTGGCCGAAATGATGGTAAGTGAGGGGCTGGCCGAAAATTTTGCCGCGGCTCTCTACGGGGAGAAAGCCGTTGGTCCGTGGGTAACTAAAACAGATGCGTCAGTTTTGGAAGCGGTTATAAAACCAAGGATTGTTGAAGTTTTTGATGTAACCGGCTTTGATGGCATCACGCCCTGGCTCTACGGCGACGAGATAGCAGAGATACAGCATTTCTTCCCGGTGGGGATGCCTTATTGCGCAGGGTATGCCTGCGGTTATCATATGATCCGCCATTATCTCAAAAAAACAGGCGTCCCTATTGTGGAAGCAACCCTGAAACCAGCCGCTGAGATTATGGCAGAATGTTCGGATTTTTGGGGGCATTGACAGGGAAGCCTGGCCTTTCTATGATAAAAGCAGGAAAATAAGAGTGATGTAAGGCCGTGGACATTATCTGTCCGCGGTCTTTTTAATGGTTTAAAACAG
>CAUEUD010000005.1 GCA_959020865.1 Eubacterium limosum | reverse complement strand
AGACCTCAAGGCATGCTTGGCCGCTATGAGTTCTCGCTCACGCGTTTCTTTGAATACCTGAAAAACCGTAAGAATACAACAAAGAATTCAGTGGACGGAGGTGACGCATAATGCCAATTCTTGAAGCAAAGGATGTAACCATGCGTTTTGGCGGGCTCACAGCTGTCGATAAGTTCAATCTCACACTGGGTTCCAATGAGCTGGTAGGGCTGATCGGCCCAAACGGCGCTGGTAAAACCACGATTTTTAATACCCTGACCGGTGTCTATGTCCCAACAGAGGGAGATATAAAAATTGAAGGTAAAAGCATTGTGGGCAAATCCCCACATGAGGTGGTTAAAATGGGTGCTGCCCGTACCTTCCAGAATATCCGTCTGTTTAAGGATTTAACCGCCATTGAAAATGTTGAAATCGCCTACCATAATTTTGTGAATTACAATCTGGCCCAGGGCCTCTTCCGCACCAGAAAGTTCTGGAAGGAAGAGCAGAAGGCCTATGAAGAATGTAAAAAGCTTCTTGAAATTTTTGATATGGGCGAATATGAGCAGACCAAGGCAAAAAATCTGCCCTATGGCCAGCAGCGTAAGCTTGAGATCGCAAGAGCCCTCGCATCAGATCCCAAGGTCCTGATGCTGGATGAACCAGCGGCAGGGATGAACCCCAACGAAACTGAAGAGCTGATGGAGACCATCCATTTTATCCGGAACAAGTTTAATATCACAGTTTTACTGATCGAGCATGATATGAAACTGGTTATGGGGATCTGCGAACGGATTGTGGTTGTCGACTACGGCCGTACCATTGCAGAGGGAACACCGGACGAAATTAAGAACAATCCTGATGTAATTCGGGCTTATCTCGGAGATTAGGAGGGGTTTGATGTTAAAAGTAAAAGATCTTAATGTATATTATGGAAAAATCCATGCCATCAAGGGTATTACCTTTGAGGTAAATGACGGTGAAATTGTCACCCTGATCGGTGCCAACGGCGCAGGTAAAACCACAACCCTCCAGACCGTTTCAGGACTGCTGAGGGCAGAAAAGGGCATCATTTCTTTTCAGGGAGAAGACATCAGTAAGGTGAAACCGTATCAGATTCCGGATCTCGGCATTGCCCATGTACCAGAAGGCCGTCAGGTCTTTGCTGAGATGACCGTTTACGAGAATCTCGTGATGGGTGCTTTTATCAGAAAGGACAAGCGGGAGATCGCTCAGGATATGGAAATGGTCTTTAACTATTTTCCGCGCCTGAAGGAACGGTCCAGGCAGATTGCCGGTACCCTGAGCGGCGGCGAGCAGCAGATGCTGGCCATTGGCCGTGCACTGATGACCAGGCCGAAGCTTTTACTTCTGGATGAACCATCCATGGGGCTTGCGCCGATTCTGGTCGATGAAATTTTCAGTATGATTCAGACCATCAACAGCGCAGGGACTACCATTCTGCTGGTTGAGCAGAATGCCAACAAAGCCCTGCGGATTGCGAACCGAGGTTATGTACTGGAAACAGGTAAGATCAAGCTGCACGGTACGTCAGAGGAACTGCTAACCAATGACGAGGTACGCACAGCTTATCTGGGCGGCTGATACAGCCTGAATAAAATAGTAATTCACCATAGAATCCCGGGATTTCGTGATCCCGGGTTTTTATATGACAGGCAAAATCAGCAACTTGGACCTGATTTTTGCAATTCGGGCCTGAATTTTTGAAGTTTACCTTAAAAATGAGCTGTAAAAGCCGAAATTTTTTTAAACAAAGCATTTCTACGCTTGATATGGCATAATTCCTATGTTATACTTAGGAAATTGAGAATGTTTATAAATAGAGCTATGTGGAGGATAATATGAGCGCAAAAGAACTAAGTAATGAAAAAAATATAGTATCAGTTGAAATTACAGTATCAGCTGAAGACTTTCAAAAAGCAATTAAACAGTCTTACAACAAAAATAAAAAACATTTCACGATTCAAGGTTTCAGAAAGGGCAAAGCGCCCAGAAAACTGATCGAAGCTCACTACGGTAAGGGTGTATTCTATGAAGACGCCATTGATTTCGCGTTTCCAGGTGCCTACAAAGACGCACTGGAAGAACTGAAAATCGAACCTGTAACCCGTCCGGAATTACAGGAAGTAAAAGAAGCCAATGAAGACGGCGCAGTGTTTATTGTAAATATTGCCCTGAAACCAGTTGCAACACTCGGCGAATACAAGGGCGCAGAAATTGAATCCCTTGAAGCGGTTGTTTCCGATGAAGATATTGACGAAGAAATCACACGCATGGCTGGCATGAACGCACGCATGATCACTGATGAAAATGCTGAAGCTAAAAAGGGCGACACCGTTATCATTGATTTTGTAGGATACGTTGACGATGTACCGTTCGAAGGCGGAGTAGGCCATGACTATCCTCTGGAACTGGGCAGCAATACCTTTATTCCAGGATATGAAGATCAGCTTATAGGCGCAAAAACCGGTGAAGAAGTTGAAGTAAAGGTTACCTTCCCGGAAGATTACAAGCAGGATGATGTTGCCGGTAAAGAAGCAGTGTTTAAAACAATCGTTAAAGAAGTCCAGGTTAAGGAACTTCCGGAAATCGATGACGAATTTGCAAAAGATGTCAGTGAATTTGATACCTTAGACGAGCTGAAGGCCAGTGTCGCTGAAAAGTTAAAAGAAAAGAAAACAACAGAACTGCGTAGAAACGCTGAAAACAAAGTCATCGACTTTGCTGTTCAGAATGCAGAAATCGAAATTCCTTACCTGGTGGTTGAAGAAGAGCTGGACCGTACCCTGGATACCTATGACCGCCAGTTAAAGAGCCAGGGCCTGGGTCTGAATGATTATCTTGGCTACATGGGTTCAAATGTTGAACAGTTCAGAGAAAGTATGAAAGCAGATGTTGAACGCAATCTCAAGGCAGATTATGTTTTGACTGAAATTGCTGAAGCTGAAAAGCTGGAACCAACAGAAGAAGAACTGGAAGAAGAAATCAAAAGATATGCCGCTTCCATGCAGCAGGATTTTGAAGAATTTAAAAAGACAGTGAACGAAACGATGGAAGGTTATATGAAGACCGATATCAAACGCAGAAAAGCCATCGATTTCTTAGTCGACGCCGCTCAGGTTAAATAATAGGGGTATAACAATGAATATGAATCTTGTCCCTATGGTTATTGAACAGACGGGACGGGGGGAACGTTCTTTTGACATTTATTCACGTTTGCTGAAAGAACGGATTATTTTCCTTGACGGGGAAATAAATGATACAACATCCAGTCTGATCGTAGCACAGTTAATCTTTTTAGAAGCGGATAATCCAGACAAAGATATTGAGATGTATATTAACAGCCCGGGTGGCTCAATTACTTCCGGGTTTGCCATTTACGATACCATGAACTTTATCAAATGCGATGTCTCCACCATGTGTGTAGGCATGGCGGCATCCATGGGCGCCTTTTTGCTGGCGGCCGGTGCCAAGGGCAAGCGCAAGGCGCTGCCGAACAGCGAGATTATGATTCACCAGCCTTTGGGCGGCGCCCAGGGCCAGAGTGTCGATGTGGAAATATATGCCAAACGTTTGATTAAAACGCGTGAAAAGCTCAATGAAATCCTCAGCGAAAAAACGGGTCAGCCCATTGACGTTATCGCAAGGGATACGGACCGCGACAATTTTATGTCTGCTGAGGAAGCGTTAGAATATGGTCTGATTGATCAAATCGTCAGTTCCAGATAAGAGGAATTAATATGTCAAACGAAAAAGATGGAATCAAACAGGTTTGCTGTTCTTTCTGCGGAAAGAGCCAGTCTCAGGTAAAGCGGATGGTTGCAGGACCAGGCGTCTACATTTGTGATGAATGTGTGGCCCTGTGTGAAGAAATCATTGCCAATGACTTTGTGCCAAAGGAAATTGATTTTGAAAATGTGCCGACGCCCCGTGAGATTAAAGCAAAACTTGACGAATATGTTATCTCCCAGCACCGCGCAAAACGTGCGCTGGCAGTAGCGGTATACAATCACTACAAGCGCATTAACGCAATGCTGGATACTGATGATGACGTCGAATTACAGAAAAGTAATATTATTTTAATCGGACCTACAGGTTCTGGCAAGACACTACTGGCTCAGACGCTGGCGCGGGTACTGGATGTCCCCTTTGCCATTGCAGACGCCACCTCTCTGACAGAAGCCGGCTACGTAGGCGAAGATGTTGAAAATATTCTGCTGAAGCTGCTGCAGGCAGCAGATATGGACGTTGAGCGCGCCCAGAAGGGGATTATCTATATTGATGAAATTGATAAAATCTCCAGAAAAAGTGACAATCCGTCCATTACCCGAGATGTCAGCGGTGAGGGCGTACAGCAGGCTCTGCTGAAAATTCTTGAAGGGACCGTTGCGAATGTTCCGCCGCAGGGCGGCAGAAAGCATCCGCATCAGGAATTCATTCAGCTGGATACCTCCAATATTCTCTTTATCTGCGGCGGTGCCTTTGACGGCATGGACGGCGTAATTGAGCGGAGAATGGAAAAGGGCTCCATGGGCTTCAGTGCGACCATTAAAACCTCTGATGAAAAAGCCAAGGAAGAGCTTCTCGATAATATTGAGCCTCAGGATCTGCTGAAATACGGCCTTATTCCTGAATTTATCGGCCGTATTCCGGTCATTGCGACCCTTCAGAATTTAGATGAAGAGGCATTGATCAATATTCTGACCGAGCCTAAAAACGCCCTGGTTAAACAGTATAAAAAAATGTTTGAAATCGAGGGTGTAGCGCTGGAATTTGAAAAAGACGCTTTAAAGGCCATTGCCGAGAAAGCTTTGCAGAATGGCACTGGCGCCAGAGGTCTCCGCGGAATTATTGAAAATATCATGACAGACATTATGTTTGATATTCCTTCAGAGGAAGGCGTATCAAAGGTTATTATCACTAAGGATGTGGTCGAACAGCTGGAAGCGCCCGTAGTGGAATCACAGCCAAAAGCCAGTGAAGAAAAGACGACCAGTGTATCTTAGAATACCTGTAAAAAAGCAATCTTATGGGATTGCTTTTTTTATAACTGAAAGACATCCCCTTTTATCTCTTAGAAAGGAGCAATAAAATGAATATTGAGAATGATGAAATGACTTTAAACAATCATATCCAGAATCCTGCGGGTCTTTCCGAAGATATCAACGATGAGCAGAAAGGCCTGCCCATGATTCCCATGCGCGGTATGAGCGTGTTTCCGGGAATGGTAGTCCATTTCGACATCGGCAGGGATAAATCCATTCAGGCTCTTGAAACAGCCATGACAAGGGATCAGATTGTGTTTTTGACCGAACAGAAGGATATAAAAATAGAAGACCCGGAACCGGAAGACATCTACAGTGTTGGCTGTGTGGCTAAAGTTAAGCAGATGCTTAAAATGCCAGATAATCTGACCAGAATTCTCGTAGAAGTCCAGGAGAGGGCGAAAATTATTGAGTACATTCAGTATGAGCCCTTTTTTGAAGTGCTGTATGAACCGGTCCAGAGTATTTATTACGACACCAAGGAAAATCAGGCGCTGATCCGTATGATCCGCTCAGCCTTTGCAACCTATATGACTATGACCCGGAAAATGGCGACAGACCTGCTGGCCTCTCTGGATCTTGTGGACAATCCGGATAATCTTATTGACCTGATCTGCGCCAACCTGGTTCTGGAAAGCAAGGATGCCCAGCGCATTCTTCAGGAAACCGATGTGGAAAAACGCCTGATGATCACCTATGAGGTGCTCGTCAGCGAACTGGAAATGCTTCGCATCGAACAGAATATTGACGCCAAGGTGAAATCGGAGCTGGATAAAAACCAGCGCGAGTATGTTCTCAGAGAACAGATCAAGGTCATTCAGGAAGAGCTTGGCGAAGGCGACGTCATTGACGAGATTGAGGATTACCGCGAGCGTCTTGATTCACTTGACGTCAGCGACGAGGTCCGGGAGAAGGTTACCAATGAGATTAACCGTCTGAACAAAATCCCGGCAGGGTCCTCAGAAGCCGGTGTGATTGAGAGTTATATTGAGTGGGTTCTCGATCTGCCCTGGAATATTATGACAGAGGAGACGCTCAACGTAGTGGAAGCGAGAAAGATCCTCGATCACGATCATTACGCGTTGGAAAAGGTCAAGGAGCGTATCCTGGAATACATTTCTGTTCTCCAGCTGTCAAAATCTTTAAAATCACCGATTTTATGTCTGGTTGGACCACCGGGGGTTGGTAAAACCTCCATTGCCAAGTCCATTGCCAGGGCATTGAACCGCCCATATGTGCGCATGTCCTTAGGCGGGATGCGGGACGAGGCAGAGATTCGTGGGCACCGCAGAACCTATGTGGGAGCGATTCCGGGACGGATTATCTACCACTTGAAGCAGGCGGAGGCCATGAACCCGCTGTTCCTGCTGGATGAAATTGACAAGCTCAGCCAGGATTTCCGGGGCGACCCAGCGTCAGCCCTCCTGGAGGTTTTGGACCCGGAACAGAACAGTACTTTTACGGACAACTATCTGGAACTTCCCTTTGACCTGTCTCATGTCATGTTCCTGACCACAGCCAACTCCCTTTCCACTATTCCGAGACCGCTGCTCGACCGTATGGAGATCATTGAGGTCAACGGTTATGTGGAAACAGAAAAACTGGAAATTGCCAAACGTTATCTGATTCCAAAGCAGCTGGAAATCCACGGATTAAAAGCCAGCAGCTGTAAGATCAGTCAGAAGGCGCTGCAAAACATTATAAGCTACTATACCCGCGAATCCGGCGTCCGTGAGCTGGAACGCCAGATTGCCCGTGTGTGCCGTGTGGCAGCTAAGGAAATTGTGGAAAACGGTAAGCAGAGTGTTTCCGTTACTCAGAAGAATCTTGACAAATTCCTGGGCATGGAACGCTATTCCTTTGACACCATGAACAATGTCAAGGAGGTAGGCCTGGTAAACGGCCTGGCCTGGACTTCTGTCGGCGGCGAAACGCTTCAAATCGAAGTGGTTGTTGTCAAGGGAACCGGCAAGATCGTAATCACCGGTCAGCTTGGCGACGTCATGCAGGAATCTGCCAAGGCAGCCATCAGCTATATTCGTTCCAAGATATCGGAGCTGGGTATTGCCGAAGATTTCTATGAAAAGAACGATATCCATCTGCATGTACCTGAGGGCGCAGTGCCCAAGGACGGCCCTTCAGCAGGTATTACCATGACCACAGCACTGATTTCGGCTCTTACAGGTAAGCCAGTGCCTCAGAATCTGGCCATGACCGGTGAAATCACCCTGAGAGGCCGCGTGCTGCCAATCGGGGGACTGCGTGAAAAGCTGACGGCTGCACACCGTGCAGGCATCAAGGAAATTATCCTGCCAAAGGAAAACCAGAAGGATCTCGAGGAAGTGCCGGATATGGTATTGGAGGCTCTCAATATCCACCCTGTCAGCAAAATGGAAGAAGTTACAAAAATTGTATTTGAGGAGCTCAAATGAAAGTAACCCAAGCCGAGATCGTCATCAGCGCGGTCCAGCAATCTCAATATCCTGAGGATAAGCTGCCAGAGATCGTCCTGCTGGGGCGCTCCAATGTCGGTAAATCCTCTTTTATCAACACACTGATCCAGAGAAAGGGGCTGGCCCGTACCAGCTCCCAGCCTGGAAAAACACAGACCATGAACTTTTACAAGATCAATGACACTTTCTATTTTGTGGATATGCCGGGCTATGGCTATGCCAAGGTTTCAAAAAAAGAGCGCGAAAAATGGGGCGTTATGATCGAGGAATATCTCCAGAAGCGTGAGAACATGGTGCTGGTCCTGCTGCTGGTAGACAGCCGCCACGAGCCCACCGAGGATGACCGGCTCATGTATGACTGGCTGACTTATTACGGCCTTGATCCGGTTATCATTGCGACAAAGGCCGACAAGATTTCAAAGGTACGGCAGAAGAAGGCAGTCGACAATATTTTCAATACGCTGCGGCCGCGAAAACGGAGTGATGTTATTCTGTTTTCAGCAGCCACTAAGATGGGAAAAGACGAAGCCTGGGAAGTAATTGAAGAACGGCTGTAAATTTTTAAATAAAGCAGGCTTGCAGATAATAAGCCTGCTTTTTGTTTTAACAGCCAGAGGAAAAAGATGCTGAAGGAAGAAAAAATCAGAAAGGCTGCCAGAGCGGCCGGAATAAAAATGATTGGCTTTGCAGAGCCGCACCCTCTGACAGAGTGGCTGGAGATACTGGAAAAACGCAGGGAGCAGGGAAGGGTCACAAGCTTTGAGCGCACACCACCTGCCAGGCGTGTAGACTACAGTCAGGCCTTTCCAGAGGTAGAGGGGATCATTGTTATCGGTGTACCTTACTGTTCGGAGATGCCAGAGCCGGAAGATAACACTGCCCACGGAAGGATGGCCTCAGTGGCCTGGGGCCAGGACTATCATGAGGTGGTTACAGGAAAAATGGATGCCCTTATGGCGCTGCTGAAGGAGACAGATCCGTCCCTTGACTACAGAGGCTATGTGGACAACAGCCGCCTTCTGGACCGGGCCACAGCCTGGCGGGCTGGCCTGGGTTTTTTCGGCAAAAACAATACCCTCATCAATCCAGAATACGGCAGTTTCTTTTTTATTGGACAGATACTGGTAAACAGTTCCATTGACTTCGAGCCTGCTGTGCCGCTTAAAAGCCGCTGCGGCACCTGCCGACGCTGTCTCATGGCCTGTCCGAACCATGCCTTGGGAGAGGGATATACACTGGAGCCAGAGCGATGCGTTTCCTATCTGAACCAAAAGAAAAAGCTGACCGCAGAGGAAGAGAGGCTGTTGGGCACCACTTATCTGTATGGCTGTGACGACTGCCAGCGGGCCTGTCCCTGGAATATAAGGAGCTCAGGCAGCGGGCCGGACTGGACTGGCATAGCGCCAGAAAGCGTTTATCCTGGGTTGGATGAAACCGAAGCGATCAGCGGACTGGATTTTGAAGAAAAGTTTGGAAAGACGGCCGCCGCCTGGCGCGGGAGAGATGTCATTGCCCGAAATGCAAGAATTATTAAAAATAACCTAAAAAATCATGCTAAAGACAAGAATTAATGCTATAATAGTTAGCGTGTAATAATTATAGAACCATGATTATCGATATCAGTTAGAAGGAGAATTGAATGATTAGAGATCGTTTTGCTCCAAGCCCCACTGGCAATGTGCATGTGGGCAGCTTGCGAACCGCCTTATACAATTATTTGTTTGCCAAAAAGAATAACGGAAAGTTTTTGCTGCGCCTTGAAGATACGGACCGCACCCGCTACGAAGAAGGCGCGGTTGAAAATCTGCTGGACGCCCTGATGGTAACCGGTGTTGTGCCGGACGAAGGCCTTTTTGAGGAGGACGGCAAAATTATCCAAAAGGGAGACTGTGGTCCTTATATCCAGTCAGAACGTCTGGATATTTATAAAAAGTACATCGACCAGCTGCTGGAAAACGGGCAGGCTTACTATTGCTTCTGTACGAAGGAGCGTCTGGACGAAGTGCGTGAAAAGCAGAAGGCAGCAGGTGAAACACCGCGCTATGACGGGCATTGCCGCAACCTGCCCAGGGAAGAAGTGGAGGCGCGTGTCGCAGCAGGCGAACCCTATGTTATCCGCCTGAAGCTTCCGGAAGATCACGTTGTCGCCTTTGACGACGCAGTCCGCGGCAGGATCGAGATCAACACCAACGATCTGGATGATCAGGTGTTAATTAAAACCGACGGCTTTCCAACCTACCATTTTGCCGTTGTTGTCGACGACCATCTCATGGGCATTACCCATGTTATCCGGGGCGAGGAATGGCTGCCCTCCACACCCAAGCATGTATATTTGTACGAATGCTTTGGCTGGGAACAGCCTCAGTACGTTCACTTATCCAACATCCTGAATGATGACCATAAAAAACTCAGCAAACGCCAGGGCGATGTGTCTGTCGGTGATTTTCTTAAAAAAGGCTATCTTCCAGAAGCTTTGATCAATTTCCTGGCCCTTTTAGGCTGGAGTCCTGAGGACGAGCAGGAAATTTTTTCAATGGACGAGCTGATCGAGGCTTTTGACCTGTCCAGAATCAATAAATCTGGAGCAGTGTTTGACCGGGCAAAGCTGGATTGGATGAATGCCCACTATATCAAGGAGCTTCCTATCGAGGAGCTGACAGGGCGCATGATTCCATATCTTCTGGACGCTGGCTACATCGCGGAAGCGGATGTTCAAAACCGTATGCCATGGCTTGAAAAGGTTGGCGAGCTTATGCGTGAGCGGCTCAACTACTTCGCGCAGGTACCGGAAGAAACAAAAATGCTCTTTGACCGCAATTTTGAGATTACAGACCCGGAAAGCCTTGATATTCTGAAAGAAGAAACCGTTCCAGTGCTTTTTAATGCTTTGGTCGAAAAGATCACAGAGAGTGACGTGGTGGATACCGAACGCGCCAAAGCGATCCTGAAGGAAATACAGAAAGAACACAAGGCAGAAAAAATAAAAGGGAAAATGCTTTACATGCCTACCCGTATCATGTTGACCGGCGAAATGCACGGGCCGGATTTAACACTGATTATGGATGTACTTGGCAAGGAAGAGCTGTTACTGCGTCTTGACAGAATGCGCAGCATGATCCATTAGAAGTGTCTAATGGTTAAGTAGAGGAGGAAAGTGTGTGAAAGAAAAGGTTAATACCAAAAAAACCATCACACTGGTTATTTTTATTGCGATTCTTGCGTTTTGCGGCTACACTCTGTTTCATGGCCTCAGCGTGGGGATTTATGATATTGGAAAAATCGGAGACCATGTGCACTATGGTCTGGACCTGACCGGTGGGGTAAATGTTGTGCTTCAGGCTGAAGCGACAGACGACAGCGGTATTACGTCTGAAAAAATGGACAGTACCGTCGCCGCCATAAAAAAACGTGTGGACTCCATGGGTGTCAGCGAAGCCCAGGTTTCAAAACAGGGCGAAGATCGTATCCGCGTGTCCATTCCGTCGGTACAGGACCAGCAGCAGGCTCTGGATATGATCGGTAAAACCGCTCAACTGGAATTTGTGGGCCCGGACGGCGAGGTTATTCTGACCGGTAAAGACGTAGTGGACTCCAAAGCAGTCCAGCAGAAATCGAGCAGCGGACTGGAAGAAGCCGTTGTTACCCTGAAATTTAACGACGAGGGTACTCAGCTTTTTGCTGACGCGACACAAAAGTATCTGAACCAGCAGATATCCATCAAGCTGGATGAGGAGGTTATCAGCAGCCCAAAGGTTAACGTGGCCATCACCAATGGCGAGGCTGTTATCGAGGGGATGGCGGATATGGAAGAGGCCGGAAATCTGGCTGAGCTTATTCGCGGCGGCGCGCTGCCAGTCAAGCTGAGCCCAATCGAAGTGACAACCATCGGTCCGACCCTTGGCCAGGATTCCCTGAACCAGAGCCTGATTGCCGGTGCCATTGGTATCGCGGCTGTTCTGCTGTTTATGCTTGTTATGTACAGAGGTCTTGGCTTTATTGCCGATCTGGCTCTGATCATCTATATTATGCTTGATTTGATTCTGATGGTTTTTGCCAATGTTACACTCACCCTGCCAGGGATTGCCGGGATTATTCTTTCTGTGGGTATGGCTGTCGATGCCAATGTTATTATCTTTGAACGTATTAAAGACGAGTCACGCTCCGGAAAATCCATCAATGCCGCCATCGACGCGGGCTTTAAACGGGCTATGGGTACCATTATCGACTCCAATGTCACGACACTGATTGCGGGCTTTGTACTGTTCTTTATGGGCAGCGGCAGCGTTCAGGGCTTTGCTGTAACATTGATTCTCGGCATTATTGTGAGCTTGCTGACAGCTGTTATTATAACCAAGCATCTGACTAAGCTGGTCATCGGTACGCATCTGTTTGGCAGCGGCAAGTTCTATGGGATCTAAGGAAGGAGCAGAAGGATGAAGACATTAAAACTAGTTGAAAAAAGTAAAATCTGGTTCAGCATCGCAATCGTTCTGGTTCTTATCAGTGTAGGTTCCCTGCTTATAAGAGGCTTGAATTTTGGGATCGACTTTGTAGGCGGTACCATTGTCACCATTGATCTGCATACACAGTTCAACACCGACGACGCACGTCAGATTACAGATCAATACGACAAAAGTGCAGAGATAACATACGCCGGTGACGGACAGGACCGCATTGTGATCAGTACTAAAGAAAGCCTTGACACTGACCAGCGCAAGGAGCTGTTTAATCAGTTCAAGGATAAATACAGCCTCCAGGACAGCGATTTGGTCTCTGTCGATACCGTCACAGCCACAGTCGGCTCTGAAACAGCGCGAAACGCGGTGATCGCATCAGCTGTCGCGGTTCTGCTTATGCTGATCTATATTACTTTCAGGTTCGAGTTCTATTTCGGGCTCTCAGCGATCATTGCGCTGCTCTACGATATTACCATTGTCATTGGAGTTTACGCTCTGTTCCAGATCCAGGTCAACGCGCCTTTTATTGCGGCTATTTTGACTATTTTGGGGTATTCCATCAATGATACCATCGTAGTGTTTGACCGTATCCGTGAAAATGAAACGCGGATCGGCATGCGCGACATTAACGAGCTGGTCAATGTGAGTGTCTCACAGACCCTGAAGCGAAGCATCAACACGGTTGTGACAACACTTCTGGCCATTTTGGCTCTGTATATCTTTGGCGTGGAAGCGATCAGAAGCTTTGCCCTGCCATTGATCGTTGGGATTGTCAGTGGCTGCTACTCATCAATATTTGTAGCCAGCCCGCTGTGGGTACAGTTTCAGAAGCGGTTCCCCAATTCCAAGAGCAATAAAAAGAATAAAAAAAGAGCGGTTTCAAATACCAATAAGGGTAGAAATAAACAGCCGCAGGTATAAAAGTAAGAAACCAGGAGCCGGCTGCACGGTTGAGCAGCCGGTTTCTTTGTATAGAGGAAGCATATGGTAAACACAATTTGGAAAGAACGAAAAAGCAAGACAGAAGCCAACACGGAAGCAGTGGAGGAACTGATAGAGGAATGCGGTCTGACGCCTTTGTCGGCCAGACTGCTGGTCAAGCGTGGATATGATACTGCCGATAAGGCCATGGCCTATCTGGATCCGGATTTCTCAGATTTTTATGACCCCTTTGGACTGCCGGACATGCAGAAAGCTGTCGACAGATTGCTAAAGGCCAGAGAGCAGGGAGAAAAGGTTTGTATCTACGGCGATTATGACGCAGACGGTACCACTGCGGTATCTATCCTGATGCGCTATTTTAAAGCCATTGGAATCGAATCCTTTTACCGGATACCCAACCGTCTGGAGGAGGGCTACGGTATGAATATCCCAGCCCTTGAGGCAGTTATTAAGATGGGAGCCACGCTGATCGTAAGTGTGGACAATGGCATTGCCGCCCATGAACAGGTGGACTATTGTAACGAACAAGGTGTTGATGTAATTGTAACAGATCACCATGAGTGCCAGGGAGAAGTCCCGCGGGCACTGGCGGTTGTGGACGCAAAGCGGGAGGATTCGGACTACCCCTTTTCAGAGCTCTGTGGTGCAGGAATTGCGTTGAAAATGGTGATGGCTCTGGACAGTGTTCTGGGACTGGACTCAGATTTACAGGAGTACATAGAATGTGCGGCCATCGCTACTGTAGCGGATATTGTGCCGTTGAAAAGCGAGAACCGTATCATTGCCTCCCTGGGCATTGATTATCTGAATACCAGTCCAGTCAATCTTGGAATTCGGGCGTTGATTGAGGTCAGTGAGCTTAAGCGGGTAAATGCCGGGAACATCGGCTTTGTCATAGCGCCAAAGATCAATGCGGCAGGCCGTCTGGGCGAGGCTGGTAGGGTGGTTGAGCTTTGCCTGACACAGGATGAAGCTCAGGCGGCAGAAATTGCGGCATATTTGAGTATGGAAAACCGAAAACGGCAGGATATTGAGCAGGAGATTTTAGAGCTGGCTAAGGCGCAGGTAGAGCAGCAGCACCTTGATGAGCGGGGCATTATGGTAGTGGCCGGGGACGGCTGGCACCCCGGAGTCATCGGCATTGTAGCCAGTAAGCTTCAGGAAACCTGGTATCACCCTGTCGTTGTTATCGGTATAGACGAAAAGGGAATGGGCAAGGGCTCCTGCAGGAGTGTGGAGGGTTTTAATATTTTTGAGGCGCTCCAGAGCTGCGCAGAGCTTTTTACGACCTTCGGAGGGCATGAGCAGGCAGCGGGTCTGAGCATTCCTGCGGAAGATATTCCTCAATTTGCCGAAAAGGTCAATGCCTACGCATCAGAAAATGGTATTGACCGTCTTTTAACCAAGACAATGTACTATGACAGTATTATGGGAATAGGCGATGTGAGTGAGGCTCTGGTCGAAGAGCTGGACCAGTTTGAGCCCTACGGTGTAGGAAATCCCGGGCCGGTATTTTTAATGGAGGGACTGAAGCCGCAGGACGCCCGGAAAATGGGGAGTGATAAAACACATCTCATGTTTTCGGTACCACCCTACCGCTGTGTGGGCTTTGGAATGGGGGCAGCTCTGGATGATGGAACCGACGGTCAATTTTCTATCCTATGTAAACCAGAAATTAATTGCTTTCGAGACAAAAAAAGCGTACAATTATTATTAAAAGATATTAAACGGTCGCCTTTTTACCACAACCAGTCCGCTTACAATCTGGTGGAGCGGATCAAAAATGCGCCGATGGCAGAACTCCCGGAGCTTGGATTGACAGACTTAGACCGTGAAGCCATGAACCTGACAAGGGAGGATCTGAAGCTGATCTATGCCCTGATGCGCCAGGTGCAATTAAAGGGAGCGGCAGTCGATCAGATCGTTCGGAAATTTGAGACGCTCAATGTCTTTAAACTGCTGGCAGGCCTGAATATTCTTCAGGAGTCTGAGCTTATCCGGTTCCGCCTTAAAAAGGGAGTGGTTTTTTGTGAAATTCTTGCGTCAAATGGAAAAAAAGATATTCAAAAGGCACCGTTAATGGTAAAATTAAGAACATATCTTGATTATGAATGATTAATAAGAAAAGAGAAGGATACGAAATGGATATTAAGAGCAAAATCGATATTTTTGAAGGTTTTCCAAAGGAAGGAATCAGTTTTAAGGATATTAACAGTCTGATCCGCGACCCGGAGGCGTTTAAGTTTGTCATTGACGAATTTCATAAAATCGCCAAGGCGCTTGACGCTAATCTGGTTTGTATTCCAGAAGCGAGAGGCTATATTTTCGGCACGCCGCTGGCCTACCTCCTGAACGTGGGACTGGTTCCGGTGCGTAAGCCTGGCAAGCTGCCTGGCGAGGTTGTGGCAGAGGAATACGACCTTGAATACGGCACTAACACCGTCGAAATTCAGAAAAGCGCCATCAAGCCCGGGGACCGTGTGGTTATCATTGACGACCTGCTGGCAACCGGCGGAACCATGAAGGCGGCGATCGACCTGGTAGAAAAGCTCGGCGGCGAAGTCTGCGGCGCATTGTTTTTAATAGAACTGACTGAGCTGAAGGGGCGGGAAAATCTCAAGGATTATTTTGTATCCAGCTTAGTACAGTATCCGGTATAAAACACTGAAAATGACCGGGGCTTTTTAGCTTCGGTCATTCTTTATCCAGTGTAGGCACTCATAGAAATAAAGGTGGGCAGAACCATGGCGAACGAAGCAATAGAACATAAAATTGATAGTTTAATCGAACTTGTGAAAAAGAACAATCCGGACGCAGATACTGAGATGATTCTAAAGGCGTACCACCTGGCGGACGGGGCCCATAAGGACCAGAAGCGCCTGTCAGGAGAGGCCTATATCATCCATCCTGTTTCGGTTGCGTATATTTTAGCAGAGTATAAGATGGATACGGAAACCATAGTTGCTGCCATTCTGCACGATGTAATTGAGGACACCTCGTATACTTACGATGATATTAAGGAAATGTTCAACGAACAGGTAGCCGACCTGGTCGAGGGCGTTACCAAAATCGGCAAGATTGAGTATCAGTCAAAGGAAGAAAGCCAGGCTGAGAACCTCCGAAAAATGGTTCTTGCAATGTCCAAGGACATCCGTGTTATCCTGATCAAGCTTGTGGACCGTCTGCACAATATGCGGACTCTGGAGTATATGAAGGAGTCCAAGCAGATTGAAAAATCCAGAGAAACGCTGGATATATACGCACCCATTGCCAACCGTCTGGGGATACAGACCATCAAGGCAGAGCTTGAAGACCTTGCCTTAAAATATCTGGACCCTGACGGCTATTACGACCTTGTAAAAAAGGTCAAAATGAAAAAGCAGTCCCGAGAGGAATACATCAATAAGGTCATTAAGATTTTAGAGAAAAAGATTGATGAAGTCGGGATTGAGGCGAAAATCTACGGCCGCTCCAAGCATTTTTATTCCATCTACAGAAAAATGAAGGCCCAGAACCGCAACTTTGACGAGATCTATGACCTCATTGCAGTGCGCGTGATTGTGGACAGTGTAAAGGACTGTTACGGCGTTTTGGGCATTGTTCATACACAGTGGAAGCCTATTCCCGGACGCTTCAAGGACTATATCGCAATGCCAAAGCCCAATATGTACCAGTCCATCCATACCACGGTCATCGGGCCAAACGGCGACCCCTTTGAGATTCAGATCCGGACCAAGGAAATGCATGAGACAGCAGAGTACGGGATTGCCGCACATTGGAAATACAAAGAAGGCATTACCGACAGCAACAACAAGGAGCTTCGGTATGAAAATAAAATGTCCTGGCTCCGCCAGATTCTCGAGTGGCAGAAGGAGCTGGATAACGCCAACGATCTGGTGGAAACCATCAAGGTTGATCTGCTCAACGAGGAGGTTTATGTATTTACCCCACAGGGCAAGGTAGTTGAGCTGCCAATGGGCTCCTGTCCGCTGGACTTTGCCTACCGCATCCACAGCGATGTGGGAAATTCCTGTGTGGGCGCCAAGGTTAATGGGAAAATCGTCCCCCTTAACTATACACTGAATAATGGGGACATTGTGGAGATTATGACTTCCAAAAACTCCAACGGTCCAAGCCGTGACTGGCTCAATTTTACCAAAAGTGCTCATGCCCGCAACAAAATACGGCAGTATTTCAAAAAAGAAGAAAAAGAAGAAAATATTGCCAAAGGCAAGACTATGCTGGAACGTGAGATCAAGCGCGAAGGCCTTCAGGATACCAAGCTCCTGAGCACGAGTGAACTGGAAGTGGTCAGTGACAAAATGGGTTACAAGACCCTCAGTGATTTTTATGCCGCCATTGGCTACAGCGGTGTGAAAATCGGTACTGTCCTGCAGAAAATGCGGCTTCTTTTCCCAAAAGAGTTCCCAGAACCCGAAGAGGAAGTGGTTATTAAAAAAACCGCTAAGCTCAAGAAGTCTAACAGCAGTGTTATTGTGGCAGGACACAACGAAATCGACGTGCGTTTTTCCAAGTGCTGTAACCCTGTACCGGGAGACAAAATTGTGGGTTATATCACGGTTGGCAGAGGAATCTCTGTTCACCGGACCGACTGTCCCAACGTGCTGGGAATGACAGACCCCAGCCGTATTGTCGATGTCGAATGGAACAAGTTTGGCATAGGCGGCAGTTTTACGGCTGAAATTCAGATTAAGGCCCGTGAGAAACAGGGGCTGCTCATTGAAATCTCTAAGATTTTCCTTGAGATGAATATCCCCCTTACAGCCTTAACCGCCAGAAACGAAAAGGGCGAGTTTGATTATTTTTCCGCGACCTTTGAGGTCAAGACTCGGAGAGAACTCAATCTCCTCATTAAAAATTTAAATAAAATACCGGAAATCATCAGTATTCACCGTGTATAGGAGCAAACATGAGAGCAGTTATTCAGCGTGTGAAAGCATCAGAAGTTAAGGTGAAAGACCAGATTATCGGCTCCATCGGACGTGGCTTTAACCTCCTGTTGGGTATAAAGGAAGACGACACAGAAAAGGATATGGACTATATCATCCAGAAGACCGTAAACCTGCGTGTATTTGAGGATGAGGAGGGAAAAATGAACCTCTCTCTTATGGATGTGGGGGGCGAGCTGCTGGTTGTCTCACAGTTTACTCTTTACGGCGACTGCCGAAAAGGGCGCAGGCCGAGCTTTTCGAAAAGCGGCCCTGTGGACAAAGCGAAGGCCAAGTATGAGCTCTTTCTGGAAAAACTGAAGAAGGAGCCCATTGCCAAAATAGAGACTGGAGAGTTTCAGGCAGAAATGGAGGTATCCATCGTCAATGACGGTCCGGTAACCCTTCTGTTGGACAGTGAAAAACAGTTTTAGGAGAAATAATAATGATGAAAATAGTAAAATTAATGGTGGGCCCGATGGCCTCCAATTGTTATATCGTCTGGGATGAGGACACAAAGGACGCGGTTGTTATCGACCCGGGCTTCGAGGATGACCGTATTATGGAAACTGTGGAAAAACATGGTTTAAAGGTTGGTAAAATTCTGCTGACTCACGGCCATTTTGACCATATAGGCGGTCTGGAAAAAACAAAGGCTCAGACCGGAGCAAAGGTCTATATTTACGCCGATGATGCGGATACCCTGACTTCGGCCGGTAAGAATCTGTCTACCATGATGGGGCAGCCTATGAATCCTGGGCCGGCGGATGTACTGCTTCACGACGGGGACGAAGTGGAAATCAGCCCGAATATTAAGCTGACCACCATCCATACACCAGGGCATACGGTAGGCAGCTGCTGCTTTGTGGGCGAGGATGTAATTTTTTCAGGAGATACTCTGTTTGAAGGCTCCATCGGACGAACCGATTTTCCTGGCGGAAGCTATGAGGATATGATGAAGTCTCTGAGCCGTCTCATGACCTATGACGACGATATGACCGTATTGCCAGGTCATGGTGAAAATACAGATATTGCCTATGAGAGAGCGCGGAATCCTTTTATTGCCAGAGGTTAACCCTTGGAAAAACTAAGTTTTACGCTGGCAGACCGACTTTATGAATATCCCTGCTTTGAGCTTTACCAGCAATTCAGGCCTGAGATTCCCGTTGTTTTTAACGAGGCGCTCGAGGACCGTATCGACATCAATTTAAGCGGCGAGATACTGGTGCTTACGGCAGTGGAGAAAGGTGAAGTGATTCTGCAAAAAGAATATGGCTATGAAAAGAAACCCTTGGACAAACAATCCTTCAAAGGGTTTCTTTATCTATTTTTGTGTGAATTATTTGGATATACTCTGGACTGGGGAACAATGACTGGTATTAAGCCGGTCAAAATGGCCCATAACCTGTTAAAAGAAGGGCAGACGCCTTTACAGGTAAAACAGAGCCTGATGGAAAAATACCAGGCTTCTGAAGGTAAAATTGAGTTGATAACCGACATTGCGCAGAGAGAGATGGGGATTGTTTATCCTCTGAGCCAAAAGAAAGTGAGCGTATATGTGGGAATTCCCCTGTGTATTGCCAAATGCTCTTACTGCTCCTTTATCTCAACCGTAGCGGATAAAAAACGAACCATTGTAGCAGAGTATCTGAAAAACCTGTTGTACGAGGTGCGTCTGACTGGGCGTTACCTCAAAGAAAGGGGGATTGCGACGGATACCCTGTATATTGGCGGAGGCACCCCTTCAATTTTGGACGAGAGGCAGCTCGAAGCACTGCTGACAGTCCTTGATGAGGAACTGGATCTGGGCAATCTCAGAGAGTACACCTTCGAAGCCGGCCGGCCCGAGACCACAAACCTCCGAAAGTTGGAAATACTCAAGGCACACGGTGTAGGCCGTGTCTGTCTCAATCCCCAGACCATGAACGCAGATACACTGACGGCTGTAAACCGGAATTATCCGCCGCAGGCTATTTTAGATACTTATGAAGTTATCCGCGATGTGGGTTTTGAGAGTGTAAACATGGATTTGATTTTAGGCCTGAACCGCGAAAGCGAGGAGGCCTTTATGCGCTCATTAGACCAGGTTATCGCTTTGAAACCTGAAAATATTACTGTACACTGCCTGGCTGTTAAAAAGGGCTCTGCCATTAAAACAGCTACCGGACGACAGGTAGAAAACCTTTATTCAAAGGCCTTCTGCGCTGGTATTCAAGAGGAACTGGGACACAGAGGATATCGGCCCTACTACCTGTACCGTCAAAAATACACGCAGGGAAACGGTGAAAATATCGGGTACTGCCTGGAGAACAGGGAAGGCATTTACAATATCCTCATGATGGCCGAGAAGCAGTCCATTATCGGTATCGGGGCGGGCTCCTCCGGTAAGCTTTACGTACCAGAGATTGATCGTTTTGATCGAATTTTTACTGTAAAAGACGTTAAGACTTACAATGATCGCACCGAAGAGATCGTGGGAAAAAAGATAGCCCAGTATGAAGCTTTTTTCGATGAGAGGGTATAAAAAAATAAAAATGGAAGTGATAGATATGATTTTTATTGAAATGACAGAAAAACACTTAAAAGAAGCCTCAAAACTTTACCAGGGCTTTTAATACACCTCCCTGGAAGGACAGCTGGACACCTGAGCGTGCGGAAAAGCGTCTGGAGCTCATGCTTTCCAATAACAGTGCCAGTGCTATGGTAGCTCTCGATGACCATGAGTATATGGTGGGAATGATTCTGGGAGATTATGAGTACGAGGATACTAAGATGGCCTTCCAAATTAAGGAGTTCTGTGTAGATGTTGATCATAAGGGAGAGGGCATAGGCACCCGGCTCTTAGATGAAATGACCGAGCATGTAAAAAAGAACGGTGTGGAGGAAATTATTCTAATGACCCTGAGAGCGCCGGAAACCCATGAGTTTTATAAAAGTCTCGGCTATTCTGATGTAGACGAATGGCTGATGATGCATAAAGAGCTGTAATGATTATACGGCCTGTCTCTGGTAAAGTGGCAGGTCTTTTTTTATTCTCTTGACTCAGTCCATAATGAATGATATTATTTGACTAATAAAACAAAAATAGTCAAATAAAAGGAAAGAGGATTGAAAATGCCAAAGGCTTATTCGGATCAGGAGCGGGCTTATATCCGCCAGAGGCTCCATGAGGAGGCAATTTTATGTATTAAACAGTATGGAATGCGCAAGACATCAGTCGATGAGCTGGTGCGCCGGGTCAATATTCCCAAAGGGACCTTTTATCTGTTTTATCCTTCCAAGGAATTGCTCTTTTTTGAGGTGGTGATGGACTTTCATGATAATGTGCAGGAAGAGGTTTTGAAAGCCGTTGGAGCGCTAAAAGACAATATGACCCCGGATACATTGACGGATCTGCTTTTCCGTTTTTGTAAAATGGCGGACGACAGTATTCTTATGCCAATGATTGTGAGCGGTGATCTGGAGCTGCTCATGCGCAGATTGCCCGATGAAGTGGTAGCAGCACATCAGGCTCAGGATGATTTCAGTGTCGAACAGCTGGCAGCTATGCTGCCGGGATTAGAGGGAAAAAATTTCGAGCTGTTCAGCGCTGCGCTAAGAGCAGTATTTTTACTGCTCCTACATAAAAGAGAGATTGGCGCTCCGATATTTGACGATGTGCTGAAGATGCTGCTGCATGGTGTGGCCATCCAGCTTTTTGAGGTGAAAAATGATTAGAGCAGAAAATTTGAGTTTCAGCTATACCCATAGGCCTTTTATCAAGTCGATTAGTTTTGAAGTGGAGCGAGGTGAGATTTTTGGTTTTTTAGGGCCTTCCGGGGCAGGAAAAAGCACCCTGCAGAAAATTTTGACAGGTATACTGCCCGGCTATGGCGGCAGCGCTGTGGTCAATGGGAAAGAAGTCCGGGATCACAGCAATAGCTTTTATGAGCAGATTGGTGTAGATTTTGAGTTTCCGAGCTTCTATGAAAAAATGACTGCACGTGAGAACCTTGATTTTTTTGGTTCGCTCTATAAAGGTCCTCTGTTGCCGATTGAGGGACTTTTAGAAAGTGTTGGTCTGGAAAAGGACGGAGATAAAAAGGTATCGGCTTATTCAAAAGGAATGAAATCTCGCCTCAATTTTGTTAAAGCCATTCGACACAATCCGGATATTCTCTTTCTGGACGAGCCCACAAGCGGCCTTGACCCTGTGAGCAGCAGTCATATGAAGGACTTGATCAGAGAGCAGCGCGGTCAGGGAAAGGCAATTATTCTGACAACCCATAATATGCAGGATGCCACAGAGCTCTGCGATCGTGTTGCCTTTATCGTCGATGGTGAGATGAAAGCAGTGGATACGCCGCACAACCTGATAATGTCAAAGGGGGCTGCCCGGGTTATCTATTCCTATATGGATGGCATTGAGAAAAGTGCATCCTGTCCTCTCGGTGCCCTGTCCGGTGATTCTTTGCTTGCCGGGCTGATCAGAAGCAATCGCCTGTTATCCATACACAGCAGCGAACCGACCCTTAACGATATTTTTATCGAAATGACAGGGAGGGCGCTGCAATGAGAGTCGTGGGTCTTCTAAAGGGGGATATTCGTCAGCAGTGGAAGTACGGTTTTTATGGGTTATACCTGATTCTGACTCTGATCTATGCGGGCGTACTGTCCATAATGCCGCCGGACTGGAAGGCACCCGGCACTGCGTTAATTATCTTCTCCGATCCGGCAGCTCTGGGGCTCTTTTTCATGGGAGCCGTGATTCTTCTGGAGCGGAGCCAGCGTGTGCTGGAATCCCTTGCCGTTTCACCAGTGCGTCCGGAGGAGTATATTGTTTCAAAAGCTTTGTCTCTGTCCTTCATCAGCACTCTGGCCGCAGCGGTGCTGGGTGTGATAGGCGGCAGCCCGAGCCTGCCCCTCTTATGTGCCGGCACATTTGCTGGCGCGATGTTTTTCAGCATGGTAGGTTTGGCAGCAGGTACCAGGATTTCTACGATTAACCAGTTTATACTGGTAACTGTTCCCATTGAGCTGATGATCTTTGGTCCCGCAATTTTGTGGGTAGCCGGTTACCGGCCCTGGATGCTCGGTCTGCACCCCGGTGTGGCAGTTTATCAGCTCATAAGCGGAAGTATTAACTGGACAGCTCTCAGCCTGATTCTGTGGCTGGCAGCAGCATTCTTTACAGCGCGGGCGGCTTATATAAAAATGACCAGTCATCTTGGAGGTCTGACGTTATGAGAGCGCTGAACCGTTCGTTTTGTTATTTTATTCGTCAGATTGCGGCAGACAGGATGCTGATTATGGTATGTGCAGCCCCACCGCTTTGCGGTGCGTTTTTTCGATTCGGTATTCCGGCACTGGAGCCGTTGTTTGTTAGATGGTTTGGCTTTGGATTTGAGCCTTACTATTTATTGCTGGACCTGTTCCTTTCCGGTATCACTCCTTACATGTTGTGCTTTGTCTCGGCCATGGTTATTCTGACCGAGACTGACAGTCATATGAGCGCTTACCTCTGTGTCACCCCAATTGGTAAGAAGGGATATCTGGTGTCACGGCTGGTTTTCCCCGCTGCGGTTTCAGGACTGATATCGTTTTGTATTCTGGCAGTTTTCAGGCTGTCAGTTGATTCTACCTTTATCATGGCCAGTCTGTCCCTGCAGTCTGCGGTTCTGGGGATGCTGGCATCTATGCTTATTGTCAGCCCGTCCTCCAATAAAGTGGAAGGGATGGCGTTCAGCAAGCTTTCGGGTCTTATTCTGTTTGGAATGGTGATCCCTTTTGTGCTCAGAGGGGGTGGGAAGTATGTGTTCGGTTTATTGCCATCTTTCTGGATTGCTCAGTGGGCCATAACGCCGGGCCTCTGTGCCATCCTCCTATTTACAGGGACATCGGCTCTCTGGTTTTTTGTGCTATGGCGCCGCTTTTCATTAAAGCTGACCTAGCTCAGGAGACTGAAACTTGAAATTTTTCCTGGTTGGTGGTATCCTAAGAGCAACACTTGGTATCACATAAAAAACAGACGCCAGGGAGAGGTGGTAAGGATGAAAAAATCGGTAATCGAGGCAATGAAAGCCCGCCGTTCGATACGCAGCTATAGCAAGCGTCCCATGCACCACGCAGCAGAAGGGCAGCTTAAAGACTATCTGCGGCATATAGAGCATCCCTTTGATGCACGAATAAGAGTAGAGTTAATTAAAACCGGTGAATACCCCGGCAACCATCGACTGGGTACCTATGGGGTCATTAAAAATGCACAGGCATTTTTGGCTGTGTGCTGTGACCGGAGCAGTTTTGCGGAGGAAGCTTTGGGCTACGCCTTTGAAAAAGTCGTGCTTAAAAGCACCCAGCTGGGACTGGGGACCTGTTGGATTGGCGGAACCTTTAACAAAGGGGCCTTTGCCGACGCAGTTCAGCTGAAGGCAGACGAAATGCTGCCCATCGTATCGCCGGTCGGCCAGGCATCCGCCAAACCGTCTATGGTGTCTAAAACCATGAGCAGGGTAACCAAGCAACGATCCAGGAAACCCTTTGAGACCATCTTTTTTTCAGATAACTGGAATATCCCGCTCACCCAAAAAAGCGCAGGGGATTTTGGGATACCCCTTGAGATGGTGCGTCTGGCCCCATCCTCAAGAAACTGCCAGCCGTGGCAGGTGCTTATTGTGCCTGAGGGCGCGCACTTTTACCGGATGGCACCGCGCAGCCTGAACCGTATTGATCTGGGCATTGCCCTGTGTCATTTTGATCTGGCCTGCCAGGAACTTGGCATTGCCGGAGGGCTGAGAGTAATACCGGATGCTATTGCGCATACACCGGAAAATGGATTCTATACCATGTCCTGGATAAGAAAGGAAGTGTAAACATGTCACAGCTGGAAAAGCTGCCGAATATTGGAAAGGTGGTTGCCGGGGAACTGGAGGCAATCGGAATTGACACTCCGGAAAAGCTGCGTGCAGCTGGAACGAAGGAGGCTTTTTTAAGATTAAAGCAGAATGATCCCGGCGCCTGCCTGCATAAGCTTATGGGTTTGGAGGGCGCGATTCAGGGCGTTCGAAAGTACGATTTGCCCGATGAGGTAAAGCAGGAGCTTAAGGATTGGTTTAACAGCCTTTAGGGTATCCGTTTAAAACATAAAAATGAGAGCCGCGGGATTTTGATCCGCGGCTCTTTTCCGTCTTAGACAAGAAGGTACATGAAGAAATTGATGAGCTCGTTATTGAGCTGTGCCAGGTTTCCTTTGGCAATTTCAGGAACCAGTGGGTTTTCAGATTTAAAAGCTTCCCAAGTGGTCAGATATTTAGATTCAATGGGTCTGAATTTAGCTGGGTCAAAGACAAATCCTTCTGCATTCAGCGGCGTGCCGCAGGCTTCTCCTGCGTTTTTATAGACGCCATATTCTGCAACCGTTTCGGATAAGGCGGCCCAGTTATCAATGTTAACTTCGTTCAGAAGGAATGGGTTTTTGTCAAAGTGGAAATAGTAGCCGCCGCCTGGCATCATAATATCGAGCAGCTCTCTGGCTTTGTTCACGACTTCCTCTTTGGTGCCGCGAAGGGCAGAAACAGGGAAAAGCCCCTGGATAATCATCTTGTCGCCCAGCTTATCCTTAATCAGCTGAGGATCGCCGAATTCAAACCACATCTGTGTTCCAGCAGGGAAATCCTGCAAAACGTCCAAGTAGCGTGTCCAGTCATCCTCACAGAAGATATTGCAGCGTACGCCAAGCGCTGCGTACTGCTCAATCATGGTTTTAAAGGTTGGCAGCCACAGGTCAAGAAAATCCTTTTCGCGCATGAAGGTTGGCATATGCAGTGGAATAAAGACAGAACCTTCTGCGTTTGGAACCGGTGGACGTCCCCATTCAAACAGTACAGGCAGCAGCGCTTCACAGGCTTCCTTAAGCTCGCTGCGGTGGCGGCGTATGTCCATGCTCACACCGCTGAAGCTTCTAAGCTGGTCGGCGATAAAATCAAAGGGTGCTTCTGTCATGCCGGAAGAGCCGGCCGGAGCGCCGGGATAGTGTCCGCCCTGTTCTGTGATTTCCATGAACCAGGGCAGTGAAGCGTTGATTGATTTATCCAGGCTGGACTGAGCCTTCATAATCGTTGTGGCGGTTTTAAACCCGTCAGCGGGATCAAGATTTTTGTACTGGCGTGGAATAACAGTCTCCATTAAAAAGGTAAAAGGATCGTCAATCAGGGCACGGTACTCGTCAGACTGCATACCGACAACCTCAGGGTGCTGGACGACTCCGTTCTTTCCCATCACAAAAGACTGAGAGCCCAGGATCTGATAGAATTCTGCCGGACGGTTAAGCACCTGGCTGCACGGAAGAATAGGAGTCACATCTGAGATAATCCGTTTATCCAGTGCCAACGCAGGCTCGCGCAGACGTCCATAATCGTACTGATAGTCAAAAAGATTCTGTCCGCCGTATTCTGCTACCAGATAGTGAGAGATCATATAGCCGGTAGGTACATGATCTGGAATCCGGTTGTTATAAAAATCATGGAAATTTTTGATCCGATTTTCCTGTAGTTTCTTGTTATCACTCATTGAAAAACACCTCTCTTATATTCGTTTGAAAAACAGGCCTGTAACGTTTTCAAATATGTACTAATTATAGCACAATAAAAAAGACTGTATATCTTTTAAAAGACATAACAGCCATAAAAAACATTAAAATAATATGTTTTTAAGGAAAAATAAAAGATTTAACCAGTATATTGGCTGTAATCCTGTAGCTTTTTGATGTTTTTTACGATGATTCGGTTTCTGGCCGTTTCGATGATTTCCTCATCACGCAGTTGTTTCAGATATTTAGCCACATTAGCACGGTTCATGCCCACAAAGTTGGCCAGATCGTCCTGTGATATCAGGACCACCGGGTTGCCGCTGTTGGTGACAGCGCTGTGCAGGAAATGCGAAACTTTTTCAAGCCCTGTTGAAAAAAGCTGATTGATGTTATCCTCGATAAGCAGCACCACCAACCGCATATAGGCATCGTACATGGCCTGATTAAGCGCGGAATTTTCATTGAGATAGCGCCCCAGAAGTTTTCGGTCAAAGGCCAAGGCCTTAAGATCTGTGGCGGCTGTAAAGATAAGAGAGCTTTCGATCTTATAGTCGCCGGGGTAGTAGAGGGGCGCGAAGGTATAAGGTCCGTAAAAAGCAAAAGCCTTGATATGACCGCTTTCATGTATAAAAGAGGTGCGGATCATGCCCTCCAGAACATAATACTCCTTGTCCAGCGGCGCACCCGCACCGCTGAGCGGCGTGTCCTTTTTACATTCAAAAACCGTGTGCTCTATGGATGAAAGATAGTCTTCAAATTGTTTGAAGTCATTGCCAAAATAATATTGCAGATGCATTGAAAGTTCCTCTCGAATCTTGATTTAAATTAGTATAACATGCTTTTATTCATAATTACTTAATATCACCCATTAATCCCACTGTGTAAAGATATTGGATAAAGCCCAGAAAAACCCCCCAGACACTTGACATAAAGGGGACGCCTTTTATATAATAATAAGATATGAAAAAGTTAAAATACGCATAGATAACATAACAGGAGGAAAGATGAAAACCACCTATAGAAACGCCCTCTGCGGCGAACTGAATACGGAATTTGTAGGACAGACCGTCAAATTATGCGGCTGGACGGACACCAGAAGAAATCTTGGAGGGGTTCTCTTTATTGATTTAAGAGACCGCAGCGGCAAGGTACAGCTGGTCGTCAATGAAGAAGTCAGCGCAGAAGCCTTTGCAGAAGCCGAAAAGGTACGTAATGAATATGTGCTTTGTATTGAAGGGGAAGTTGTTAACCGCGACGCAGAAAACGTCAACCCCAAAATGGCAACCGGTGAAATTGAGGTTATGGTTAAAAGCCTGACCATTCTTGATACTGCCGATACTCCGCCAATTTATGTGGAAGACGACGACAAGAGCAACGAGGCGGTCCGGCTGAAATACCGTTATTTAGACCTTCGTAAGCCTAAAAACCAGAAAATGTTAAAAACCAGAGCCCAGGTGGCCAGCATTGCCCGCAACTTTTTAAACGACGAAGGTTTTCTGGAGATTGAAACACCGATTCTGGGTAAGCCGACTCCGGAAGGCGCACGTGACTTTCTGGTACCCTCCCGCGTTCAGAAGGGAAAATTTTTTGGACTGCCCCAGAGTCCTCAGCTCTTTAAGCAGATCCTGATGATCTCGGGCGTAGACCGTTATTATCAGGTTGCAAAATGCTTCCGTGACGAGGACCTCCGTCAGGACCGTCAGCCAGAGTTCACCCAGATCGACATGGAAATGTCCTTTATCACAAAAGACGATATTCTGCCCATCATGGAAAACATGATTGCTAAAATTTTCAGAGAAGTCCGAGGTATTGAACTGGAAACTCCGTTTATCCGAATGACTTATCAGGAAGCAATGGACCGTTTCGGTTCGGACAAGCCGGATACGCGCTTTGGCATGGAGCTCACAAATATTTCCGATATCGTTGAAAACAGCGAATTCAAAGTATTCTCGGGCGCAGTTAAAAAGGGCGGTTCTGTCCGTGCCATTAACGCAAAGGATGCCCAGGGCAGACTTAGCAAAAAGACCATTAAAAACCTTGAAAAATTCGCAGCTATTTATAAGGCAAAGGGGCTGGCCTGGATCGACGTATCTGACGGAGAAATGAAATCGCCGATTCTCAAGTTTATTTCTGAAGAAGAAAAGAATGCGATCTTTGAACGTATGGGCGCAGAACCTGGGGATATGATCTTCATTGTGGCTGATACGGATGAGATTGTCTGTACTGCCCTTGGCCAGCTGCGTTTGGAACTGGCTAAGAAGCTTGAATTTGATTTGAGCGGCAAGTTTAATTTCCTCTGGGTGATTGATTTCCCGCTGCTCGAGTACGATGCGGAGGCAGGGCGCTATGTAGCCAAGCATCACCCGTTTACCGCGCCGCTGGATAAAGATCTTCCGCTTCTGGAAACCGACCCGTCGCAGGTACACGCCGACGCATACGACATGGTCGTAAATGGCGTTGAGCTGGGTGGCGGTTCTATTCGTATCCATAATCAGGATGTACAGGAAAAAATGTTTAAGGCCCTTGGGTTTACCATGGAGGACGCCTGGAAGCAGTTCGGGTTCCTGTTGGAAGCATTGAAGTATGGAACACCACCGCACGGAGGTCTGGCTTTTGGCCTTGACCGTCTCATCATGATGCTTATGGATATCGATAATATCCGCGATGTTATTGCGTTCCCGAAAACACAAAATCACAGCTGCCTGATGACCGATGCGCCAGCGGAAGCACAGCTTGACCAACTCATCGATCTGGGCATCAGTATCGACGAAATACTGTAGGTTTTAAGAATGCCGGACAGGGTATAAAAGGGAAAAAGCAACCATTAAGGAAGTGATATACGATGAAAGAAATTGGAATCGTCGAAGAACTAAAGGGAAAGAATGCAAAGGTGCTGATTAAGCGCCATGCCGCCTGCGGCGATTGCGGAGCCTGCCAGGTTGGTAAGGAAAAAATGACCATGGAAGCTACTGCCAGAAATGCAGCTGGCGCTCAGGTGGGCGATACTGTATCTGTGGAAATGGAGTTTGCCAATGTTATCAAGGCGACCTCAATTATGTACGGTATCCCTCTTATCGCCTTTGTTGTGGGCTGTGCGGTCGGCTATTTTGCCGCTGTTGCCCTGACTCTGGATTTGGTACTCGTCCCTTTTTTTACCGGTATACTGCTGACGGTCATCTCTTATCTGCTCATCCGTGTTTTCGATAAAAAAGGAAAGTTTAACTCAAAATATGAGCCGGTGATCACAGAGATCGAAGCCGAAGCACAGGAATTGCCGCCAGTCGGCGAATAGAAGATAAAAATACAAAAGCCTGCCGGATTTAAATTCGGCAGGCTTTTTAAATTGTAAAGAGGCCGAGGCCTCTTAAAAGTGCTTTTGTATAAAGCTCAGGATATCCTGGTAAACCTCACGCCGATTAGTCTCGTTTAGGATTTCGTGCCGTTTGCCGGGATACAGCGTTATGGAAACATCTTTCATATCCGCTTTTTTAAAACGCTGGTACAGTGCACGGACCTCCTTACCCATATTGCTGACAGGGTCGCTGCCGCCGGAAATCATATAAATGGGAAGATCGGCGGGCATTCTGAAAATATTGCGGGGATCATTAGCGTAATCCAGACCGGTAAAAAGGTCATAGAAAAAAGCCGAAGTGCAGGTAAAGCCACATAACGGATCTTTTAAGTAAGCATCCACATTCAGCGCATTGACGGAGAGCCAGTCGTACTCGGTACGGTTGGGGGCAAATTTTTTATTATAGCCGCCAAAGGATATTCTTGTCAGTAGCTCAGAAGGGTGGGTAGGTCCGTATTTGGCGATTTCTGCCTTGGCAATGGTCTTACCAAATGACCGAACAGCCTTGCTTACTCCCATGGTGGTTCCGACAATAACACCGCCCTTAAACAGGCCGCCAAAATCAATGAGACAGGTGCGTGTTACGACGGAGCCCATACTGTGTCCAAGAATGAACAAGGGCAAATCCGGGTTTTCCTCACGGACATGGTCGGTAAGCTCGTGAATGTCTTCGACAATGCGCTGCCAGCCGTCCACATCGTCAAAATAACCCAGGGTGCCGTCGAAGGTTCCAGTCATACCGTGACCACGTTGGTCGATGGCGTAGACAATAACGCCGCGCCGGTAAAGAAAATCAGCGAATTCGGTATAGCGGATGGCATGCTCAGCCATTCCGTGCACAATTATAAGGACGGCTTTGGTATCCAAATTGCGTGGAGTACTGTAATAGTATATCCGTGCGCCGTCGGAGGCTTCAAAATTTTGGGGATCGAGTCTTATCATTGGGTTCTCCTTCTGTTTTTGATAACTTTTAAGAATAGGGCTGCAATGACCACATCAGGTACTGCAAGAATAAGCGCTGGCAGCAGCGCTGTAATTGCCGGATGATTTTCGGCCAGAGCCACTGCTGCGTATTCCCTGCGGATGAAGTCTGTCTGCCCTGTGAGAATGACCTCTCCCAGGGATGCATGGTCATGCTTCTGGTAGCTGTCAGAGGCTTTTATAAAATCCGTACTGTCGAGTATTTGTTTGATGAGCTCATATAGTGTAAGGGCGTTGTACCTTGGAATGGCTAAAAGCTCACCTGTAAGCTCGGCACAGGCTGTAAAAAGCTCATTCCAGGTCATTGTGTAATTAGATTTCCAGTACCGGGTCAGGGTGAGATGGATAAGCAGCCGCCTTAGGGTCATGTTGCCATTTAAAATGGAGCAGGCTGTTCTGTCCTGTACCAGTGGACGGATATCCCTTTTATTAAAAGCCCGGGCTAAAGGGACGGAACGGTAGTTTTTAGGAATAAGGTAATAATAACCTCCCTCATACTGGCTCAGAGCCCGCAGAGCATCGTAGTAGCCCATGTCGTAGTTCTGCCTGATGACAACCGGGTCCACGCTCAAAAAATGGCCGAGGTCGGCAGAGTGGGTAATACGGAGCTCCTCGAGACTTTCGTATTTCATATGGTCCGATGCGCTTATGGGATTAATGTCGATCATGATCGTGATCATGTCATGACAGCCTGCGTCATAAAGCATTTTGCGCGGCAGCGGGTCGTAGACACCGCCGTCGAGGTAACGCTTATTGTCGATGACCACTCTCTTAAAAATGGGTACATTGGAGCTGGCCATAATAAAGTCAACCAGCTTGCCCTGTGGAATATCCTCGATAAAAAGGTATTCCATTTTCATATCACTTAAATTGTAGGTGGTGAGTCCATAACGGATGGGGGAGTGTCTTACAGCGTCTTCGTCGATGGTTTCATTTAGAAGTGTGTGCAGGGGCTCTACATCCATCAGCAAACCTCTGGTTTCGGCGAAAACGGTGTGGTAGTCAATATGCTCCCAGACATCGCAGGCGAGATCAAGATCGCCCTGGGCAATATAGGCTCCGTTTATGGCTCCGATGGAGGTACCTACAACGGCGCAGATTTCGATGCCGTTATCTCTCAATGCCCGATAAGCCCCTATCTGATAGGAGCCGCGGCTTCCGCCGCCGGACAAAACCAAGCCCGGTTTATTCATGCTGAACCTCCTTTTGATGTCAATGTATTTAAAAAGATTGGATTACCGTGGGATAATCTGTAAATATGGTGTATAATAACTATATTACTATATCATTTAACCATTAAAATGAACTTTAATCAACGAAAAATGGAGGTTTTTTGAAATGAAATTAACCGTATTAGGCAATACAGGACCCTACCCAAAGGCAGGAGGTGCCTGTTCGGGCTATCTGCTTGAAAATGGAGATTCCAAGGTCGTGCTTGACATGGGCAACGGTACATTGGCCAACCTTCGGACAATCTGTGACATTGAGGAGATTACTGCGGTAATCTGTTCACATCTTCACCCCGATCACATTTCGGATTTGTTTGTGCTGCGCTATGCCCTTGAGATGCGGGGAATGACGATTCCGCTTTATGCCCCGGACAGCCCCGATAAGGAATTTGACCGATTGTCCTATAAAAATGTATTTGATCTTACGCCGATCACTGAAGATCTGAAACTCAAAATTGGAGGCATGGCCTTCAGTTTTATGGAAATGCGCCATCCGCTTAAGGATTTTGCGATCAAGGCCTATGACGGAAAGTCTACTTTTATGTATACTGGTGATACAGCGATGTGCCAGGCGCTGGAGGAATTTACAAAGGGTGTGGATGTGCTGCTGTGCGATTCCGCTTTTTTGGATGATATGGATTCTGCGATTCACCTGTCCATGGAAAAAGCCATTCAAAACGCGAATAATGCCGGAGTCCGCCGACTTATCCTCACGCATTTCAGCCCAGAGATTTCACCGCAGCGTTACTATGAGATTGGAAATGGACGCTTTAACGGACGTTTATCTAAGGCTGAAATCATGGCAAACTTTACGATTTAATCATTTGTTGAGAGCGGCAAAATAAACAAACGGATAAGGGGGCACAATGAAACGACCGCTGATTTATGCATTCGCAGCACTGTGCTGCGCAATCCTGTTGGCCGGATTTGGGGCGCCCTTTTTTCTTTACGTCCTTTTACCGGTCGCTTTGCTGCCTTTACCGCTGATCTTTAAAAGAGTAAGACCTGTAAGTGTGGTGTTGGTATTGGCCGTTTACATGCTGGGATGTGCCGCTGCTATCCCTGTGTTTGGAAACGAAAATCCTTTTGAGGATTTTTGGGATCACTCGGTATTGCTTTCGGGCATAGTGGACAGTGTCCCCTTACAGGAAGGGGAAAAGACCCGGTTTGTACTGAAGCTTCAGGAAATTAATCACATGCCTGTTTCAGGAAAGGTGATGGTTACAGTAGCGGAGAACAGTGTAAACTACACGCCGGGAGCTGCTTTAAGCTTTGACGGTGAAATCAGTGAGCCGGCCGGAAGGCGGAATCCGGGCGGTTTTGACTATGCGCTTTATTTAAAGGCAAAGGGGATCAGTGGACAGGTTTATCTGAAAAACGGAGAGTCCGTCACAGTGAATCCGGGTTCATCCAGCCCCTTATACGCTGTTTATGGGATGAGACAGCGTTTGTCAGAAGTTTGCGACCAGTTTTTCACGCCACCTCAGAGCGGGTTAATCAAAGGAATTCTGCTGGGCGACAGTACTATGGATGATGAGGTAAAGGCATCCTTTCGGGAGGCAGGCGTTTCCCATGTGCTGGCTATATCCGGCTTGCATGTGGGCTATGTGTACGCTCTAGTGCTTTGGATGCTGGCTCTGCTCGGTGTGCGGCGCCGTTACCACTTACCGGTTCTGGCGGCCTGCCTGCTGTTTTATATTACACTGACAGGCTTCAGCCCGTCGGTCATCCGGGCTGCGCTGATGTGCCTGGCACTGGTTGGCGGCAGGGGAATGGCTGAGACCTATGATGCGTTAAACGGACTGTGTCTGGCCGGTATCGTTATATTATTATTTCAGCCAGCCCAGCTCTTTATGGCGGGCTTTCAGCTTTCTTTTTCCGCGGTGCTGGCGATTGTTTTGTTTTACAGGCCATTGCTGTACGAATATGAACGGCACATTAAAGCACCGGGAGCGATGGTATCCAGCCTGCTTTTGACCTTTTGTGCCACCCTGGGTACCATGCCAGCCAGCCTTTATCATTTTCATACCCTGAATCTGGTAGCGCTGATTTCTAATTTGCTGGTCGTCCCTCTGGTGGGTGTTTTGCTGGTTTTTGCTTTGATTACAGTGCCACTTACAGCTTTTATTCCGGCAGCAGGCGGGCTTTTCTGTCTGCCGGCAGCCTTTTTAGCGGACGGTATTTTATTCTTAACCAATTTTTTTTCAAAATTCAACTGGCTGGTTCTGCATCGAGGCGCCATGACTCTGGCAGAACTTCTGATACTGGTGCTTGCGGCCCTTCTGCTCGCCGGTTATTTTAATTTGAACAAAAAATCTGCCCGGTATTTTGTTGGGGTGTCTTTGCCGTTGCTGCTGCTGGTCATTTTTGGCACATCGCTGGTCCGGCAGCCTTTGAAGGTAACATTTTTAGATGTGGGGCAGGGTGACAGTGCGCTTGTTGAGACACCATCTGGAGGTGTGTACCTTATTGATGGCGGGGGATACGAAAACTATGGCAATGCCCCCCGGAAGGAGCGTGTACCTATCTCTGAAAGTGTTCTACTGCCTGCGCTGTACGCCAAAAGCATCCAGCGGATTGACGGGGTTTTTATCTCACATAATCATGCGGACCATGCACAGGGGATTGAGGAGCTTCTCACCGAAATTCCTGTGGGGCGGATTTATGTTTCCAGTAAATATAATAATGAAGCGCTATTAAGCCAGAATAAAATACCCGTAGAGGTTCTCGCAAAAGGCAGCACACTGGAAAGCGGCGATGGCTTATCTTTTGAGGTGCTCTGGCCGGAGAGTAAAAGAGAGATGCTGGCAGACGAGGAGCAAAATGACGCGTCCATGCTGCTGCGTTTATGCTATGGAAGCCGATCCTTCCTTTTTACAGGTGACGCCGGTTTCCCGGCTGAGGAAGCCATTGTTCGCAGTCTGCCTGAAACGGATGTCCTGAAGGTCGGCCATCATGGCAGCCGGTTCTCCACGTCGCCGGAGTTTTTAAAAAAGCTTAATCCATCCCTTGCTGTAATCTCGGTTGGCCGTTATAATAGTTTTGGACATCCGACCAACGAGGTGCTTGAAAATATTGAGGCATCCGGCGCAGTCTGCAAAAGAACGGATAAAAACGGCGCAGTGGAAGTATGGACAGATGGAAAAGATTTAAGCGTACGAAGCTATATCGATAAAGATTAAAATAACGGATAAGAGGTTAACATGAAATATCAGGAACTAATGAAGGCCATCAAACAGAAACAGGTGCGGCCAGTGTATCTTTTTGCGGGTCCGGAGCAGTACATCGGGAATATGGTTGAGCACACTCTGGTAGAAACAATGATCGCGCCAGGCCTGGAGCAGTTGAATCTGGCGGTGTTTGAGGACAAAAATCCAGATATATCTGAGATATTGTCTGTGTGCGAGACGCTGCCGCTCATGAGTGAAAAAAGGGTAGTCATTGTGCGCGAAAGCGCGGGTCTGACCAAGACAAGCGATAAGAAAACCGTGGAAGCTCTGAACAAATACATTGAAAGACCATCTGGCAGTACGGTGCTTATTCTCTGTGACAGCAGTCCGGACAAGCGTAAGAAGGTATATAAAACCCTTAAGGAACAGGGAGCCATTGTGGATTATGACAAGCTGAACAAAATTGATCTGGAAAAATGGATTGGCCGTCGGCTTAAGCTGGCTGGCAAACGGACAAGCCAGAAGGTAGTAGAACAGTTTGTTATGGATACCCTTTACCTCGAAAATGATAATAAAAATATGGAAATGGTTGATAATGAGCTGAATAAAATTATTGACTATGTAGGGGAGCGTGACGCCATTACTCTGGAGGACGTAGAAACCGTTATGCCAAAATCGGTTGAAGACAATGTGTTTAAGATGGTCGATTATGCCATGGGCGGTAATAAGGGCGCGGCGCTTAAAATGCTTAACCAGTTTTATCTTGAAGGGGAAGGTCCCTTTGGCGTTTTTGGACTTCTGCTAAGGCAAATTCGTATTATGCTGATGGTCAAGCTGCTCTCAGAGAAACGCATGTCCCCAGATATCATTGCCAAGGAAGCAAAGCTGTCGCCTTTCGTGGTTAAAAAGGTATTGCAAAATGGCCGGCGTTACCGGGTGGCAGGTCTTAAGCGTACCATGATCGAGGCGGCAGAGCTGGATCTTAAAATGAAAACAGGACAGATCGAACCTGAGTTTGGTCTGGAATGGTTTGTACTCAAGCTTTAATACGCTGGGGGAGAAGATGCGGCGTTCTGTCGCATCTTACTCTTTAGCTTTCAAAAAATAAAAAAGCGCACTAACAACTGTGCGCCCACCCTTGAGACACGGGTTTAAATTTGGGAATATATAAACAATGAGGTTATTCGGTCATTCCGTTTAAGGTTCTTGCTAAAGTACTTTTTTTTCTGGAAGCAGCATTTTTGTGGATGACGTGTTTAGTAACGGCCATATCCAGTTTTTTAACTGCTAAGCGGAAAGTTTCTTCTGCTTTGGCCTGATCGCCTTCTGCAACTGCAGCATCAAATTTTTTGATTGTTGTCTTTAAATTTGTTTTTACCGCCTTGTTGCGCAATCTTGCCTTTTCGTTTGTTTTAGCTCTCTTAATAGCTGATTTAATGTTAGCCATGGAGTACCTCCTCATTTATTTATAACGTATTGATTGTAACACATTGAAAATAAATTTACAACAAAAAACGTGACAAAAAAAATTTTTCTTGATAGAATAATCTGTAGCATAAAAATAATGGACACATAGCGTGTTTTATCGAATAGACTTACACATTGGAGGAATTACTTTGTTAACAAAACAGGAAAGAACCCGAAACTTTTCGATTATTGCCCATATCGACCACGGCAAATCGACCTTGGCCGACCGTTTGATTGAAGAAACAGGACTTTTGAGCAAAAGAGATATGGAAGACCAGATTCTCGATAACATGGATATTGAGAGAGAACGTGGTATCACCATCAAGCTGCAGGCAGTACGGCTTATTTACAATGCCAGGGACGGCGAGGAGTATATCTTAAATCTCATTGACACACCGGGCCATGTGGATTTCAATTATGAGGTATCCAGAAGCCTGGCAGCCTGTGAAGGAGCTATTCTGGTGGTGGATGCGTCCCAGGGGATTGAAGCCCAGACTATTGCGAATGTGTACCTGGCACTGGATAACGATTTAGAAGTGGTGCCTGTTATCAACAAAATTGACCTGGCAAGTGCCCGTCCCGATGAGGTAAAGGCAGAAATTGAAAATGTAATTGGACTGGACGCAGAGAATGCGCCGCTTATTTCTGCAAAGGCAGGAATCAATATTCAAGATGTGCTGGAGGCCATTGTCAGCGATGTTCCAGCGCCAGGCGGGGATTCGGACGCACCCCTCCAGGCATTGATTTTTGACTCTTACTATGACCAGTACCGTGGGGTTATCGCTTCAGTGCGTGTGGTCCAGGGGAAGATCAAGGCTGGCATGAAGATCCGAATGATGGCCATTGGCAAGGATTTTGAGGTGGACGAGGTTGGTATCTTTGCCAAGGGACTGCTGCCAGTGGACGAGCTGTCCGCGGGTGATGTCGGGTATGTGAACGCCGGGATTAAAAATGTGCGCGATACCCGTGTCGGGGATACCATTACCGCAGCAGACCGCCCTGCGGCTGAGCCGCTTCCAGGCTATAAAAAAGTAACGTCAATGGTATTCTGCGGGATCTATCCTGCGGACGGTGCCCGGTACGAGGACTTGAAGGAAGCTTTAGCCAAGCTGCAGCTCAATGACGCGTCGCTGCTTTATGAGCCGGAAACCTCCATAGCGCTTGGTTTTGGATTCCGGTGCGGCTTCCTGGGGCTTTTGCACATGGAGATTATTCAGGAGCGGCTGGAGCGCGAATTTAACCTGGATCTGGTTACCACTGCGCCAAGTGTTATCTACAAGGTTATCAAAACAGACGGTACAGAGCTTTGGGTGGACAATCCCACCAATCTGCCGGATCCGGTTGAGATTGACACCATGGAAGAACCAATTGTGGACGCGACGATCATGGTGCCATCTGAGTATCTGGGCGCCGTGATGGAGCTCTGCCAGGAACGGCGGGGCACCTATATCAATATGGATTACATTGAAGAAACACGTGTGTCCCTGTATTATGAGCTGCCGCTCAATGAAATTATCTATGATTTTTTCGACGCCCTTAAATCAAGAACCCGCGGCTATGCTTCTCTGGATTATGAGATCAAGGAATACCGTCCGGCGAAGCTGGTGAAATTGGATATTCTGTTAAACAGCGAGCTGGTGGATGCCTTATCTTTTATCGTCCATGAAGAAAAGGCTGTAGGCCGTGGACGAGCCATTACCAAAAAACTCAAGGAATCCATCCCAAGACAGATGTTTGAAATTCCAATTCAGGCCGCCATCGGCAATAAAATTATTGCGCGGGAAACCCTGAGCGCGCTTCGCAAGGACGTTTTAGCCAAATGTTACGGCGGGGATATCAGCCGTAAGCGCAAGCTTCTTGAAAAGCAAAAGGAAGGGAAAAAACGTATGCGCCAGGTGGGTAGCGTAGAGGTACCGCAGGAGGCCTTTATGGCAGTGCTGAAACTGGATTCATAGGCGAAAAAATAATGATTATACCGCTGCTGCAAAGCCGATTTTTACAGCTTTGCC
>CAUEUD010000004.1 GCA_959020865.1 Eubacterium limosum | reverse complement strand
CGAAACGGAATGAGAAACTTGATTACCATTGATAAAATCGAACACACCCCAGAATACGAAGCTTATTTGCGCCAGCTGCCCCAGGAGCTGCTCCTCAAAATTGTGGAGAACGCTTTTGCGGAAATTTTTGTGAATGACAAGGACGGACGGGTAGTCTATGTGAACCCCTCCTCCATGCGCTACCACGGCCTCCGGCCCGAAGAACTGGTGGGCAAAGCCAGCGGCGAGATCAAGCGCGGCATCTGGGAGCCCCACAGCTTTGCCGAGGTCATGGAGAAGAAGTGCCCCATTGTCACGGAGAACATGTACTACATCACCCACAAGAGCCTGATGTCGGTCAATATCCCAGTGTTTGACGCAGACGGTGAGATCGAGCTGGTCATCTCCACAGCCCAGGACTACGTGACCCGCACAGACCTCTCCTACCGCACCAGTGAAAAATCCATTGTCTCCTCAGACTCGGATTTCTCCGACGAGGTCATCGGCAGCGGCGAGGCCTTTAAGGCCTGCCTGAAAAAGCTGGAGAAGGCTGTGAACGTAGATCTGAATGTGCTGATTCTGGGCGAATCGGGTACGGGCAAGAGCTTTCTGGCCGAAACCCTGCACAAGCACAGCCTGCGCCGGGACAAGCCCTTTTTTGCCATCAACTGCGCCGCAATTCCTGAGAGCCTGCTGGAAAGCGAGCTTTTCGGCTATGTCCCGGGAGCCTTTACCGGCGCCGACCCCAAGGGGCGTACCGGGCTCATCAAGAACGCCGACGGCGGCACCCTTTTCCTGGACGAGATCGGCGAGCTGTCCCTGCCGCTCCAGGCCAAAATCCTGGATGTGCTGGAAAATAAGCGCTATATCCCTGTGGGGGGCAACGCCTTCCAGCATGTGGATGTGCGCATCACTGCCGCCACCAACCAGAACCTCATCGAGCTCATCAAACAGAAAAAGTTCCGCTCCGACCTCTACTGGCGTCTGAACATCATCAAGGTAACCATTCCACCCCTGCGGGAGCGCAAGGAGGACATTATCCTGCTGGCCAACTATTTTCTGAAAAAGAACAACCAGAAATACGGTACCAGCAAGCTTTTTGACAAAAAGATGATGTACCTCATCAGCGACTATGACTGGCCGGGCAATATCCGCCAGCTCAAAAACGCCATTGAGCGCCTGGTGGTCTACTCTGAGCATATGATCCTGGAGGAGGATCTGTTCTGGGAATACCTGCGCGAGGAGGGCGAGGTGCCGGCCGGCCCTGCGGCACAGAAGACCTACAACCTCGAGGAGATCAAGCGCGATCTTGTGAACGAGGTCTACACCAAGTACAAATCCAGCCGCAAGCTGGCCGAGGTCATCGGCGTCAGCCAGTCCACCGCCAACCGGCTGATTCAAAAGTATATCCGCGGGGAGGACGCCTTTTGAGAGTGTCGACAAAATTGATCATGAAGAGATAAAGCTTTAGAAAGAGGTTTCTCAGTTGATAGTTGATAGTGAATAGTGGATAGTTCCGGTGCAAATCTGCCTATGGCAGATTTGATTGGATGCGGTCTGTGGCCGCACTTTTAATCGCTTGCGCGCCAGCAAAAGCGTTCTACAACTATTCACTATTAACTAAAATTGCCTTTTGTTTTAACTTCTTTATCTTTTTTTATGTTTTATCCACAGCCCAAAGGGGAGAACTGCCACTGCAGTTCTCCCCTTTTCTATTCCTCCATCAGCACCCTCAGCCGCCGCAGGCCCCGGTGTATCCGCATTTTGACCGCCGAAGCGCTGAGCTTGCAGTCTGCCGCGATGGCCTTCTGGCTCTGGCCTTTCAGGTAATAGGCCGTGATGGTCCTGCGCTGGTCGCCGGGCAGTTGTTTAAGCGCCCAGTCCAGTTTTTCAAGCCGCCTTTTCCGGTCGTTCTCCTCGTGGTAGGCCTGGACGGGCTGGTTGGGGTCGGGCACCAGCTGCCCCAGAGGGCTGCCATCCTCGGCCGCCGGGGCGTCCAGCGATACCACCGCGCTCACCGACCGGTCAAAGCGGCCCTCTTGCCGTTTCCTGAAATAAAAATCCAGACAGCTCCGGATATAGCCCGGAAACAGGTGGTTCTTCTCCGGATCGTAGCGCCGCACGGCCTCCAGAAAGGCGGCTGTGCCGTCCTGGTAAGCGTCCTCAAATCCGCCGTCCTCAGAACAGCTGCCAGCCATCTTCAGGATAAGAGGCCGGAAGCTCTGGAGCAGCAGCTCCGCAGCACGCTTCTCCCCTCTTTTGGCCTCTGCGGCCCAGGTGTTGATCAGCTCGTAATTTTGGCCCTCCAATCACAGCTCCTTTCTCAGTCCTCACGGATACTGCGCAGGGTGAGCACCAGCTCGGGGTGATGATACTGGACTGCCTCGCAGTATTCGTTAAACGCGTCCTCTGCCTCCTCGTCGTCTCTTGCCCATAGCTCCAGCTCCAGCGTACCGTCTGCCCGGACGGTATAGGGGCGCTTTCTGCGCAGGATGGCCCTGCCGATTCCTAAACGGTTCATGCCAGTCCTCCTTTCTTTTCTCTCAAGGCCCACTCCGCGTTAAAGCGGGCCACGTCATTATCGGGGTATTCTGCCCGGACAGCTGCCTTCTCCTCATCGGTCAGCGGGGGCAGAAGATTGAAGCCCATGATATTATCGCCGCCGCCCCCCTGAGTAGAACCATATAGAGAAGACGGTTTATGATTTACAGTATTTATGAATGGTGCAGACTCTGGTGCGCCCCCGGTGCGGGTCTGCGTCCACACCATGGTGCGGGCGCCACTTTTTTCCGCCCTCACCCAGATCTGGGCAAGGCCCGAATCAAAAGGGATCAGGCGGTAATCTCCTGCCTCCTGCCCTGTGTGCGGGGTATAGTCGATGCGGCCGTGCTTAACCAGGTGCTTGCGCTGGTGATTGATCTTGAACCGGTCTTTAAGGCCCAAGGCCAGTCCCACCACTGAGTTGGCTACCCGAAAGTTCACAGGCCAGTACCAGTGTCCGTCCTCTGCCAGAATGGCGGCCTTGTTGTTGTAATACATGAGCAGATGCCAGTAGGCCTGGAGGAGCGGGGTGAGCCGCTGCTCCCCCATCCACCGGTAAAAGGCCAGAAGCTCGGTCAGGTAGTTCATCGTTCATTCTCCCTGTCTGCGGGGCGCAGCCGCTCCGCGAAATAGCGCTGTCCCTTCGGGGTCACCATGGGCTTCTGGTAAAGGTGCCAGCGCCCATGCTTATCCCGGACGCTGTTTTCCCGCAGGACGAGCACACCCAGATCCATGGCCTTCTGGGTGGGCTGGTTCCAGAAACAGGAGTGGCGGCACAGGTAGCCCTGCTCCCTCAGCCAGGCGTACAGGCGGTTCTGCCCCATGCTCTTTTTGTGCCCCTGAAAAACGAGCTTGGCCATGGCCCCCACGCTGATACAGTCCTCAGACACCTGGATGGTCTGGCCGAACAGGGCGTCGGGCAGGATTCTCTGATAATCCGTCTGGGCTTTTTTCATCTGGTATTCCATGACGTCACAGCGGCGGAACATGCGCTCAAGGTTCTGAGCCAGGATCTCGATGCCCCGGGGATCCTTTTTCAGGGCCTCCAGTTGCCCAGGGTCGATATAAGCGCCGTAGTGGAGGATGGCGGGCAGGATCACGCTGGTCACATAGTGGCGGAAACGGCGGGCCTTGTCCTGTCGGCTGGCCAGGATGAGGGCAAAGAGGCCGCTCTCGTTGATCACCAGCGTTCTGCGGCGGCGGCCATATTTGTCAAGAACCCCGCGGCTCAGAACGTCCTCGGGCTCCACATGGCGCTTGACGGCCTGTCGGTGGTTCTGGTAGTCCATGGCGTCGCAGACGTCCTTGGCCACAAAATAGACCGTCGGCGAAAGTTCCTGATCTTCGCCCGGGCTTACCAGGGTGCGCACGCGCGCAAATTCCTCACTCTCAAAAACCTTCTGAATCAGGCGGCTTTCGGCGGTTTGGGTTTTGTTTGTATTCTGCATTGTAAAGTTCCTTTCGGAACACCGGTGTTCGTTTGTTTTTTAAGCTTGACCCTATGATACCGCATCCAAAAAAATCCTGCTTTTTGAAAAACTGCCATCCAATGCCAAAAACAGGCTTTTTTAAGTAAAATAAACTTCCAAAAAGCCCAAAAAGGCCCTGAAAGGAAAATTTTGTGCTTAATTTAATCTTTTCAGAATCGCGGGCAAACGCAGCAGGGATTTGAAAGCATCAAAAAAACGACTCTTGGGCGTCACTGCGTTTATCGCAGGCTGCATAAACAGGAACGACCGCTAAAGTCCGTCACAACTCATAGCGGTCAAAAATGAAATACTCGGGGCTGACCGTTGCAAAGGTCCGGACAGCACCAACCCGTATCGCAGCGATACGGGTTGGTTTTTTATAGCTTCTTCTCTATACTTCCTCCGGTGCAGGGACAGGAGCCGCTGTCCGGGCTTCGGGCAGTTCCTCGGGGCGGAACAGCTTATCCACATCCGCAGCACGCTTGTCAAATGCTGTGCACAGGCCCATGGTGGCCAGGGTAGCGGGCAGGCAGTAAGGCGGATATTCAGCACTGCAAAGGAAATATTCATCATGCCCTCCTCTATGCATATGAGCCGTATGCAGCACTTCTATTGAAGCTGCGGTGCGTCGGATTTTTTCTTGCTGGCGGCAAAAATAACAATGGCTGAGATAACGCTGCCGGCAATCAGGCAGACAGCCGCAATCTGCCAGTCGGCCCGTGCCGAGGCCATCCCGAAAATCCCGCGGATAAACTTCAGGATATAGGGTGACAGGAACTGGCCGATGCCTGTGCCGCAGGTGTAAACCGAAATGGCCAGGGCGGCGTATTTGGGACTGGCTGCCGATCCGGCAACCGCCATGGTAATGGCCGGGTTAAAGGTTCCGAAGCCAATGCCGAAGATCACCGCGGCCACCAGCATCACCGGGTAACTGGTCGCCATGATCAGGATCACAAAAGAAACGCCCACGCACAGGGCGCCGAAGGATGCGGCATACTGCTTCAGGAATTTGGACACAGAGCCATAAAGCATTCCAATGACAAAGGAGCCTGCCGTAAAGGTGCTGAGCACAAAGGAGGCCTGCCCGGCGTCACCGAGCTTGTCTGCGCTCATGACCATAGCCACATTGGTCATAAAGCTGAACTGCATAATGTTCAGCAGCGCACAGAGCAGTGCCAGCACATAGGTCATGGTGGTCAGCTTCTTCTCCTGGACCGTTGAGCCGTCAGCAGCTTTCTCTGCTTTTTTAACACCGGTATCCGGCAGTTTAAACCAGATTAAAACCGCGATGGGGATAACCAGGAAAAAACCGAAAAAGGAAAAGCGCCAGTTGTAGGCCGCCAAAAACCCGCCAAGAGACTGGAATATCACTCCGGCAGCAGCGCCGACAGCGCTCTTGAAGCCCATGAGCTTGTTGGCCTGCGTACCCGTAAATAAATCAGTGATAACCGCAGAGGCCATGGGAAATACCATTCCATAGCCTGCGCCAAAGACCACACGCATGGCAATCATAAAATTCAGATCGCCCACAAAGGCAGAGGGAATCCCGCCCACAAAAATCAGAACCATGGAAATGGTAATGACCTTCTTAATACTCATGACCTGGGTCAGCTTACCGGCCACCAGGGCAAAGATTACCATCATTAAGGACGGTATGGTGGACAGCAGCTTGACCGTTTCCGGCGCAGCCGTTGGAAAAGCTTTGGCAATCTCGGCCAGAGCCGGGGTGGTCATGCTGGTGGTGTACATCAGCAGGGCGACAGACAGGGCGGCTATTTGCACGCCGGCACCATATTTTTTTTCACTCATTTTAAGTCTCCTCAATTCATTTCTTTTTAATTTCCGGATAAGTTTGAATTATCCGTGTTTAATAATAACCGCGTTTAAATTTATTTTAATGATATATTGTTTTCGTAAATCTGTCAACTTTTATTTTCTCTTTCTTTAGTAAATTTTTTATAATTTTATTTAAATTCGCCATTTTTAGCCATTTTAAAAACTTTTATTTCGTAAATCAAAAAATATTTTTCTGAAAACCGTTGACAAATTTCCCGAAAGCGATTATACTTCTCAATAAATCAACCGCGTTTAATTTTTGAAAGTGAGGAAAATTATGACTGAAGCCATTAAGAGATTACAGGAAGAACGTACCGGACTGTTTTCAGACCTGTACCGGGGAAAAACCCCCAGACGCGTCCCCATCCGGGGCGGGCTGACCACCGAAGCCGCCATCGAGTATGCGGGCATGGATATCAAGGAAGCCCAGTGGCACTCCGAAAAAATGATCGACGTGATGCGCTACGCCGCCGAGCGGATCCCTACCGATGTGGCGCCGGTACGGCCCCATACCCTGCGCAATCCCTACAAATACCAGCTGCTGGGCGGCAAGACCATTGTCATGAACGAGGAGGGCTATGCGCAGCACCCCGAAATCTACGGTCTTGAGCCCGGGGAATACCCCCAGTTTATCGAGGACCCTTACAAATGTATGCTGGAAACCATCCTGCCCAGGCTGTACGACGGCCTGAACCAGTCCCCGGTGCAGAATGCGTTGAACCTTGCCAAGGCCTACAAGATGCACAGCGACCAGGCGGCCCAGGGGATTGCCCAGGCCGCCCAGGTCAACGAGGAATTTGGCTTTGCCATTGCCCCTCCCGGCGGCTTTACCGAAGCGCCCTATGATTTTATGGCAGATTTTATCCGATCCTTCAGCGGCACCTCCAAGGATATCCGCAGGCACCCAAGAGAGCTTCTGGCCGCCTGCGAGGCCGTTACCCCCATTATGATCAACCAGGGGCTGGGGCCAGTGCGCACCGTTGACGCCCGCTGCTTCCTGCCCCTGCACATGGCGCCGTTTCTGAATATGAAGCAGTTTGAAAAATTCTACTGGCCTACCTTTAAGAAAACAATCGAAGCCCTCACCGATGCCGGCATGGGCGTAGACCTCTTCGTCGAGCAGGACTGGACGCGCTATCTGGACTTCCTGAGAGAACTGCCCGGACGCATTGTCATGCGCTTTGAATTCGGCGATCCCAAACAAATCAAGGAAAAGCTCGGAGACCGGCACATCATCGCCGGCCTCTACCCCATCGGCCTTTTAAAGACCGAGAGCAAAGAAAAATGTATTGATAAGGCCAAGGAGCTGCTGGACATCTGCGCGCCCGGCGGCGGTTTTATCTTTGACCTGGACAAGGATATCCTGTCCATGAGCAGCGCCAACATCGACAACCTCATCGCCGTTCAGGAGTACGTCCGTGAGCACGGCGCCTACTAAAAATCAGGAGGAAATTATGGAATCACAAGCTTACTACACCACTTGGGAGGACTACGTCAGGGAACATCCCGAAATCGCCAACGAAAACTACCACGCCGACATCATGCAGGCCTACGAGGAGGGCCTGTACAAATTTATCATCGGCCTGTTGATTTAAGAAAAGGAGAAATAAACATGAGTGAAGCAATGAAAAAACTACAGGAAGAACGAACCCAGCTGTTTACAGATTTATACACAGGCACTATCCCCAAAAGGATTCCCATCAGCGCCGCCCTGCCCCTCGAGCTGCGGATCGAGTACGCCGGCAAAGACCTGGGCCGCACCCAATGGACCCGGGAGGACATGCTCGACATCTATGAAAAATCCTTTGAGCTGACCGCCAGCGACGCCTACCCCTCCAGCTTTGCCACCTACCCGGCCCACCACCACCTGCTGGGTTCCAGATCCTTTATGATGGGCTCCAAGGGCATTATCCAGCACCCCGAAGTCTCTGCCATGCAGCCCGAGGATTACGACGATTTTATCGCCAGCCCTTACGACTGTCTGATGGAAAAAATCTTCCCGCGCATTTACCCTGTGCTGGATACCGACCCGGTCAGCCGTTCACTGGCCCTGGCCAAAGCCACAAAGGCCTACTTTGAATACGCCGATTTTTACGCCGGTCTGGACGCACAGCTCATTGACAAATACGGCTTTTTTGCACCGCCTGCCGGCTCCGGCAGCGGCGGCACCACGCCCTTCGACCTTCTGTCCGATATTCTCAGGGGCTTTAAAGGCATTACCATGGACATCAAGCGCTGTCCCGAAAAAATCCTGGCCGCCTGCGACGCCATTCTGCCCCTGTCCATCAAAAAAGGCACGCCCGTCAAGCCGTCCCCGCTGGGCGCCAACTTCATCGCCCTGCACATGGCTACCTACCTGCGTACCAAAGATTTCGAAAAATATTACTGGCCCACCTTCTACAAGCTGGTCCACGGCCTGGCCGAAAAGGGACAGACCTGCCTCATCTTCTGTGAGGATAACTGGATGCGCTACCTGGATTACCTCTATGAGCTGCCCCAGGGCACCCGCTTCTACTTTGAGTACGGCGATCCCAGGCTCGTCAAGGAAAAGCTCGGCAAGAAACACATTATCTCGGGCTTTTACCCCATCACTTACCTTAAGACAGCCACTAAGGAGCAGTGCATTGACAAAGCCAAAGAGCTCATTGACATCCTGGCGCCAGGCGGCAATTACTTCTTCAATTTCGACAAAAGCCCCTACTCCCTGAACACCATCAACCCGGATAACTACAAAGCCGTACTGGAATACGTCCGCGATAACGGCACCTACGAAAACGCCGGGCAGCAGGTCTGGGATAAGCCCAAAGAAGATACCATCGACCACGTGCTGGCAGACATACCTGAGTTCAGAAGCAAGTACTACACACCCTATGACACCTTTAAGGAGGATCACCCCGCCCCCAGGGCCGACCTGGACGATGTGGTGGGCCAGAAAATGCAGCAGTACGAAGATATGCTCTTCCACATGCTTATGATGATGTGCTGATAAAAAAAGCAGAGACGGTTTCAGCCGCTCTGCTTTTTTGTTTACAGTACCTTAAAATTTTTCCCGACCGAGATTTCGATCCTATCCACAATCTCCCGTGACCGCTCAATATAGCCCTCGATCACATCGTTGCCGATCTTCAGACTCTGGAGCAGCAGCCGGATTTCTGTTTCCGCCAGATACTCGGATGAGCAGTCCAGAAAGCCTTCGTTCCGGGCCACATGCAGGCCGTGCACAGCTGACAGATTTGCCAGAGCCAGCGCCTTGACATCTACCCTGCTCAGACCAAGCTTGTGGGCCTTGTTGATATTTTCGATAAAGCCCACAGAGGCGCTCTCTGTTTTCATAAAGATGTTGGAATCGCACAGCTCGTGATAAAAACGGTTAAGCCCCTTATTGCGGTTACAGTTCCGGTTCTGGAGCCGGTATTCGATGGCTGTGCGCAAAAACAGATCGCTGTCCGGGAACTGGCTGGCAATGATGTTCTGGGTCTTTACTTTCATGGCCACCATGTACTCATTATAGACCTCAAGGGCCAGGTTGTTCTTATTTCCGAAATAGTAGGAAATCATGGCCTTATTGGCGCCGGATTCCCTGGCGATCTCCGCCAGCGTGGTTTTCACAAAGCCATTTTCATAAAAAAGCTTTTTGGCGGTCGCGTATATTTTTTCTTTTGTCTCTAAGCCTGTTTTATAATTCGCCACAGATTTTTCCCCTTTTGCAGTTTCTTACCCTATTTTAGCATAAGCGGCTTTAGTTTTGCAGGGATTTTTTGAATCAGCCCGTATCGTGGCGATACGGGACGGGCTTTTCTCTCAGTCAGAGCCCCAGTATTTTTCTTCGAAGGCCTCCGGTGAGATGGGCCTTGAGATATAATAGCCCTGAATGCTGTCAGCCTCCAGAGCGCAGACGGCCCTCAGCTCGTCCTGCTCCTCAACGCCCTCCACACATACGGTAATGCCCACGCTGTGGCACAGCTTGATAACCGATGCGATAAAGGAACGATTAAACACATTCTCATCCCTGTCGATGGCCTCGATAAACAGCCGGTCAATCTTGACAATATCCGCCGGTGACTGGGACAGCATCCCCAGCGAGGAGTAGCCTGTGCCAAAGTCGTCCATGGCGATCTGGATGCGCATGCCGCGCAGATGCCTGAAGATTTCCTTGAGGCCGCCCATATCCGTTACAAAGCAGCTCTCCGTAAGCTCAAGCACAACATGCCGGGAATCCAGCCCGTTTTCTTTCAGGGTCCTTTCCACGTGCCCGGCAAAGGATTCGTCCAGCATCTGGAGGTAGGAAATATTGACGTTCATGATAAAATCCGGCTCTCGGGCCGACCACTTTTTGCAGGTCTTGATTGCCTGCTCCAGCACCCATTTGCCCACAGGCACAATGAGCCCGCTGGATTCTAAAAGCGGGATGAACTCATCCGGCGTCACCTCGCCAAAGGGCTCGCCGGACCACCGCAGCAGCGCCTCGGCGCCCGCCAGGCCCAGATCCTTTGAGTGGGCAAAGGGCTGGTAAACCAGGCGAAAACCCTCCATGCCGTTCACCACACTCAGCTGCAGCCGGCTGGTCAGCTCCATTGCCCGCAGCTTTGAGCGCATCAGCGCCGGCGTGTAAGCCGTCATGATATTTTTCCCCTTGGTCTTGGAGGCTTCAAGGGCACTGGACGCGCACTTGATCAGATCCGGGTAGTTCTGGCTGTCCCGACCCAGCAGGGTCATGCCCGCAGACACCGTGCAAAAATATTCCCGGCCATCCAGAGTGTGTACCCGGTTGCTGTAGGCGTGCAGCCGTTTATAAACAGCCTCCAGCTCCTCCTCACCTGCGCCGGGGCAGACCACAGCAAACTCGTCCCCGTCAAACCGGTACATGCTGGCGCCCGGGGGCAGCAGCTGCTGGACTGTCTGAGCAAACTGCCGCAGCACTCCGTCACCGAAAAGATGGCTGTTAAGGTCGTTAATCCGCATAAAATCATCCAGCCCCAGCAGCATCAGGCCGCCGGGCTTTTCCGCTTCCTTATCCAGCAGCTCACTGATCTCCTTCTCACATTCCCTGTAAGTAAAAAGGCCGGTGGTGTAGTCGATCTTGCCCATTTTTCCCAGGTCTGTCACCACCCCCGCAAACATGGCCGGCTGGTTTTGGGCGTTCTTCTGCAAAACGCCGCGGCAGAGCACCCATATATACTCGCCTTTGCGGTTACGCACCTGGTATTCCACATGATGAATGTCTGTATCGCCCCGCAGCATTTCATCAATGCTTTCGTTATAGCGGGGACGGTCCTTTTCATGAACCAGCTCACCCCACATGGGCACCAGGCCCTTAAACTGCCGGCCGGGCAGTTCAAAGTCCCTTTCCATGTTCGGAGAAACCAGGGCCATGTCGGTATTCATGTCCACAATATAGACGTAATCATCCGTACTTCGGATGATCGCGCTGTAAAAAAGGGCAGGGTCAACCGTAAATGTTTCAAAAAAATTGTCTGACTGTGTCATCATTATTCGATCCCCTCTAAAAAATGTACTGCTTCTTCAACTGTTTTTCAAACCTGCCGGACGTTCCATACAACGCCCTCAGGCCGCTCCCCAGCCCGCCTGACTTTTCCAAATCTTATTTATATATTATATCAGACGTGATCAAGATACGCAATAAAAGCCTGCACAATTCAAAGGGTATCGCGGCGATACGGGCTGTTCTATCTCCACCCTACACCTCCCAAACGCCCTGAAACCCCTCCAGCACCATTTTGGCCCGCTCGTACCCCAGCTCGTTCTGGCTGCCGCTCTGGTAGGTCTCGATCACAAAATCGCCTGCGAGATAAATGCTGCCTTTATCGGTCTGCAGGTCCATGTCTTCATCAAAAAAATGGAAATTATAAAAACTGTAGGCGTCGTCATAATTTCGTCGGTTGTCTGCAAACTTGACGCTCACGCGTGTTTTTACCGGCACCATCAGCGCGCCTGCCCCTGCCAGATAGGGATAATCCTTTTCCATGCCCAGCCATTTTGTCATATACTGGCGGTACATGGTTTCGCTCAGACACCGTGTCCGCATCATTCTCTTGATGTAATCCCGGGGGCCGATGCCGCCGGCCAGACAGCTGATCACGCATCCTGCCTCCAGGTAGTGGATACGGCTGTTATTGCCATAATCATCATAGATCGCTTCTATAAAAAGTATATTTTTACTGCTAAAAGCTTTGTTAACAGATTCACTTGTCCTCTTCATGGTTTTTCTCCCTTAAATTTTGATAATAAAAAAACAGAAAGCACTTAAGCCTTCTGTTCCAGTGGGTGACAGCAATTCCCCATTCGACAGCACGTCTATTAAATTGTTGTTTTTTCTAATTTTCAGTGTGTATAGAGCCCATTTTCTTCTCTGAAAATATAAGATATTATATTTTTTACTAAATTTTCTTAAGTATATCGTATGTACGAGGAATTGTCAACAAGTTTTTTTATAAAAATAATATTTGTCTTTTCTTCTTTTAGTAAAATAAAAAAAGCCGCCCGCAGGCAGCCCTTTTTTACCGCTCCATCATCTCACCGCAGGTAGTGGCGTACCTTAAGCGATGCGCCGGATTCCTCTGCGATCCGCCCGCAGGCGGCCTGGCCCTCCTCGCTCATGGTGTCGATAATGGTCATATAGACCTTGGCAAAACGCGCGGCGTTTTCCGCGAAGCGGAGCATGTGCTCAAAGGCGTCCTCTGCCTGGGGGCGGCACAGGGCGTTGTATTCCTCTGCGTCTGGCGCATTCAGGCTCACCGATACCACGTCCACCAGGCCGGCCAGCCAGGGGGTGACATCCTCACCGTACAGGGTGTCGGCCAGGCCGTTGGTGTTCAGCCGGACTGCGACGCCGTATTCTTGCTTCAGCACCCGCGCGATCGCAAGAATGTCCTTCAGGCGGCAGGTCGGCTCTCCGTAGCCGCAAAAGACGAACTCGTCATACTTTGCCATATCCCGCGCGCGGATATCGGATAGAATTTCCTCCACTGTTGGCTCCCGCTCAAGCCACAGCTCGTCCATACGGCTGGCCTCCTCCTCCCGGTTAAACCGGTGGCAGAACACGCAGCGGTTATTGCAGCGGTTGGTGGCATTCACGTACAGCGCCTTTTTATCTTTATAGGCCGTACTCTCTGTTTCATAGGTAATGACCATGTAAGCTTCACTCCTGTCTTTGATGTTAAAATGATACCATTTTACGGCTGAGGTTCCTATGATCAATTATGTCAGAATATGGATCATTTTTGACATTTTTTAACCATACCCTATAGCATGTACCCTGAATTTTGGCCGCAACGCAAAAGTCAACCCGTATCGCCGCGATACGGGTTGACTGATAAAACCGCTTACTGCTGTCCGAAATCCAGACGAATATCGCCGTTGTTATTGTTGATGACAAAGCGGCTGGTGCCGCTCTGGTTTTCATCCCGGACTGCCTCCTCATATTTGGCGCCGTCGACCTCAACCTTGCCCAGGCTGGTGCTCAGCTGGTAGCCGGCTGTCTCCCTTGGGATACTGGTCTTGATGTTCACGTCGCCCAGATGGGCCGTCACGTTGATTTCTCCCTCAATGGCGCCGCTCAGGCTGATCTTGCCGTTGTCGTTTTTAAACTGGCCGCCCTTGACGTTTAACCCCTCGCCGACAATATCGCCCAGGTGGTCCTCGGCGGTCAGCATGGTATAGGTGCTGTCTGTCAGGGTGATTTTTCCATTGTCGTTTTTAATGCTTCCCTCATCGGCGCGGATATTGGCCGCCTTTATTTTTCCGAGATGGTTCTCGACTGTAAAGCTTTTGGACTCAACATCACTCACGTCCAGATCACCGTTGTCCAACTTGATATACACGCTGTCGGCTTTGACGGAGGCCATGTCCACACTGCCCAGATGGTTCTGAATCGACAGTGCCTTAAAGGCCCTGGGGCCGTTAAACTTGATCTTGCCGTTGTCCACCCTGGCGTCCAGAGACTGGCCTGTTTCTTTTTTGTCCAGGTATACCTTGATCTTTGAGTTGCCGTAAAGGTTGCCGACGCCCATAAAAACCACGCGGTTTTCCTCCTGGCTCTTGCTGGTGATGGTGGTGGTGTTCCCGTCCTGATGGATTTCAGGCTTTGCCGAGTCCTCATAGTAGACCGCCTCAATGGCGTTTTCATCGGCCAGGATGATTTCCAGGTCTGCCAGTGAAAAATCAATGTCCAGATTTTCTATTTTTCCTGGGAGCTTCTGGTATTCCAGCCTTTTTTCCTCATACTTCATCACATGGATTCCCTTGCCGTCGATATAGGTGGAGGTCATGCCGCCGAGGAGCATGCCGACCCCGGCGAGCAAAAGTCCGCCGGCTGCCAGAATCCCGCCAATTTTCAAGAGCTTTTTTGAATCGAATTTCATGCATTTTTCCTCCATTCCAAAATGGCTTCCGCCATCCGCTTAAAGCCGTTGATGACCCAGGGGATGAGCCGGTACATGCCCACGCCCAGCAAAATGCCGAGCCCGAGGGCAAAGGCGCCGCTGCCCACATAAAACAGGGTGGCTGCCGGACTCTGGAAGATCAGAATCAGCCCGATCACCATCCAGAGAAAGCCGCCCAAAACCAGAGCTGCCGCTGTCACCACAAAAGCGAACAGGAAGCTGAAAACCACGACCATCAGCACAAAGACCAAAGCCGCGGCCACAATGACCAGCGGCAGGGCAATGGGGGCCGCGAAGATGGATAAGATCACAACCAGCACCACAGGCATTTTCTTTTTCTCCTGCTCATTTCCCTTCAGGGCATACTCGCTGCGCAGCTGCGCGGCCAGCTTGGCCGGCGAGCCCAGCTCTCCGATGACCCTGTCCTCATTTTCCGGTCCGGCGTCATCAAAATATTCATTGTAATACACCAGAGCGTTTTCTTTTTCATCTCCTGGCAGCTTTCTCAAGTGCTTTTCCAGCGCTGCCATATACTCTTCACGATTCATTCTCGCCACCTCCTGTCAGAAGCGAATCTATTTTTTTCTTGTAAATATCCCACTCTTCCCGGTATTCTTCCAGCCTGGCCCTTCCGCTTTCCGTAATGGCATAATAGCGGCGATTCCGCCCCTGAAAGGGCTTATCGTAGGTAGCCAGGTACTTTTCCTTTTGCAGACGCCTGAGCACCGGGTAAAGGGTGGATTCTGAAATATCCAGCACACTTTTGACCCGCTGTGTCAGGCTGTAGCCGTAAGCGTCCTCCTCTGAGAGCACGGCCAGCACACATGCGTCCAGAAGTGCGGAGCCTAATTGAAAAATCATCCTCGCATCTCCTTTCTTTATATCGTTAATGATATTATACAATGTATAATATCATTTTGTAAAGTATATTATTTAATTTTTAATAAACAAAAAATAAACCAACCCGTATCGCCGCGATACGGGTTGGTTTTATAATGGAAAATTGAAAATGAAAAATGGATAATGAGCGAACCCTTTTGCTGACGTAAAAGCGATTGAGACAGCGGCCTCTGGCCGCCATTTCACTCAAAATGCGATTGCATTTTGTTCCTGTAATTCTCCATTCTCCATTGAAACTCCCCCTCTTTAACGCTCTGCCTCTCATGACAAAGTATCCCCATCCCTTAGAAAAACTTGACAGCACATTCGCCGGAGATCACTTTTTCCTGAATTTCATGGGTCTTCTCCACGGTGATGTACTGGCTGAGGAGCTTTTTAAAGCCGTAATTTTCACGGTTGACCAAAATCACCGGGGTGGTCACTTCCTCCAGGGGATAGCCGGGCAGCTCCACAACCCGCTGGTTGAGGTCAGGCTGAAAATTGTTGTACCAGCCGTCCCGCCGGTAGATAAAGCAGTCCACATTTTTCTTGACAAGCAGCTCGCTGAAGCTGGCATAGGGTGTCTGGACAAACGCCACATCCTTTCCCTCACACAGCTTCTGGGAAATGGTGTACTGGTCAATGCTGTTACAATCCACCGCCATGCGCATGCCGTCCTCAATCTCTGTTTTCTGGTCATCCAGAAAGTACAGCACATAGGGCTCGGAATAGATACAGCCGGTCAGCTCAATGGCTTTTTCCAGAAAATCATTTTCGATCAGGTAGCGCTCTGCCGAGCTCTTGGACACAATGATAAAGTCATAGATCATCTCCTTTAGGGCTGCCAGACGCTTTTCGGAGCCTGTGACATAGGCAAAGGAGAAGGGAAAGGGGCTCTTCTCCATCTCCTCACAGATGGCTGTGGTCAGGCTTGAAAAGGAGATGGTCATGGGCACAGGCATGGTGCCGGTCAGCGATCCCCAGTTGGTATAAGGGTAGAGCTTTTCATAGTCAATTCCGGTCACGAAGGTGCCCTTGACCCCGTTCTTCTGTGTTTGGATACACGCGTCCTCCTCCAGAGTGGCAATGGCCTTCTGAACAATACCGCGGGACACCTCAAAGCGCTGGGTATACTCCGCGATGGTCGGCACCCGGTCGCCGGGCTGCATGGTGTAAAAATCCCGCGCGATGTTAATGGTGGCGAGTCCTGTTTTTTTATAAAAGGTTGGCTTCATTGGTTTTTCCTCATGCTTTCAATATCGTTTTACAATAGCACGGCATCCCGCTTTTGTCAATCACCCGCCGCCGCAAGCATGGCCCGGGCCACACCGTACAGGTCGCCCAGCACCGGATAATCCGCGTTTTTCATGATCTCAGCCTCCCGATCCTCATTGACGGCGCAAAGACGCTTAACGCCCTTAACACCTGATAAAAACTGGACGGAGCCGGATATGCCAAAGCACAGCAGCAGCTCTGCCGAGATGGCGCTGCCGCTGAGCCCGATCTGTCTTCCCTGGGGCAGAAAGCCCCGCTCCACCAGCACCCGGGAGCACATCAGGTCCGCGTCCAGCTTTTGGGCCAGCTGTTCAAACAGCACAAGGTCGGCCTTGTCCTTCAGGCCGCCGCCCACCGCCACCACCACGGGGCGTCTGCCCTGTTCTAAAACCGGCGCGGCGCCATCGTCCCCGGTTTGCAGCCGGGGCCGCAGTTCCCCGGGCAGCTGGCAGAGGATGATCTCGCAGTCCCCGGCCGCTTGGGGCTGCGCCCTGAACACGCCCTGGCGCACTGTGGCGATCTGGGGGCGCGCGGTTCTGGTCAAAATACTGGCCATGATGCGGCCGCCAAAGGCCGGACGGGTCTGTACCAGCTGGCCCTCGCTGTTTAGCGAAAGCTCTGTGCAGTCTGCCGTCACTCCTGTCTTAAATGCCGCCCCGATCATGGGGGCAAGGGTACGCCCCTCAAGGGTCGCGCCAAAGAGCAGTATTTCAGGCTTCACCCTTTCCACACAGTCTGTTACAGCCGCCCTGTGCGCCTCCTGCCGAAACGCGGAAACGGCCGGAAACGTGTAAAGGTAAACCCGGCTCAGTCCGCTGCTCTGCAGCGCCGCCGTAAGCTCCCCGGTCAGTTCCCTGCAGATAAGCACACCAGCGGTATCATCCGCCAGCTCTGCGGCCTTTGCCGCCAGCTCCGCACATACCGGGTGCAGTCCGCCGGGGTTCTCCTGTAAATAGATTAACGCTGTCCTCACTCGTCCGCCTCCTTCACGCTTTTCCACACATCCAGCAAGAGCGCCGCACCCTGGCTGTCTGTCAGCTCCAGAACCAGATTTTTAGCCGTTGTCTCCGGCTGAAACAGGCGTACCACCCGGGTGGGTGAGCCTGAGAGCCCATAGGTTTCACTGTCCTGCAGCTCCAAATCCCCCAGAACCAGCCTTTGTATTTCCTGCCTGCCTGCTTTCAGCTTAGCCCGCAGCCCTGGCACCCGCGCTTCACAGATAGTCGGGTTGACAGCCAGCACCAGGGGCAGCCCACCGGACACCCGGCAGGTCCTTCCGGTCAGCTCCTGGCGGACCTCCAGCCAATCCTCTGAAGCGCTCACGACCTCACGCACCCAGCCAATGACCGGGACATTCAGCTGCTCCGCCAGCGAAAAAGGCACCTGAGCCGTATCACCGTCGGTGGTCTGCTGTCCGCAGATGATCAGGTCTGCCCCGCCCAGGGCCTTAATCCCCTGGGCCAGCGTCCGGGCTGTCATGAGCACGTCGGCCCCCGCAAAGGCCCGGTCGCTCATGAGGCAGGCGTGGTCCGCAGTCATTGCCAGAGCAGTGCGCAGGGCCTGCTCAGCTGACTCCGGCCCCATGGTCAGCGCTGTTACCTCCCCGCCCAGGGCCTCTCTCAGCCGGAGGGCCGTCTCGATGGCCGGCAGGTCATAGGGATTGAGCTTATTTTCGCCGGTCCGCACCAGCACGCCCTTTTCTTTGTCCATACTGGCCTCTGACAGCGCCGGAACCTGTTTGATACACACGATTATTTTCATTTAAAAACGCCCTCCGGGTCGAAAGCTTCCTTCGCTTCTTTTATCTGGCGCTTCACCGCCTCCGGGACAAAGCGCAGGGCCAGCTCCCGCTTTAGCAGGCCCGCGCCGTTTTCGGTGATAATCTGGCCACCGTCCGCGGCTGCCCGGGCTGCCCATTCTGCCATCAGGGCCTCGCATTTTGCTCTTTCCTCCGGTGTCTCCGGCAGAAAATTAACATGGAAACGGTTCTGTGCCGCCGCGCCGTATATCACAGCGTGTACGCCACTCTGGGCAATGCCCCCGCGGTACATTTCCAGATAATCCTCTGCCTTTTCCGCCGGCCCCTTCAGGTCTGAGGACAGGCGGGTAAGCCCGGGCACAGCCTGACTGAGGGAATCGGTCTTTCCGTTGGCCAGCTCTGGCACCACATGCCGTAGCTTTCTGAAGCGCTCAATCTCATAGCGCTCGCTGGCCGCCCAGGTCTGTTCCTCACTGCCGCCCAGCCCTTCAAAAATATCCAGCTGCTCAAACAGCGCGCCCTCCAGGGCATCGGGATCGTCCCCGGCCAGCTCGACATAGACCGCGGCACAGGCGCCCTGGGGGAATTCCGGAAGCTCCTGCAGCGCCGCAGTGCTGTGCCGCCCCTCGGAGAGCAGGGCGAGGGCTGCCCTGTCATAGTATTCCATCACCGACACACTGCCGCTGTTCTCAGCCTGAGCCACTGCCCGGCAGAGCGCCATAGCCGCCGGATCTGTGGGCAGAAAATACAGCACGCCCCAGGCACAGTCCGGCTTCTTCGCAAGCTCCAGCTCAAAGGCCAGAGCCATGCCCAGCTGCCCCTCGGTCCCTGCCAGAAAGTCGATCAGCTCCATCTGTTTGACAGCCACCAGTCCGTTCAGCACCCCCGGACTGTCAAAGGTCTCACAGCTCAGGCGGCCGCCGTCCGGCAGCGCGCAGCCGCTGTCATCAAAGACATAGCTGCCCCGGCCGATTTCCCAGACCTCACCTGTGGCTGTGAGCCACCAGAGCTTTCGGACCCAGGGCGCTGTCCTCTGCCCGTCGATCCCCATGGCGTTGCAGCCGAACAGTCCGCCGAGGGTTGCGCTCTCCTCGGTTGGGTTCGGCGGGAATACCCAGGGTTCCTTCCTTAAAAAGGCGTGGAGTTCCTCCAGCGTAGCGCCTGCCCCGGCGTAAAGAACCGGCCCTTCCCTCAGCTCCAGGCCCTTCAGTCCCTGGCAGTCCACAACCAGGCCGCCCTCCGGCACTGCTCCCCCGGTCAGCCCGGTACGGGCGCCCTGGGGCGTAATACGCAGCCCGGCCCTGCGGGCATGGCTGACCGCCTCCCGGGCCTCCTCAAAGCTTCCGGGAAAGCAGACCGCGTCTGCCCTGCCGCGGATTCGGGATTCGTCCCCGAGCCACCGCTCATATTTATCCGTCATCGCCTCAATTTTCATGTCTCTGCTCCTCTGCCTGCTTTTCCCAGGCCTCTAAAACCTCCAGGGCGTCGCCCGCCAGTCCATAGTCCGCGCCTTTAAAAACCGGTGCGTCAGGGTCACTGTTGACCGCCACCAGATTTTTGACGTTCTCAAGCCCAGCCATGAAAGGCGCCGCGCCCGACACGCCCAGTGTGATGCACAGCTCAGCCCTGATCACATGGCCGGACTGTCCGATAATATCCGCCACGTCGGCCCATCCATTGATGGCGGCTGCCCGTGTGCAGCCGCAGGCGCCGCCCCAGGCCCGGGCCAGCCGCTTCAGCCGCTCGTAGTTTTCCCTGGAGCCAAGGCCCCTGCCGCCAACCAGCACCAGCTTCGCCTCCTCCAGCGGATTCTTTTCCCTGCTGGCCTTGAGCTTTCGGTCCAGGCAGTAGCCGTAGTGCTTAAGCACAGGGCTCACCTCTGTTATGGCAGCCTGTTCAGACTCTCCAACAGAGCTCTCCGATACCGGACCAGCCTTGGAAACCGACAATACAAGCGGCCGTCCCTGGGGCCGGCAGACCGCATCGGCGTGGGAATTGTAAACCGAGCGCCGGACCCAGAGGCCAGCCGCATCCCTGCCCAGGGTCCGGCAGCCTGTCAGACAGGTTCCGCCGATCCTTGCAGCCAGCCGCGCTGCCAGCGCTCCGGACCCGGCTGTAAAAATCAGCAGCTCTGGCTGCCGCTCCCGGTACAGGGCTTCCAGATTGTCCAGCCAATTTTCAGGCAGGGCCCCGCTGCCCAATGGGCAGCGCACCGCCGTACCAATGCCGGCCACACAGCGGGCTGTCTCCGCAACGCCCTCTTTTTCATCGCCAAGATACCAGGCATCCAGCGGCGCTCTCTCTGCCACAAGAGCGCCGGTAAAGGCGTTGATGCGCCCGGCCGTTTTCAGGATATCGTCTTCTCTTGTAAAAACACAGGCTGTCCTCATGATATCATCCCCTCAATCCATTTTTCATACACCACGCCGGCCTTCACCGCGCCGCTCTCTCCCTCGATCATGACACACTCCTTCGCGCTGCTCTCCCGGCTGAAAGCTGGCAGAACCGTATCCTCCGCGGGCAGAGCGGGCCACTCCTCAATATCCCGTTTGGACGCGGCCATTTTCTCCCGCAGCGTCGCCACTCTCAGGTAGGCGTACTCCGCGTCACCCACAGAAGCCGCCACCGGGCCCTGGAGTTTCAGGACTTCCAGCCCCGCCGGGGTCTCATGCTCGAGCACAAGCTGTCCGCCTTCAAGCGATGCCGCTACAGTGTCTCCGACAAAGGGAAGCCCCAGCAGCTCAGCCGACAGCGGCGGCACCATGCCGCTGTCGGCCATGCCGGCCTGTTTGCCGAAAAGCACCAGATCAAAATCCCCGCTTTTTATAAAATCGGCCAGCAGCGCCGCCACAGTCTCCGAGCAGAACTCTCTGTGCTCAAGCGGAATATTGACCACCCGGTCATAGCCCACAGCGTACAGCCCTTTCATCAGGCTTGCCAGGCCGCCGCCAACCGTTACGGCAGTGCACGCCGCCCCGGTGTCTGCTGCGGTTTCCTTAAGCCGCAGGGCCATCTCCAGCGCTGTCTCATCAAAGCAATTGATCATTTTTTTCACATAGCTGGTGTCCAGTCCCTGGGAAAGATCCCTCCAGTCCGATTCCAGAACCTGATCGAGGTCTGGTACAATTTTAAAGCATACGCAAATTTTCATCTTGTCCCCTTTGGTGTTGTCATTATTCCTGCTTTCAGGCTTTTCCCCTAAAACGCGATTAAACCGCACCCCTCTCAGTTTTTTTGAGAGGAAGATGCAGTTTTAAATTTTGGATTAAAGTTGATAGTTGAAAGTGGATAGTTTCGGTACAAAACCTCAGCGCGGTTTTGATTAATACTCAAATTTGCTTTAGCAAATTTGTACCATAACTATCAACTATTCACTATCAACCATCAACTGCTATTTTTCTATTATACCAGCTTTTGCACTAATTTTCCTCTACTAAAAGCACGCCTTTATTTAAAATATGGTTGGGGTCCATGGCTTCCTTGAGCCGGTACATGAGCTGATAGGATGAACCGTGCTCCTGAGGCATAAACTGGGTGCGGTACTTGCCGGAGCCATGATGGTGGGCAATGCTGCCGCCGCGCTTCAGGGTTTCCTCCAGAATGATGCGGATCAGGTTCATATAATCCTTTTCCACGCTCTCCGCCCCGCCGTCCGCGGTAAAGGCGAACTGGAAGTAGATATTGGTGCCCTGCATATAGCTGTGGGAAGAATGGCCGCCCAGGAAAACCACATTTTCCATTTCCCGCGGCAGGCGTTCAAGCACTGCGTCGTAGATGTTGCCAATCTCCGACCAGTTGCCGGAAATTTCACAGGTATCGGCTACAACACCCATGTCGTAGTATTTTGGCTTATCCATATCGTCGCAGACATCATTGCGGTGTACGAGCCAGTTTTCCACAGGCTTAGTGCCCATATCCACAGGACTATATTTTGCAGCCAGAGCCTCAATGCCCTCACCGGTAGCCTTGGTGACGCCCGCCGGCCCCTCAGCCAGCAGGAGCAGCATGCAGTGTCCTTCAGGCGCAACGCCGCCCATCTGGTCCGCGACCTCCAGCGGGTCGTGCAGTCTGACAACGGCAGGCTTATAACCAGCCACCATAATATCGCGGATCAGGGCCAGGCCGTTTTTCATGCCCTTGATACCATACGCCTTCATCCAGCGGTTTTCAGGCATATATTTAAAGATTTTCACAGAAGCCTCGGTGATAAAGCCCAGGAGCCCCTCGCTGCCGATGAACAGATGGCGCAGATCCGGCCCGACTGAACGTCTCGGCACATTTTTAATCCGGACCACACTGCCATCAGCCAGCACAGCCTCCAGGCCCACAACCAGATCCTCAATGCCGCCGTAAAGTGTGGAAAACTGGCCGATGCTGCGCGTTGCCAGCAGGCCGCCCACCTGTGCCAGAGGCAGGGACTGCGGGAAATGCCCGGTGGTGTAGCCCATCTTATTCAGGTAGCCCTCAAGGTACTCCAGAGGCGTGCCGCATTTGGCCGTCACGTACATGTCTTTCTCATTGACCTCGATGATCTCATTCATGTCTGAGCCGTCCAGGATCACGCCGTCCTGCTGAGGCTCGATGCCGCGGGTAACGCTGGAGCCGCCGGTTCTCGGCACCACGTCAATTTTTTTATCGTTCAGGTATTTCAACACCTCAGCGACCTGCTCGGTGCTCTGTGGGCGGACCACGCAGGCCGCGCGGGGCACCCAATATTTTTTATCGTCGCGTTCATAGCGGCGGTAGCCGATATAATCCTTGGCGGCGTCCAGAACAGCCTGCTCGCTGTCTGAGACTCTGTCCGCTCCCACAATTTTTCCCAGTTCCTGTACAAGTGCTTCTTTATTCATAATTTAACCTCTCTCCTTCATTGACCGGGAGGCGACGATATCGACCCCTGTCCCGCAAATATTCTGTTCGATCACCTGCCCGCAGGCCACCGGCGCTTTAAGCGTCCGGCTGTAAAGCACCTTCAGGCAGTCCTCCATTTTATCCCTTGGCAGCTCGCGGTCACTGATGACCGGCAGCCGCCTGTGCGTGCCGCCTTCGATGTTCACCGTTGTGGTCAGCATCCGCTCTGGATTTTTATATTCCTTCTCGCCGTGGGCAACGCCCAGCTTACAGCCCGCGCCCTCCACAGTCAGTCTCCCATGATCATCGGTGACCTCCAGACGGCAGCTGTTCGGGCACACAATACAGATGTATTCTTTTTTAACCATGCTCACGCCTCCTTCACATCAACCACCAGCGGCGCGTCGTGTTCTGGCGTCACTGAGCAGGCCACCATCTCCGGCGGCGCTACGGTTTTCAGTTTTTTGGATACCAGTGTCTTACCGCCGTTTTCGCAGGTGAGCCGCACGCTTTTTTCCGGCTTTTTCACCCGCATAAACAGGGTGGTTTCATCGCGGCTGCCCACACGCATGCGCTGGGGCACAATGAAATTCACATTCTCTCCCGGAACGGTTTCCACCGCCTCAGCCTCAGTGTCCAGAGTGCCGTTCAGGTAAGCGGCCGCTCCCCGCGCAGCGATCTCTCCGGATTCGGACACATAATCCACCAGATCAAAGACCACCGCCACGTTGCCCGCCGCGAAAATGCCGGGGACACTGGTCATAAAGTGGTTGTCCAGCACCGGTCCCCGCGTTCTGGGGTCCATCTCGATGCCGGCTTTAACGGACAGCTCATTTTCCGGAATCAAGCCAACGGCCAGCACCAGCAGGTCACAGGAAATAAATTCCTCTGTCCCGGGAATCACCTTCCGGTTCTCGTCCACCTTTGCCACGGTCACGCCCTCAAGGCGGTCCTTGCCATGAATCCAGGTGACTGTTGTGGCAAGATGCAACGGGATGTCATAGTCGTCCAGACACTGGACGATGTTCCGGGTCAGCCCGCCCGGGTCCTGCATGACCTCGTAAACGCCCTTGACCTTGATATGCTCAAGGGTCATGCGCCTTGCCATAATCAGGCCGATGTCGCCAGAGCCCAGGATAACGGCTTCTTTGCCCGGCAGGTAGCCCTCCATGTTAATGTAGCGCTGAACCGAACCGGCGGTCATGACCCCGGCCGGCCGGTAGCCGTAAAGCAGCACCTGGCTGGCGGTCCGTTCCCGGCATCCCATGGCCAGGATCACAGCACCGCAGCGGATTTTCATCATGCCGTCCCGGTTGTTACAGGCGTAAACCACCTTGTCCCTTGTGATCTCCAGCACCATGGTATCCAGAAGTACTTCAATATCGCTGGCCTCCACCTCGTCGATAAAGCGCTGGGCGTAATCGGTGCCGGACAGGCGTTTCTTAAACCGGTGCAGGCCAAAGCCATCGTGGATACACTGCTGGAGGATACCCCCCGGCTCAATATCCCGCTCGATGATCATGACCTTTCCGGCCCCCTGACGCCTGGCCTCCAGTGCTGCCGCCATACCGGCGGGGCCGCCGCCGATCACGGCAATATCTGTTTTCATCTCTTTCATAATGCTTCACCCTCTTTCTGCGCGGCGGGACGGCTTGTGTCAACGAGAATATTGGTCCCCTCATTTCTCAGATTGATCTCAGTCCACTCACGGCCCAGCTCTCTGGCTAAAATTTCCAGTACCCTTGGCTGGCAGAAGCCGCCCTGGCAGCGGCCCATTCCCGCCCGGGTCCTGCGCTTGATGGCGTCAATGGACTGGGGAATGACCGGCGAGTGGATGGCGTCCAGAATCTCGCCCTCGGTAATGGATTCGCAGCGGCAGATAATCCGGCCATAGCGCGGGTCCTGCTCGATCAGGGCGTCCTGTTCCTCACGGCTCAGATGGCGGAAGTTCCGGCGCTTTTTATGAATGGGATTATAGCTTTGGTTTTTCTGCACCGGGCTTTTGCAGGCGGCCATATCCTCAAGGAGGATATTTTCCACCAGCTCCGCGATGGCCGGAGCCGAGGCCAGCCCCGGTGACTGGATGGCTCCCACATTGATAAAGCCGTGGGTCACGTCGGACATTTCAATGACGAAATCTTCCTTATAATCCGCCGGACGGGTGCCCGCGAAAATCCGGATAATATCACCGTAGCCAGTGCGCTCGTTCTGGTTGATGCCCATGGCGTAGCGCAGGTCCGCTTCGGTGGTGGCGTTATCCTCCTTGTCCGGGGTCTCGGTGGCCGAGGGCCCCAGCAGGATATTCCACTCCGGCGTCCGGCACATGCCGCCGCCCTTGGATTCCGCGTTTTTCTCGCGGTTAATGCGCTCCAGGGTCGTAATCTCTGTGATCACGTCAAACTCGGGCGCTTTGTTTTTGTCCAAAATGGCGATGGTGCCCTTTCTGGGGTGGATGGTATAGGATTTATCCCCGGCCATGGCAGACATCTCATCCGCATAGACTCCGGCACAGTTGATCACGTACCGCGCGCGGATGATGCCTCTGGAGCTCACCACCCCTTTAGCCTCGCCGTTTTCGGTGAGAATATCGGCCACAGTACAGTTAAAGAGGAACCGCACGCCGTTGTCCGCAGCGTTTTCGGCCAGGGCGACCGCCACCTCATAGGGCTCAACCAGTCCCATGCTCGGCAGCCATAGCGCCTCAAGGGGCTCGGTCACACCGGCGTCCACCAGCCTGGGCTCTATTTCGAGAGCACGGGCGCCGTCTACCAGCTCCACGCCGTCTACGCCATTGAGAACCGCCACATCGTAAGCGGCCTTCAACGCCGGTCTCAGCGCTTCCTCTGTAATAACCCCCATGGAGCCGCAGCGCTGGAGCTCAAAGCCCAGCTCCTCTGCCCACCTGGTGTACATCCGGTTTCCCTTCACATTCAGCCTGGCTTTTAAGCTGCCCGGCTTAGCCGCATGCCCGGGGTGGATATTGCCGTTATTGGCCTTGGTCGCGCCCGTAGCCACGTCATCAGACATTTCGGCCACCAGTATACTCAGCTGGTACTTGGAAAGCTCCCTGGCAATGCCGCAGCCACTGATGCCCGCGCCGATGATCAGCACATCCACGTCGTCAATAACGCCGATGGCTTCTCCCTGCTCGCGGTAGGCGGTATAGTCCTTTTTCGGGACCGCCATGCCCTTAACGCTCAGCTCGTTGACCACATTCCGAACACCCTCCTGCTTTGCGATCAGATGTCCGATGTCCACCACCTGTTCCCAGGTGTCACACTCGCCGGTGACGGTGACGATTTTACGCGTGTCCACCGACAGGGACACTGGGATGTCCGGAAAGGCTTTTTTCACTTCTTGTTCGATTGTCTCCTGCATTTTGTCTTCCTTTCAGCTGCGACCGGTCAGCAGTCCCAGTTCAAGGTCCGTTCCACAACCTTTTTCCAGTTCTGATAGGTCTCTTTCAGCTTTTCACTGTTTTCACCAGGTACGACGACCTGTTCAATTTCCAAATATTTTTCCACGTCGGCTGGCTTCATCCATCCCAGCTGGATGGCTGCGGCTTCAGCTGCTCCCAGAGCGGTGGCTTCCACTGATTTGGGCCTTATAACCTTAGCCCCTGTAACGTCCGCCATGGTCTGAAGCACAGAGCAGCTCTTGGTCACACCGCCGGACACCTTAATCTCGTCAATACCTGCGCCCACCTTGGCGGCCTCCTCCATAAACAGCACACCCGCAAAAGCGATGCCCTCCAGCATGGCCCGCACAAAGTGCTGCCTGTCAGCGCCGGGCCCAATGCCCATAAAAGCGCCCTTGGCAGTCTCGTCATTGTAGGGCGCAAAGGCCATACCTGCCAGAGCGGGGATGAAATAAACACCGTTGCTGTCCTCCACCGACTCGGCCAGAGCGTCCATCTCTGAAAAATCATCAAAGAATTTCAGCTTGTTCTTTGCCCATTCCAGGCAGGTTCCCGCTGTGGAGGACTGCCCCTCCAGCAGATAAAGCCGCTCGCCGCCCATATTCCAGCTGATCATGCTGTTCAGCCCCGGCACAGCCTTAATCTCGCTGCCCACATTGATGTCCACAAAGGTTCCGGTACCCATGGTGCACTTGATGGTGTTAGGGCTCAGGCACCCCTGGCTGAACATGGCAGACTGCTGGTCGGCAAAGGCCCCGCAGATGGGGATCTCCACTCCCAGGATATCTGCGCTCATATTGCCAAAGAACCCTGTCTCCTCACATACCTCCGGCAGCATCTCCTCACGAAAGCCAAAATAGCCGACAAAGGGCAGATTGTAGCAGCAGCGCTCATTATCGTAGATCATGCCGGCGCTGGTCATGCTGCCCGTGGTGGCATGAACTGCCCCGTTTGTGAGCTTCCAGATGAGCCAGGTGTCCATGTTGCCGAACAGGGTCGTCTCCTTTTTCATCTCCTCAGCAAATTCCGGCGAGTCGTCACAGATTTTATCCAGAACCAGCGGCACATAAAAGCCTGGCAGTGCCTCAGCCAGCCCGGGGAAGCTTCCGCTGAAAACCGGGTCGTCCATATATTTCTGTTTCTGGTGCCGCCCCCGGTTATCAAACCACAGCACCACATTGTGCAGCGGCTCCCCTGTCTCTTTATTCCACATGGTCCAGGAAGCACGCTGGGTCGTAATACCCACACCGGCAATGTCCTCAGCCGCAACGCCGCATTTTTCCACCACTGCCCGGCAGGCCTTCACTGTCTTGTCGTAAATCTCATTGGCGTCAACCTCAGCCTCATCCGGCCCGGGATAGAGCAGCTCCAGCGCTTCATAGACAAAATCCAGCATGCGCATATCGCGGTCATAAATCAGCGCGCGAACCCCAGTTGTCCCCTCATCAATTACCAAAATATAATTTTTCATATTTTCCCCCAAGTTTATTTCGTTCATTTTTTCTCCAAATCTCCATAAATCAACGATATTTAATTGTACATTTTTTTGTATATTTGATGAACCCTCCCCCTATTCCGCAGTTTTTGCGCCATACCCCTTATGCCAGTCCAGCGGAGTCAATGTATATTTTTTTGTACTCTTAATGGTTTTAAGTATAGACCCGTTTTTTACGGTTGTCAATCTTTTTTTATTCCAAAATTTTGTCGTTCACTGAAAACGCTTGATTTTACGCGGTTTTTTCCTCCAGATTTTTTCCTGAATCTTTCCCTTTTGCTCAGAAAATCTCTGGCGCGCCGGCTTCCATCCAAAAAGAACCCGTATCGTCACGATACGGGTTCCAGACTGTCAAAAAGCTGACAGCTTGATTCAAAGCAAAAGCAAGAAGCGATTTCAGGTGGAAGGTGGAAGCTTGAAGGTGGAAAGTTAAAGAGCACTTTTGCGGCCGCAAAAGCGATTAAAAGTGCGGCCTAGGCCGCATCTCATCAAATTCGTGCGGCGAATTTGCACCTGAACTTTCCATTTTCCATTTTCAACTTTCCACTGAACCATCCTCTTCTTAACGCTTTATCGCTTCATGATACGGGCTGAATCTCACTTAAGCCACTGCCTTTCACCTAAGCGGGGAAAAGACGGCCTGCGGGGCTTTTCTGACAGGCAGCTCTCCCTTTTCAAAAGCCAGCCACTGCTCTTTCCAGTGTCCGGCTCTTTTTGTCGATCCTCTGCCATTCCTGGCCGTTGCCCCATCGCCTGGCCTCTTTTCCACGTCTGGATGAACGGCTCTGGCGCGCCGGCCTCCAGCTACCAAAGATCCTGTATCGTCACGATACGAGTTCCAGACTGTCAAAAAGCTGACAGCTTGATTCAAAGCAAAAGCAAGAAGCGATTTCAGGTGGAAGGTGGAAGCTTGAAGGTGGAAAGTTAAAGAGCACTTTTGCGGCCGCAAAAGCGATTAAAAGTGCGGCCTAGGCCGCATCTCATCAAATTCGTGCGGCGAATTTGCACCTGAACTTTCCATTTTCCATTTTCAACTTTCCACTGAACCATCCTCTTCTTAACGCTTTATCGCTTCATGATACGGGCTGAATCTCACTTAAGCCACTGCCTTTCACCTAAGCGGGGAAAAGACGGCCTGCGGGGCTTTTCTGACAGGCAGCTCTCCCTTTTCAAAAGCCAGCCACTGCTCTTTCCAGTGTCCGGCTCTTTTTGTCGATCCTCTGCCATTCCTGGCCGTTGCCCCATCGCCTGGCCTCTTTTCCACGTCTGGATGAACGGCTCTGGCGCGCTGGCCTCCATCCAAAAAGAACCCGTATCGTCACGATACGGGCTGGTCCGTTCTCTGGCTTTCATTCTCGCTCTGCCAGCAGCGAAAATCCTCCAGGCGCTCCCTCAGCCACTGTTCATTGTCGCTGTAATCCCGCGTCGGGCCGCCCAGTCCGCGCCCCGATGAATCCGCCTTTGCCAGCAGCAGCAAATCCTCCGGACATAACGACTTCTTAAACAGCCGCCTTGTCGCTTTTTCCGATGAGCTTTGCAGGTACAGGCCATTGGGGCGCATGTGATACTCCACATGGTTCAGCACCAGCCGGCTCGTCTCCCGGTCCAGGCCAAAGCGCTCCATGAAACTCCGGGCCAGGGGCAGCCCTCTCTTCTCATGACCGTAGGACACGATCTTCCCGTCCTTCTCCACTGAGCAGACTGCCTTTCCGTAATCATGGCAGAGGGCTGCCAGCATAAAGGCAAAGGGGCAGCGTGCCTGGGTCCGAAGCCTGGCCGCCTGGTTCATCACCAGAATGGTATGGGTAAAGGCATCTCCCTCGGGGTGGTATTTCGGGTTCTGGGCAACACCCCGCAGGGCCAGCAGTTCCCTGAAATCCTCACCGTCAAACTCAATTTCCCTGAAGTCCTCGGTGGACAGCAGCAATGTTTTCAGCCTCTCGAGCATGGGGTTCACTTCCTTTCGTGAATGATCTCTGACAAACCTTATTTTAATCCGTTATACCCGAAAATATTAAAAATCCTTAACTTTTTTCAGCCACTGCCGCCTCCCCCCTGCGCAGGAACCGCAGTGTCGGCAGGGCAAGCGGAATGGCGATGACAAAGGTCAGGACATCGGCGATGGGCTGGCAGATCTGAACCCCCAGCAGCCCGAACGTCATGGGCAGAAGCAGAATCAGCGGCAGGAAAAACAACCCCTGGCGGGCCACTGAGAGGACGCTGGCCTGGGTAACCTTTCCGATATTCTGGAGCAGCATGTTGCACAGCGTCACCCATCCCAGAAGTGGAAAGGTAATACACTGCAGGCGCAGAGCCTTTGCACCGATGGCAATGACCTGTGCGTCGTCCGCCCTGAAGAGGGCGATAAGCCCGGGGGCAAAAATCTCGCCAAGGCTGGAGAGCACCACCAGCACCACCGAGGCCACCACCACACAGAACCAGAAGCCCCGGCGCACACGGTCGTAGCGTCCTGCCCCATAGTTAAAGCCGCATACGGGCTGAAAGCCCTGGCCGAAGCCCAGTACCGCCGAGGCGGCAAACTGGGTCAGCCGCGTAACGATGGACATGGCCGCAATGGCCGCGTCGCCAAAGGGGCCGGCTGCGGTGTTCAGGCAGATGGTCGCCACACTGGCGAGCCCCTGCCGGCAGAGGCTTGGCAGGCCGCCGTTGACGATGGCGCGGTACCGGGCAAGGCTTGGTGAAAAATGCCGGAAGCGGATGGGCAGATTGCCCGCTGCGCGGTTACACCCCAGGAGCAGGAGCGAAAAGCTCACGAGCTGGCTGAGAATTGTCGCCAGGGCAGCGCCGCTGATACCAAGCCCGAAGCCAAAGATAAACAGCGGGTCCAGCGCAATGTTCAAAAGGCCGCCGCTGACCAGGCCGATCATGGCGTAAAAGGCGTTGCCCTGCAGCCTGAGCTGATTGTTGAGCACCAGCGCCGCGGTCATATAGGGCGCTCCGATTAAAATCAGGTGCATGTAGTCCTGGGCGTAGGGCATGATGGTTTCTGTGGCTCCCAGCAGCCTGCAGAAGGACTCCGAAAAACAAAAGCCCAGAAGCATGACCGCCGCCCCGGTCAAAAGCGCGCTGAAAAACCCTGTCGCCGCCATGCGTGAGGCCTCCTCCACCTCCCGGGCGCCCAGTTTTCTGGAAATATAATTGCCGGATCCCTGTCCGAAGAAAAAACCAATGGCCTGGATAACAGCCATCAGTGAAAACACGATGCCCACTGCCGCTGTGGCGCTGGTGCCGATGCGCCCCACAAAAAAGGTATCGGCCATATTGTAAATCGACGTGATCAGCATGCTGATAATGGTGGGAACCGCCATCCGGCAGATCAGCGGCTCCACAGGCGTCTCCGTCATTTTTTTAAATTTCCGCTGCTGTGCGTTATCCTCTTCCATATTTTTCCTCTCCTGTTTTTATCTGCTCTTATTATACCATTTTCCAGAAAGATTTGTCCTGATAAAAAGCCTGCCGCTTTTACAAACGACAGGCTCAGTGTGTAGACAAATGTTATCGTGAGGTGGTGAAGCGTTAGAAAGGAGCTTGTTCGGTTGAAAGTTGATAGTGGAAAGTGGAAAGTTCAGGTACAAATCTGCCGCTGGCAGATTTGATTGAGAAGTGCCTCCGGCACCAAGCTCCCGTGTTTCCGCATCATTTGATCCCTCTGGCGGCAGGCGCTGAAGGTGCCGGGCCCTGCCTCATCACTTTGGCGTCAGCCAAAGGGGTCATGCACCTTCCACTTTCAACTTTTCACCTTCCACCCGAATTGTTCCTGTGATTCTCAATTAAAAAAACCGTCTCTTACTCCACGCGCTCAAGCAGCGCCCTCACGTATTCCTCCGGCGCTTCGCTCCTCATAATGCTGGACATCACACAGGCTCCGGCAGCGCCTGCCTCCTGCACACTCCGGATATTTTCCGCCGAAATGCCGCCGATGGCATAAACCGGAACGGGCATCTCGCCGCAGATTTCGGATAAAAAGCCAAGGCCTCTGGGCGTCCGCCCTTTTTTACAGTCCGTGGCAAACACATGTCCAGCACTCAGGTAATCCGCGCCCAGACGCAGCGCGCTCCTGGCCTGCTCCAGAGAGTGGACGGACACGCCGATGGTTTTAAAATCCCGCCGGAGCCCGGGCTGTGCCTCCAGAACCGGCAGGGGGAGATGAATTTTCGGGTGGTTCAGCTCCTTAGCCACTGCCGCGAAGCAGTGGAGCAGGAGCTCAGCGCCAGCATCCCCACATTCCCTCAGAAAATCCCGGGCCAGGGCTTTGTAATCCGCTGGCGGTAAGTCCTTCTCCCGCAGGATAACCCTGCCCACGCCCGACGCCGCGATCCGCGCCGCCTGAACGGCAAACTCACGGCCGGCCGGGCAGCAGCCCCGGCTGGTCACAGCGATGATCTCAAACATAGATATACTCGCTCATGACCGGCTGAAGGTTCTCCGACAGGATCATGCTGTAAATCTCGTCCACCGTGCGGGCGTCGTCGATCTCGAACTGCTCGTCGCCCTGGGCATCGCCGGAGTGGCCGCCGATGCCCACATCCACCCCGGCCGAGATTTTGGTCGCGGCGATTTTGATAATGTTATCCCGGAACCGCGCGCATTCCCGGCTGGAAATGGTGATGCTGGCAAAGGGCATGAACAAACGGTAAGCGGTAATGATCTGCAGAAGCTGGGGCTCATGCACATCCTTTGGATTGATCTTGTCATTGTTGATGATGGGGCGCAGCCGCGGGCAGGAAAAGGCAATCTCCGCATGGGGATATTTGCGCTGAAGCAGGTAGGCGTGCATACCAGTGGCAAAGGCGTCTCTGCGGAAGTCGTCAAGGCCCAGAAGCGCGGCGAAGCCCACGCCGCGGATACCGCCGCGGATGGCCCGCTCCTGAGTGTTGAAGCGGTAAGGGAAAATCCGCTTGTGGCCTGCCAGGTGCAGGGTCTCGTATTTATCGCTGTTATAGGTTTCCTGAAAGACGGTGACGAAATCCGCCCCGCAGTCGTGCAGATAGGTGTAATCCCCGGTATTCATCGGATAGACCTCCAAGCCCACCACCTTAAAATACTTCCGGGCGATTTTGCAGGCCTCACCAATGTACTCCACATTGGACATCTTCGGGCTCTCACCGGTCAGCAGCAGGATTTCCTCCAGGCCGGTGGCTGCGATGGTCTGCATCTCCCGCTCAATTTCCTCCGCATTCAGCCGCGCGCGGTGGATTTTATTGCGGCAGTTAAAGCCGCAGTAAATGCAGTAATTCTCACAATAGTTCGCAATGTACAGCGGTGTAAACAGGTTGATGGAATTGCCGAAATGCCTGCGGGTCTCAAGCTGCGCGCGCTTTGCCATCTCCTCCAAATAAGGCATGGCCGCCGGTGACAGCAGGGCCGCAAAATCCTCGGGTTTCAGCGCAGCCTTATCCAGCGCCCGGCGTACGTCTGCTCCGGTAAAGGCTTCATAATCAAAGGCATCCGCCGCGGCCAGCACCTGATCCATGAGCTCAGAACCAATGTCCTCCATGCCGGGGAGGTAGGTCATATGGTCGATTCGTTCTTTCATCTCGCCCTCCTATTCCTGCAAAAACCCGGTCAGGGGTGATGAGGCGGCGCTGCCGGTTTCCAATACCCGCCCCATGCCGGAGAGGTAAGCGGCCCGGCCGGCTTCGATGGCCTTTTTAAAGGCCTCTGCCATAACGGGAATATCGCCCGCAGTGGCGATGGCGGTGTTGGCCATGACTGCGGCTGCGCCCATTTCCATGGCTTCACAGGCCTGTGAGGGCTTGCCGATACCCGCGTCCACGATGACAGGCAGGTCGATTTCGTCGATGAGAATCTGAATGAACTCACGGGTACAGATGCCCTTATTGGAGCCGATGGGCGCGCCCAGCGGCATGACAGCCGCGGCTCCGGCGTTCTGCATGTCCCGGGCTGCGTTGAGGTCCGGGTACATGTAGGGCATGACCACAAAGCCTTCCCTGGCCAGAATCTCGGTCGCCCGGACGGTTTCATAATTGTCGGGCAGCAGATACCGGGTGTCATGAATGACTTCAATCTTCACAAAATCACCGCAGCCCATCTCTCGGGCCAGCCGGGCGATCCGCACTGCCTCCTCGGCGTTTCTGGCCCCAGAAGTGTTTGGCAGCAGGGTCACGCCCTCTGGAATATAATCGAGGATATTATCCGTTCCCCCTGTATTGGCACGGCGCAGCGCCAGGGTGATGATCTCCGCTCCGGCTTTTTCCACCGCGGCGCTCACAAGCTCCAGCGAGTATTTTCCTGAGCCCAGAATAAAACGGGATGTAAAGGCGTGTCCGCCGATGATCAGTTGATCTTTATTTTCCATGTTGGTGTCTCCTTTTGTTTTGTTGTTTTGATAAAAAGCTTAACAGGTGGAAGGTGGAAAGTTGAAGGTGGAAGGTTAAGGAGCGCTTTTGCTGGCGCAAAAGCGGTTAAAAGTACGGCCGCAGGCCGTATCCAATCAAATCTGCCAGAGGCAGATTGCAGAGTGTCAAAAAACTTGAGAGACGAAGCCTTTTACCTAAGGAAGAAAAAAGCGTCCTGCGGGCACTGCCCTTACAAGGATATCTTCTTCACTAAAGCGAGTGCTTGATCTCACCAGTGTCTGGCTGTGCAGGTCGTGCGGCACGATTCCTGGCCGTTATCCACAGCGCCTGGACCTTTTTGCTTATCTGGATAAAAGACGCAGTCTTGGCCTGCGCCACTTTTTTGACAGCCTCAAATCTGCCAGAGACAGATTTGTACCTGAACTTTCCACTTTCCACCTTCAACCTTCCACGTCTTTCTTTCCCAAGATTGCCCGCAGCACAGCATTGGCCTGATGCCCGGCACAGATGGCGACCCTCGGGGCCATGAGCCCGCAGCCTGCCCGGGCTTCTGTTTCCTCATCGCCGCAGAGGTAAAAATTTTCCATGATACGGCGGGTTTTTATGCGGTTGGCGCTTCCATAGCCTGCCATGCCCGACGCGGCCACAAGGGTCTTTTCAGGGCACTGGGTAAGTAAAGTGTTCACAAGCATTGCCTTGGTCTCGGGATTGTCAAAGGCCTCGCAGACAATGGGGTCCTCTTTAAAAAGCGCCGGGGCGTTCTCCTCGGTTACCCGCAGCGTCTCGGCCTCCACCCGCACAAAGGGGTTGACCTCAGCGATTTCCTGTTTCAAAGCCTCGGCCTTGGCCAGTCCCAGATGGCTGATCCGGTACTGCTGCCGGTTCAGGTTGCTTGGCTCCACCACGTCAAAATCTACCAGATGCAGGGTGCCCACACCGGTGCGCGCCAGGCTCAGGGCAATGTTTGAGCCGAGCCCGCCAAGGCCGGCCACCGCCACCCGGGCCTTCTTAACCTTTTCATGCACGCCGGGCGTATGGCGGGCACAGAGCAGCTCCTCCAGACAGTCCTCTGGCGGCAGCGTTCCCTTCTCTATGACCGCCACTACAGCCTCGCTGTGCAAGGGCAGGTCTTCATCGCTCTGGTAGCCGTCCAGAATCACCACACGGTCTTCACGCTCAAGCCCCAGCTCTCTGCAGAGCGCGTGCAGGCTCTCCGCCTGTGTCTCATAGTCTTTTCCATTCACTCTTATCCGCATCTCAGCCACCGCCCACAAAGCAGACGATCTCCATCCGGTCGCCGTCTCTGAGCTCTCTGGTGTCATAGCCAGCCTTTGGCACGATTTCACCGTTCAGCTCCACGGCCACCCGGCTGTGTTCGTAGCCCGCCTGATCTAAAAAAGCGGATAAACGCAGGCCGTCTGAGCAGGGACAGGCTTTGCCATTCACTGTGATCATCCTTTTCCTCCTTAAATTAAAAAAGCAAAAAAAGCTTCACGAAGTTCTACACCCGCGGTGGTGTACCCCTTCGTGAAGCTTTTTCTGCTCACTCTGTTTAATAAGATAGCACAGTTTTTTTTAAGTGTCAAGTTTTATACAAGCCGGGACGTAACGTTTTGTTACTTCCCAGAAACGCCAACCCGTATCGCCGCGATACGGGTTGGTTTCCGGCTCATGGCATCAGCCGATTTTTTGTTTCCGCTGACGCCACGCGCCTGCTGCCACCGCAGTGATCAAAACCACCAGGCCCACAGCCGCGCTGCCGGCCTGCCGGGCACTGGCCGTCATCCCGGTATGCGGGTTGGCTGCCGCTGGTTCGTTCTGGGCTTCGGGCTTTACAGGCTCTGGCTCAGGCTGCGGCTGTGGCTGCGGGGTCTCGTTGATGGTCAGCTTATCCTTCACTGCCGCGGTCACAGCGATATCGCCGCTGTAATTATTGACCAGCACATCGTCCGCGTCCCCGATTCGGATGCCGTGGGGGCCGTCTGGAAGAAGGTCAAAGCTCAGCGCGCCGTTTTCGTCCAGAACGCCGGTCTGAACAGCGCCGCCGTCGACCTGATACTCGACGGTTTTCCCGGCCAGGCTGCCCATTTCATCGGGGCCTGACACTTTAATCGAAGCCGCGTAGGGCTTGGGCACGTAGGCGCCTGCCGTCTGGATTCTTCCCTGGGAGGCGGGCACAAGAAAACTGCCGCCGCCCGCTGCAGTCAGCCTGGTCAGGTGGTCGCGGAAGACTTCCTCCAGGCTTCCGCCCTCACCCACGCTGGGCAGACCCACCAGCATGTCATAGCCGTCGCCGCCGGCGATCTCGTAATCATTGGAGCAGAGGACAATCTTCGTGCTGGTATCCTCCCGTTTCAGCGGCTCGCTGCTGCCGTCCAGGTAGATGGCTTTCACCCGGCTGCCTGCAATATTTTTTTCGGTATCTCGGGCTGGCTGAGCAGGGTCATAGGTAAAGGACATACCGCTGATCTGTGGGAAGCAGCCGCCCTGCCCGGTAATCAGCCCGGTTTCCGGGTCCTGGGAAACCACCTTGCTCACCCCGTTTTCCAGGGCTTCGTACAGAATGGCCGGGGTGACCTCCTTAAAGGCCAGGGTATTGCCAAAGGGCAGCACGTTGATGCTGTCGCCCACGGTTATGTCACCACGCTTGATGGTGGCACGCACACCGCCGCCGTTTTCCAGAGCCACGATGGGTAGGTTTTTGTAGGGGCTGTCCTTGTAGGCGTCGCTTGCCAGCAGCTCCTTTGCCTCCTCAGTCATTGCATCTGCGATGAGGTTTCCCAGATTGATCTCACCGATTCGAGCAATCTCAGTATCGCCGATAGAGCCGCCCCACAGAGCGGTCTGGGTATTGCCGATGACAGGCTTCAGCTTTTCCTCGTTGGCGGCCACCAGCTGGTCTGCCAGAGCGGTCACTGCCGGATCTGGACTGTAGGCCTTGAAAGCGGCCTCTGCGTCGATGAGCTTACCAGCCACGGTATTGACGCCATTGTCCATGGTCACGCTGATCTTCCCGATATTTTTGGAACTGCTGCCGGTCTGCTCAATCAAAATACCGCTTTGAGGCTCTACTTTTGAATAGACAGTGTGGCTGTGGCCGTCGATGATCATATCCAGTCCGCTGTCCGCGCCGAGGGCTTCGGCCAGGCCGACGCTGCTGTTCTCTTTGCTGGTGGACGGGTCCACGCCCAGATGGGCCAGACAGATAATAACCTCTGCGCCCTGGGCTTTTAAGGTCGCGATCATCTCCCGGGCCACAGGTTCTACCGGATTAAAGGCAATGCCCTCAATGCCTTTTGGGTTGGTCTTGGTGGCGGTTTCGGGCGTGGTGACGCCAAAAATCCCAATCTTTACGCCATTTCGTTCAACGATGGTATACTGGCCGTTGTTGGTCTGGGTGCCGCCCGCGTAGGGGACGCCCTCCAGGATAGGCCGGCCGGTATCCTTATAAACCGTATTGGCGGACAGCACAGGAAAATCCGCGTTTCTCACATTTTCAAACAGAACGTCCTGTCCGTAATCAAATTCATGGTTGCCAAGAGCCATTGCGTCGTATTTTGCCGCGTTCATCAGGGTAATGACATCCGCGCCCTGGCTCAGAGCCGCCAGGGTGCCGCCCTGGGTCGCGTCCCCGGCGTCCACCAGCAGGGTGTTTTCGGTTTTCTCGGTGGCTGCCCGGATACCGGCGGTCTCATCCGCTCCGATGGTGCTGGTACCGCTGCTGACCAGCGCGCCGTGCATGTCATTGGTGTGAAGAACGGTCAGGTTTTTCGGCGCGTTTTCCTCCGCTGGAATGACCGCTTCTGCGCCCGCCGCGGCAGCCGCTGTGTTTTCTTCCAGGACTTCTGTCCCATCCTGAGCCGCCTCAGTGCCTTCTGCCACCTGGGCAAAGACCGGTGTTACCGGCATCGCGCCGACAACAAGCAGCAGGGCCAATAGCAGGGCTGTGACGCTCTGGCTCAGATGATGTTTTTTTCGCTCAAACATTTTTCCTCTCCTCTCTGCTTTTACAGATGTTTACTTTTATTATACTCAGCTGCCTCCCTGTTTTCAAGGAAATGCTGCACTTCTGCCAGATTCTTAAAAACGCCGTCGGCCCCCTCGTAAATATGGCGGTCCGGCTCCCGCAGGTCCTCCACAAAAAACACCGGGATACCGCCGGACCGGGCCGCCTCAAACCCGGAATAGGCGTCCTCCAGCACCAGGGACGCCTCCGGAGCTGCACCCAGGGCTGCGCAGGTCTTTAAAAATATTTCCGGGTTCGGCTTGCTCTTTTCGACCTCCTCGCCGGAGGTGATGTGGTCAAAATGGTGGGGAAGCCCGGTGATCTTGAGATAGTGGTCGATCATCTCCCGGTCGCTGGAGGACGCGATGGCGGTTTTAGTCCCCTGCGCATCCAAATATTTTAACAGGCTGACCAACCCCGGCTTAATGATCCCTGCGCCATGCTCGTTGACAAGCTGCCGCTTGATCTCATGGGAACGGTGGTGCCACCGCTCAATGGGCGCGTCGGCTCCAAAATACTGGACAAAAAGCGCGCGCACGCCTTTTTTACCCAGCCCCAGCTTCTTCCTTGTAATGTCCATGGTATAGCGAAAGCCATTTTCTTCCCCTGTCCGGGTCCATGCCTCGTGGCTCAGCCGCTCAGTGTCGAACATGAGGCCATCCATATCAAAAATAACCAGCTCTGGTTCCTTATTTATCATGCTCACTCTCTTTTCTAATGTAGTATGGCCTTATTCTATCACAAACAAACGGCACTTCAAAGCAAAAAACAAAGGGTATCGCGGCGATACCCTTTAAAAACAAAAAAAGATACAACCTGCCGGATGTTGCCGCCCGGCAGGATTGTATCTATTTATCTTAAATTAATGGGGGACCTGTGTCAGTGACGCAGTCAGACTTTAGCTTTCTGCGAGTAGGTGGTATGGAGCAGCTCGTGCGCCTTGTGTCCGCCCGGTTCACCAAGGAATTCGTCATAAATCCGGATGACAGACGGGTTCTGGTGCGATTTCCGGTATTTCTTACTGGCGTCCTCACTGTAAAGGGCTTTTGCTCTCTCGGCACGGATGTCCACTTCCATTTTCCGTTTTGCGGAGATAATGGGCTGTCCGCCGCCGTTGACACAGCCGCCCGGGCAGGCCATGAGTTCGATGAAATGATAATCCTTGAATTCACCGTTCTTAATGCCTTCCATCACCTTGCGGATGTTGGAGCCGCCGCTGGCAACCGCTACCTTCACAGTCAGATCAGGGGTTACTTCCACTTCTGCGGTCTTGAGACCATCGACGCCGCGAACGGCTTCGTAGTCAATTTTCTGAATATCCTTGTCGTTTAAGACGTCGGCCACTGTACGGACCGCAGCTTCCATAACGCCGCCGGTAGCGCCAAAGATAACAGCAGCGCCGGAATAATCGCCGTAATACGGGTCAAATTCTTCGTCGGGCAGTGCCGGGAAATCCAGACGGGCTTCCTTGATCATTCTGGCCAGCTCGCGGGTGGTGATGGAGATATCCACATCCTGATTGCCGTCCACGCTCAGCTCGTCACGCTGTACCTCGTATTTTTTCGCGGTACACGGCATGACGGAGACAACGACCAGATCCTTAGGATCAATGCCGTTCATTTCGGCATAGTGGCTCTTCAGGAGCGCGCCCGTCATATTCTGAGGTGATTTACAGCTGGAGAGATGCGGGATCATTTCCGGATAGTAGGTTTCGATCATCTTAATCCATCCTGGTGAGCAGGAGGTGATCATTGGCAGAACGCCGCCGTTTTTCACGCGGTTGATCAGCTCGGTGCCCTCTTCCATGATGGTGACGTCAGCGCCGAAATCGGTGTCGAAAACGCCGTCAAAATTTAATCTTCTCAGGGCTGCTGCCAGTTTACCGGTAACATTGGTACCCATTGGAAGACCGAATTCTTCGCCGAGTGCGGCTCTTACCGCCGGTGCGGACTGAACCACAACGGTTTTGGTCGGATCGCCCAGAGCGTCCCATACACGGTGGATGTCGCTTTTTTCCTTCAGAGCGCCAACCGGGCAGTTGACAATACACTGTCCGCAGTTGATGCAGCCGACTTCCGCAATGGATTTATTGAATACCGGCTGTACCTGGGAGGTAAAACCGCGGCCTACAGCGCCCAGAACACCGATTTTCTGTACCTTATTACAGATGGCCAGACAGCGCTTGCACAGCACGCATTTGGACTCGTCACGCACGATGGACGGTGACAAATCATCAATATGGTGGCCGGATTTTTCGCCTTCAAAGGGAATGTCACTGATGCCCAGATCTTTTGCCAGGCTCTGTAATTCGCAGTTTTCGCTGCGGATACAGGTGGTACATTCACGGTGGTGGTTGGATAAAATCAGTTCCAGGTTAACGCGTCTTGCCTTTCTGGCTCTCGGTGTGTTGGTAAACACCTCAATACCAGGCGCTACCGGATAAACACAGGCGGCCTGGAGCGCTTTCGCGCCGGCTACCTCTACCATGCACATACGGCAGGCGCCGATTTCATTGACGTCCTTTAAATTACACAGTGTCGGAATATCAATGTTGTGTCTTCTGGCTGCCTCTAAGACCGTAATCCCCTCGGGAACGGTGATTTCCATGTTGTTTATTTTAAATGTTACATCGCTCATTGTCGTTTATCCTCCGATCAGGCTTTTGTAATGGCGTTAAACGGGCAGGCTTCAATACAAGCGCCGCATTTCACGCACTTGGCCGCGTCGATAACATGCGGTTTTTTCTTTTCGCCGGTGATCGCGTCGCCCGGACACTTCTTGGCGCAGATACCGCAGCCTTTACATTTTTCTTCATCGATGACATAGTTCAGCAGGTTACGGCAGACGCCGGCCGGACATCTCTTTTCGTAGATGTGGGCTTCATATTCATCTCTGAAGTATTTGATGGTGGATAATACCGGGTTCGGGGCTGTCTGGCCCAGGCCGCAGAGCGCGGAAGCCTTGATGCCTTCTGCCAGCTCTTCAAGACGTTCGATATCGCCTTCTTCACCTTTACCGTCGCAGATACGTTCGAGGATTTCAAGCATACGCTTGGTACCGATACGGCACGGCGGGCATTTGCCGCAGGATTCATCCTGGGTAAAATCGAGGAAGAAACGGGCAACGTCAACCATACAGTTGTCTTCATCCATAACAATGAGACCACCGGAGCCCATCATGGCGCCGATGCTGATGAGGTTATCATAGTCGATGGGAATATCCAGCTCGGAGCTTGGGATACATCCGCCGGAGGGGCCGCCTGTCTGGGCTGCCTTAAAGGCCTTGCCGTTCGGGATACCGCCGCCGATTTCATAGATAACTTCTCTGAGGGTTGTCCCCATGGGGATTTCAAGAAGACCGGTGTTGTTGATCTTACCGCCAAGGGCAAATACCTTGGTTCCCTTGGATTTTTCGGTACCAACGGAAGCAAAGGATTCTGCGCCTTCTAAAATAATCGTCGGAATATTCGCATAGGTTTCAACGTTGTTCAGAACGGTCGGGCGTTCAAAAAGACCCTTGTTGGCCGGGAACGGCGGTCTTGGTCTGGGTTCGCCACGTTTACCTTCGACCGAGTTCATGAGTGCGGTTTCTTCGCCGCAGACAAAAGCGCCGGCGCCCAGGCGGATTTCCAGGTCAAAACTGAAGTCTGTGTCAAAGACATTTTCCCCTAACAGACCGTAGTCTTTTGCCTGGTCGATGGCAATCTGGAGACGCTTGACCGCGATGGGGTATTCGGCACGGACATAGACATAGCCTTTCTGTGCGCCGATGGCGTAAGCGGCAATGGCCATGGCTTCAATAAGACGGTGCGGGTCGCCTTCCAGAACGGAACGGTCCATAAATGCGCCCGGGTCCCCTTCATCGGCGTTACAGGCGACGAATTTAACGCCGTCCGGTGAATCGGCGTTGTAAGCAAACTGCCATTTTAAACCGGTTGGGAAACCGCCGCCCCCACGGCCGCGGAGTCCGGAAGCCTTGACTTCGTCGATTACTTCCTGAGGAGTCATTTTGAACAGTACCTTTTCAAGGGCCATGTAGCCGTCAAAAGCAATGTATTCTTCAATATCTTCAGGGTCGATAACGCCGCAGTTGGCAAGCGCGATACGTTTCTGTTTTTTATAAAAACCGAGTTCGTTGATTGAAAGCGGATGTTCGCCCTCTTTCTTTTCGGAGTAGATCAGTCTTTCCAGCGGACGGCCTTTTACCAGGTGTTCTTCAACCAGTTCCGGAATGTCACTTGGTTCGACACGGCTGTAGAAAGTGCCTTCAGGATATACGATTACGACCGGACCAAGTTCGCACAGGCCAAAACAACCTGTTATGACAAGTTCAACTTCGTCCATTAATTCATGTTTGATCAGTTCTTTTTTGAATTCTTTTACCAGTGTCTGGGAGCCGGAAGATGTACAGCCAGTCCCACCACAAAGCAGAATCTGCGAGCGTTTAAAAGCCATTTACCTTCCTCCTTATGCCTGTTTGACGGGTTCGATGACTTTTCCGTCAACGATGGTCATGGTGTATTCTTCCACTACTTTGCCGTTTTTCAAATGTTCGTCCACAATGCGCTGCACTTTTTCCGGTGTCATTTTGACATAGGTAACCTTTTCACCTTCCGGATTGTAAACTTCGACAATGGGTTCAAGACGGCAAACACCAATACAGCCAGTCTGGGCAACGGTAACGTCCTTTAAGCCCTGTGTTTCCACTTCTTCCATTAATTTGACCATAACAGGTCTGGCGCCGGCGGCGATCCCACAGGTTGCCATCCCAACAACCACACGGTAGCCATCTTTGCCTTTTCTCAGATTAATTTCTTCAAGTTTTTTACTTCTGATC
>CAUEUD010000003.1 GCA_959020865.1 Eubacterium limosum | reverse complement strand
TACGACCCTTTTTGCCGGTCTGAAAGGGAGCCTGCGCTCCCTTTATCTTAAACTTCCAGTTCTTCCTTCCGGACGGTTTTATCAATGAATTCATAGCTTTTAAGCTTCTGGTAGGCAAAGCCATCGGGCTTAAAGATGTTCTGGGCAATGACAACATCGGCCGCGGCCTGAATCTGCTCCTTCGTGACGTCGGGCAGATAGTCGGGCAGGCTGATGGTATCGGTGTCGCCGTTCTCCATCAAAAATTCCAGATCCAGTGTTTTGGTGTTGACGGTTTCCATGGTGTTTCCTCCTTTCTTTTATGGGGTTGATCGCTCTGCTCTGCCTCAGGCAGTTTCCACATTATCGTAGTACATGACATTTGTGATGTCTTGGACAATGGGCTCCATGAGGGTGCCAAGGGCCTTGGCGGTTTTGATGACAGCTTCGCTGGTGGCGATGGTCTCGTCGAGATTGAGACCGCCGATGGTTTTTAATTTTTTCTTGATTTTCCCGCCGATCTCGCCGTAGTTCAGGTTCATCTTGAGCTCGTGCTTGGTTTTGATGCGTTCATAGGCCATGGGGTGTTCCTCCTTTCGTTTTTCTGGTTTAAGTTTACCATCACAGCAGCTCCCGGTATATGGACAGTATAAAGTGTCCACTCTGGCCCATTTGGTCAGCGGTTTCCGGGGGCGGGCTACCCAGGCAGGCGGTCAGCTGTTCCCGGCTGTAGGCGCTCACGGCCTCGCCCTGCTCTGCCCGGAAAACGGTCTTATGGCTGAGGCCTGCCGCCTCGGCCAGGGCCTGCTGGGTCAGTCCTCTGGCGCTGCGGCTCTCCCGCAGCCAGCGGGCAAAGGCATCGGCGGTCACGTTTCCGCCACCCACTGCTGGCGCAGGGTAAGGCCGGGGTGATTGTCCTCCGCCTCATCGAGGACTTCGGCAAACCGGTTCTCGGCCTCCTCCAGGGTGTGGGCTCTTATGGTGCAGCGCAGGGTGCCCTCGGCCATGCATTCATAGACGGTGTAGCCCGGCGCTTCGTAAAAGCTCTCGCCGTAGAGATCGGTGTAGTGGTCCTTTAAAATTCCCATGTTTTCTCCTCCTCTGCCTTTTTATCCCGGAGGGCCATGCCTGCCCAGAAGCGCTCGACCGGGTCGGGGTACGCTGCCTCAAGCTGGCGCTCTTCCTCCTCAGTGAGTTTTGGCGGAATGTTGAAGCCGTTGGGGTTGGTGTCCGCATACCCTGGAATACTCTTTGTATTTATATATTTATTATTTATATCTGAATCAGAAGAAAACCGGTTTTGTTCCGGAGAACGTTCCGGGTGGAATCCCGCCGGGTTTCCACTGCATTCCGCGGCGGGATTCCAGAAGAAACCGCTGCCGGAATGGGCTGAGGAACTCAGGCGAACCTGCCGCAGCCCGGTGTCGAAGGGAATCAGAGCGTACCGGGCGGGGTTACCGCCGGAAGCCTTCTGGTATTCCAGCCGGGAATACCCGATAAGCTCCTGCCGGAGTTCCCAGAGGCGTTTCGAGGAGATTCCGTCCATGAAGGCGCGCAGCGCATTGCTGTCCACCTCGAACCACACGGGCCAGTACCAGCTGCCGTCCTCGTCCTGGACGGCGGCGGCGTTGTTTTTTATAAAAAGGTACACCCAGAGGCCCAGAACCTCTAAGGACCTGCGCGGCCGGGCCATGAGCCAGGCCATAAAGCTCAGAAACTCAGTCACAAAGTTCATGGCTGCCACGCTCCAGTACAGGGTAGATGTTGTTTTCGGCCAGCAGGCCGCGGATAAAGCGTTTGCCCTTCTGGGTCCACTGCAGGCTCTCCACCACCTTGACGCTGCCGTCTTTTTTGCGGATGGTGTCGGTGTTGGTGGCCGCGTAGCCTGCGTCCTGCCAGGCCTCGTACAAATACCAGCGCTTCCCCTTTTTAAACTGGACGCCCAGACTGTGGAGCAGGCGGTTCATAAAATCCGCGGTCATGCCGTAATCCTTGGCGATGCCGGTGATGGGGATGAGCGCCTGGCTGTCGAGGACGCGCTTCGCGTAGTCGGCCTCTGCCTGCAGTCCGGCGATGACCTTCTCTGCCTCCAGCACCGCGGCGGCCAGCAGGGCCTTATCCTGGGGCATGGAAAGCGCCTGCCGGCGGAGCTGTTCCTCCATGGCGTTAAAGGCCTGGATGTACCGGAGCTTCCAGGAAAGGGCCTGGGCGCCGGTAAAGCCCATGACCAGCAGGGCGAAGCCGTCCCGGGTGATGAGGTATTCCTTCTGTGTTCTTCCGTACTGGTCAACATAAGTGGAGCTCATAAAAAGATCGGCGCAATTTTGTGCCGATGTCTCCCGCCTCAGCAGGGTGATACGCCTCAGCACGCTCTTGTGGGCCCGCTCAAAGTCCCTGGCCACCTGCCGGCTCTCCACCACAGGGCGGTTTTCCCACAGGGTGACTTCAATCATTTTGTCCGTTTTTGAATTTTCTGCACAATGAACAAGGCCGCGGGATGTCTCCGGACCTTTGTTTTGGGTTTTCATCATTGTACCTCCTCAAGCATCAGAAATTTCATCTTTTTGAGATGATACCGTGAGTTTACCCTATTCCTATGTCAATCACATCCTAAACCCAGTGCAAACCCCCGCCCCGGCCGGCGGCCCTTCCCACCACTCGGGCAAGCCAATTTTTACCGCCTCCTGCTATATCTCTCAGACGTTCCAGGGGACTCTCCGTCCTGACAGCCAGTTCGTTAACGTTTTCACAATCCGACATAAAAAGCCCGCAGGACAGCGCAAAAACAGCCAGGCCGAGGAGCCATCTGTAAATGCGGTGAATGGTGTTGTCGGCGCAGGGCACATCGCTGCGGCCCTCGGCAATGGCCTGGTGTACCTCGGCGCTGTACTGGCGTCTGGGCACAACGCCCTGGGGCAGATTGCGCTGCGGGCGTGTGTGCAGCGCGCAGGTCTCGCTGGTGCAGACCAGGCGGCGCGGCCGCATTTTCCTCCGGACGCCGTCCATGCCGATAAGCACGCGCCAGAAGTGGTCGCGCACACTCATGGGCGCACTGCACTGCGGGCAGTCCGGCATCCCCTCATAAACAATCTTCAGGATCTGCCCGGCTTCACAGCCCTCGCCGCCGTCGGTCTCTCCTCTCACCATAATCTGCGCTTTGGATATAAGCATGTTCTTCCTCCCGGGGCTCCCGGGCGCCGCAGGCCAATAAAAAAACCGGCACACAGCGCCCATTGAGCGTCTGTGTGCCGGTTGATTGACATGTGTCCCGGAAACCACTATTTATTTTGGTATCTTTAGCACTTTAATGCTGTTTTTTCATTAGGGATATTATATCACATTTGGTTTGTTTTGTCTCGATTTATTTATGCGGGGTGCTTTCCTGCCGGTCATTTTCTCTGTTCCGGCGGATAAAAAATTCGAATATCTGAAAAAACAGCGCGCGGAAGATCCTGTCCGCGCGCTGTTTTTTCTTTCATTTTTCTTTCATCAGCTCTTTTTCCAGGTCGGCCGCGTACCGGGCCTGCTGCTTTTTCAGGTAGGGGCCGATAAAGGCGCGCATGAAAAATTTTTTGGGCGCGGCCTCCTCGGTGAAGACCAGGACTGCCTGGCCGTTCTCCTCGCTGAAAAGGCCCTCCCACCGGCCCTTCATATTGCCGTTTTCCATATCGAAGGCGTAGTGTTTACAAGGCTCGAAAGCGGTGACGGTAAAGTGTGTGGGGTAGCCCTTTGTGGTGTACTCCACAAACCGCCTTTCATCCAGAACCTCGATCCGGCTCAGGTCGCTGCGCCAGCCGCTGTTTTCATTGTCGGTCACGACCCGCCACAGGGCGGAGACGCTGCAGGGTAAACTAATTTTCAGCTTTGCTTTTGCCATCTCTGTCTCCTTTCCTCCTGCTTATTTGGCCAGCAGCTTTTTCAGCTGGCCCTCGTTTAACAGGTGAACGGTCTCAAACCGGCCATCCTTAAAAACGGCCCAGTTGTTAAACACGCAGGGCAGTGCCTTTGCGGCCTCCAGGCTGTCCACCGCCACCAGCTCCAGAGGGACGCTGTTCGCCTCGCAGTAGCCCTTTACCTGCTCGATGCAGTTTGGAATAAAGGGGCACTGCATGCCGTAATAAATGGTCAGTTCCTTGCCCGGGATGACCTGTTTTTTGACATTCTGGGCAAAGCGGGGCAGGCGCCCATCAAAAGACAGTGCCAGAAGCTCGTAACCATCGTCTGTGGTGTCAACAGTTTCGAAGCCATATTTCATAAAAAACTTCTTATCTGCCATAAAGGGCTTTTTCTTTCTGGCGCTCAGCACGCACACGCCGGATTTCCCGCGCGCTTTTGCGTCCTCGATGCAGTAGTCCAGCAGCGCGGCCCCGTGGCCCTTTCCCTTAAAAGACCCGGCCACCCACAGGCAGTAGATATACAGGTAGTTGTCCCCCAGCACCGGCGTCCAGGCCGTCTCGAGGGGCGCGTACTCGATAAAGACCTTCCCCCGGTCATCCAGCTTCCTGAAAACATGGCCCTCTGCCAGCCGTTCCCGCAGCCATTTCTTTTTCGCCGCCACACCGCACTGGTGCTTTTTGTCGGCTATGGCACAGCAAACATGCTGGCTGTCCAGGTTTTCGGCTGTCAGATTAAGATACGCTTCACTCATTGATTTCCTCCCTCTGTTTCCTTTTGGCTCTTTGTACCATTATACCAAAAAAACCTGACAATGTCTGTCAGGTTTTTGGCATACCGGCAAGGTTTACTCCATAAGCCGCAGGGCAAACCCGAAAGCACGGCACAATTATGCGCAATGCTCTCAGAAAGAGCCCTTAAAGTTCTTGCTTCAGCTCTTCGATTTCCGTTTCGCTCAAGCCAGTGGCATTGGCGATAAGGTTGACCGGCAGGTTTTGTTTCAGCAGATTTACAGCCACTTCCCGGGCCTTTTTTTTCTCGCCTTTTTGCATGCCTTTTTGTATGCCTTTTTGCATACCAATTCTCTCCCGGTCGTACAGTTTCATTTCCAAGTTCATGACTTCTCGCCTCCATCCCTTGTCTTTATTCGCTATTTCTACCGCGTTTTCCATTTTTTTTACCAGCTCGGTGGGTTCCTTTACGGGCTTGTTGTCAAAATAGTCCAGTACAATCTTCAGGTTTGGACGGTTTCGGCCTTTTCTGCCTTTGGTGTTCAGGAACAGCTTCCAGGTGCCGTCCTCAAGCTTCAGGTCTTTGACTTCGTCACACTGGTTCTCGAAGGTGTAGACATACTCTTCAAATCCGAAAGGGTCGAAGGTGCAGATAAAGATGATGTAGCTGTCCCTGAGCTCATCGTATTTCTCTCCCTTCTTTAACAGGTCCATATCGACATGGCCCTGATAGTACCGCGCCCGGCGGCCAAGATCACCCTGAGGTACGGTCTGCATCTCAATGTCGTAGACTTTGTCATTGTCCTCCACATACACGTCCAGGCGCACGCCGTGAGCGTCCACATTGCCCTCCAGTGTTTTCTGGGGCTCCAGATAGTGCAGCTCCCGGATACGGATGTCGGGCAGCACCTCCTGCAAAAATCCCTTGCATATCTCCGGATCCTGCATAACCCTTGTGAACATAAAATCATTGGTGATCGGCAGCGCGCTGTATTCCTCTTCCATGCGGTTCCCCCCTCTTTTTCTTTAGTATAACAGGATTTTCTTAATTCTGCAACGGAGACTTAGCCTTTGAGTCTTCGCACTCTGCAGTGACCGCACCATTGGTTCCATTCTGGCGGCACGACAGGGCATTGTGCCCTGCCTTTAAGCGAAGGATTCTTTTACTTTCCACAGAGGCCCGCGGTCTGCCGGGGCTGCCGTCTCGGCCTGCTATGCCTGATATTCCACAATACTGAGAGCAGCTCACCCACATGCCAAAAAAACCTGACAATGTCTGTCAGGTTTTTAAAGATCGTTGCTGGACGGCTCAGGCGCGGGGCGATCAAGCGTCGTCCCCGCCGATAAAGACGCGCAGGGCGTTAAGCACTTCAAACTCACGCTCGCCAAAGCCATAGCCCACCCGGTGGATACGCATGGCGGGAAAACCATCTGCGGGGCTGGCAAGCTCTGCCAGAATGGCCGCGCCGGTCGGTGTCACGGCCTCGCCCCCGGCGCAGCGGGCGTAAACCTTAAAGCCTGAGCCTGCCAGAATCTCGGCGGTGGCTGGCGCCGGCACTGGCAGGACGCCGTGGGCGCATTCCACAAAGCCCTGGCCTGTGTTCACCGCAGAGGTCAGGATTTTATCCGCTGCCACCGCGTGGGCGCAGATGGCCGCGCCCACAATGTCCACAATGGAATCCACGGCCCCCACCTCATGGAAATGGACCTTTTCGGGCGGTACGCCGTGTACCTTTCCCTCCGCCTTTGCCACCCGGCCAAACATGGACAGGGCTGTGGCCTTGACCGGCGCGTCCAGGCTGCTGCTTTCAATCATCTCCTGAATCTCTGCAAAATGGCGATGGCAGTGCTCCTCCCGGTCGGCGGCTACCCGGCAGCTGGTGCCGGTGATCCCCCGCTTTTTTGTCTTTTCAATCTCAAGGTGAAAGCCGGGCAGGCCAAGCTTTTCAAGCTCCTGCCGCAGGGTCTCCGGCCTCACGCCGCAGTCCAGAAAGGCCCCGAGGGTCATATCGCCGCTGATGCCCGCAAAGCAGTCAAAATACACGATTTTCATGAATGCCTCCTAAAGCTGGTTGATTTTCGAGGCCATACAGGCAGCCCCAAAGCCGTTGTCGATGTTGACCACGCCGATGCCGCTGGCGCAGGAGGTCAGCATGCCCAGCAGGGCGGAGATGCCGCCAAAGTTGGCCCCATAGCCGATGCTGGTGGGCACAGCGATCACTGGCTTGTCCGTGAGACCGCCGACCACTGAGGCCAGTGCGCCCTCCATGCCCGCCACCACAATGATGACCCGGGCCCGGTTGATGACCTCCACGTTGTCTAAAAGCCGGTGGATACCGGCCACGCCCACATCATACAGCCGCCGCACCGCGTTGCCCATGACCATGGCGGTCACAGCTGCTTCCTCAGCCACCGGGATGTCCGAGGTGCCTGCGGTCACCACTGCGATATAGTCCTCTGATACCGGGTATTCCTGGCGTTTGACCACCACCGACCGGGCGTCCTTGTAATAGACGGCGTCTTCGGTCAGCTCCCGGATGGCCGCATAGACCTGCTCATCGGCCCGGGAGGCCAGGATATTGCCTTTTGTGCGCTCCAGCATATCTGCCACAATGCCCTGGATCTGCTCAAGGCTTTTCCCGGGGCTGTAGATAACCTCGGGAAAGCCGTTTCTCAGCTCTCTGTGATAGTCCACCTTGGCGTATTCCAGATCTTTGTAGGGCATTTCCTGCATCTGCTCCAGGGCGTCCCCGACGTCCATGGCGCCGGAGCGCACCTCGGTTAAAATGCGTTCCATCTCTTTTTTTGTCATTTTATTTTACCCTTTCTCCTTTAAAGCGCCCCGCCGCAGACAGACAACGCCCGCGAATCCCAAAATCCTCGGATTCGCGGGCGGTCACACTGCTGAAGAGGGGATGCTGTTTACAGGCTATGCCTGGTATTCCACAATACTGAGGGCCAGCGCCGCAACCTTCTGGGCTGCGAACTTGCCGCCCGGGATGGCCCGGGTCAGGTGCGCGGCTTTTTCCACAATATCCGCCGCCTCCGCGGGGTCATGCTTCTTCATGGCAGCCGCCACAGCCGCGGGCACGGTCACATTCAGAATACTGCAGGCGCACAGGGCCAGCTCATCCATGACCGCTGCGCCAAGAGGCACGGCCCAGGCCACATCCTGACATTCTCCTTTCACTACCCTGGGGATAATATCATGGACAAAGCCGTCCATTTCGGCCACGTTGTCGCCCACGGTCACGGTGATGTCGACCGAGGGGTCAAAGGACCAGTATTTCTGGGCCAGCTTGGAGGTTCTGCGGGCAGCAGGCTCAATCCGGCGCACCTTGATGCTCACCGGTTCGCCCACCATGCCGGAGAGCAGAACACCCGCGTTCTTTTCGACCTCGGCGATGCGGTCATCGTCAAATTTGGAGACAATGGCCTCCAGACCCACGCCGGCTTCAAGCTGCTCGCAGGCGTACTCGGCCCGGCGGTGGATGGCCCAGGCCCTTGCCGGCTCGGTGGCGTCGATGAGCATATTGGTCACCGGCCCGCGCCACAGCTCATTGGCCTTGCGGCAGATGGTGTTAATGCTGAGCTGGGCCACCTCCGGATCAAAGGAGCAGGCACTGCGCTCGGCCACGATTTCCTGCCCTGTTTTGGCCCCGTCGCCGTTGTTCTTGATCAGAGCTTTCATGCCAATGACCGCGTAGGCGCCCACATGCCCCAGAGGGGCGTTGACCGGGCCGCCGGAAAAGCCCGCGATGCCCTCCTGGAAGCAGGAAAAGATTTCATCAAAGGCCATCATGCCAATGACCGACGGGGCGCCAATGTCCTTGAGGATCAGGCCCACATCGCCCACCAGTTTGGCAGTATCCAATGCCTCGCCCGTTACCTTGAAGTGTACCTCTTCCGGCAGTCCTGCGGTAGCCACCGCGGATTTTCCCACCAGATAGGCCGAGCTGATGCGCCCGTAAACGCCCTCGCCCTCTGGCACCTCGGCGTCGGGGTGGATGATTTCAAGAATCGCCGCTGCGCCCAGCACTGCAGCGGTGAAGGGATGGGGTACCATCACTGCCCCTGCCATAGCGTCCAGCATGGCCTGGGTGCCGATGCGCGCGCCGTTGACCGCCAGCTCAGGCCAGACATAATCCTCGCCCAGGGCGCTGTGGCCGTAGAGCGGGCCGCCGCCAACGTTCATGGGCACATTGCGCCCGTCCAGCGTGGAGAGGGTTCCCTCCAGCATGGCCTTGTTGATGGCCAGCACCGCCGGGAACGCGGAGATTTTATTGTTCATCTTGGCGGTCGGGATCGCCGCAACGCCGCTGCGGTCCACACCGGCCAGCATGCGGGCTGTGGCTCCCAGCTTCCGGTTGCCTGCCGGAATGCCTACCTGGGCGGCAGAGCCTGCCAGGTACATGATGCAGGCTGTGATCAAGGCCGCGTTGGCCCCGTCGGCGCCGGATTTCTTGGCGGTCTTGACGGCCTTTTCCATGATGTCGTCAATGGGCAGCCGCCTGGCGTCCGCGAACTCAATGGAGAGCTTTTCCCCTTTTAACAGCTCGTCTGTAATCACATTGGCAACGGTATGGATGGCCATGTTGACCATGCCGTGACCGCCGGCCAGGGCCTCAATCCTGTCGTTGGTCAGATTTGAAATATTGGATACCGAAGCCATCTCAACCGCAGAGATCACTCTGCATTTTGCGTTATCATTCATGATAATACCTCCTGAAAATTCCTTTAAATTTGAAATACACTTTTTTCACTGTCCAGCAATGCCGAAACCGCCATATGATAAGCCGCTTCGTAGGTCACGGGCTTATGCCACTTTTCATAAACCGCCTCCCGCAGCGCCACAACACTGTCGTGCTCGGGCCGCAGACTGCCGCTCTCAAATTTCTTGCCCTCCACAGTAAAGGGGAGCGTCTCTCCCTGAAAACAGAGTTCCACAGGGCGCTTCAGCTTCTCATTGTACTGATAGCGGTGCACGGTGTCGATGCGGTGCCAGCCGCCGCTGGTCAGCTCCCCGGCAATGGCCCGCTCCACCCTGTCCGCCGAATCCGGCTTACAGTCGATAAAAAACAGATAGGAAGGCCGGTTTTTCTTGGTGATGGCCGGCACCACCTGCACGTTCGCGGCCCCCGAACCGTAGAGACGGTCGATGGCCTGCCCGACGCACTCGCCGCTCAGGTGGTCGGCCTGTACCATAAAAACAAGCCCGTCTTTAGAATGAAAGTCCATTGCTCCCTCCTTTTCCTGATGCAATCGCTCTCTTAATTCATTTTAGCACCATTTACCTCCAAAACAAGTTGTTCACAAATTTATGAGCCACTCATAAATTAATGAGTAATGGGGAAATCTTAAATTCTTCTTTTTGCTGGCCGGATTTGTGTTAGAATAACCTTAACAAACAGGAGGAGACGCTTATGAAATACCAGCACAAACTCGAAAAGGAAAGAATGTGCCCCATTGAGCACGGACTGGATGCCTTTGGCGGCAAGTGGAAAGCCCGCATTATCTGCGTTCTGTCAACAGACGATACCATGCGTTATAAACAGCTGAAAAAAGAGCTGAACAACATTACCGATACGGTCCTGGCTTCCATGCTGAAGGACCTGATCGCCGACGGCCTCATTGCCCGCACCCAGTATAATGAGATTCCCCCAAGGGTTGAATACGCCCTGACCGATAAGGGCAGGTCAGTCCTGCCCATTCTCCAGAGTATCTGCGCCTGGGCCAAGGCCCATACCACCAGGGATCTCGAGGCAGAGCTGCCCTCCTGCAAAAGCTGCAGCCAGCTGCCCTGATGCCGCCCCTGGGGTATCGGCCTGCCGATGTAAACATTTTCTTAGCTCCATTGTAGCACGTATTTCATTGAATGCAAGTCTTTTGCCCTCAGCGCATCATCACTAAATCTTTCGTTAAGCTTTTGTCCATAAACACAAAAAGACCGGCGCAAAATTGCGCCGGTCCTGTGCTTTTCGTGCTATCGCTTTCTTCTTTTGTCTTTTTCCTTCATAAAACGCCGGGCGTTTTTCATACCGCCCACGCTTTCAAACATCCGCTCAAGCTTCTTGGCCTCAATCTGCCTCGAATTCAGCCCTTCATAGCCTGCTTCCTTTTTCAGCTTCTGGTAGCTCGCGAACCGGTCCGCGCCCAGCGCGCCGTCTTCCACTGCCCGGAGTACCGCGCAGCCCGGCTCAGTGGTATGGGTGCAGTCCCGGAACCGGCAGTCCTCTGCCAGGGCCTCGATGTCGGCAAAAGCTCTGTCCAGGTCTGCGCTCTCCACGCCCAGCTCACGCATCCCCGGTGTGTCGATGACCATGGCGCCGTCTGGCAGTTTAATCAGCTCCCGCCGGGTGGTGGTATGCCTGCCCTTGTCATCGTTTCTCAGACCGCCTGTCGCAAACATTTCCTCGCCGGCCAGGCCGTTGATGAGCGTGGACTTACCCACGCCGGATGAGCCGATAAAGGCCACGGTCTGCCCGGGCCGCATGTAGGGCATGGCGGCCTCAAAGCCTCCGCCGCCCTGGATCGTGGTCATGATGACGTCTGCCCCGATGGCTACAGACTGCGCCTCCGCCAGGCACTCTGCCGGATGGCTGCACAGGTCGGATTTGGTCAGAACCACCACCGGCGCTGCGCCGCTGTCCCAGCCAATGGCCAGATAGCGCTCCAGCCGCCTTAAGTTAAAATCCTTGTTCATGGCCATACAGATAAAGACCGTGTCGATATTGCTGGCGACCACCTGCCCGGCCTGGGCTGTGCCCGCCGCCTTGCGGATAAAGGCGCTTTTTCTCGGGAGCACATGGTGGATGATGGCATGGCCGCCCGCGTCGCTCTCCCGGTCCAGCATGACAAAATCGCCCACTGCGGGAAAATCCGCTGGCCCCTCCGCTTCATGCCGGAGCTTGCCGGAGACCTCGGCCATCAGCGCGGCGCTTTCGGTCATAACCCTGTAAGAGTCCTTGTACTGTGATACCACCCGCCCGGCGTAAAGCCCGCTGTATTCGCCTGCTGCCTTTATTATCCGGTCGTTCATTCCCATCTGCTTCAATATTATTTTATTCAATGTTTTTTCCTCCTTAAAGTTGTATGATACAAACCTATGGGAGGTTTTCTGCCGCGTTACTCTGCGCAGACCTCCCGGCCTGCTGCAAGATCCGTTTTACGGGTTTTAAGCATAAATCATTTTCTCCTTTTCACTTATTTGTTCCGGTTCATTTTAACATATTCCGGGACAAAGGCAAAGCCCCCGGCCCGTCCCTTAAGCTTTGGCTCAAAGGCCAAATTCCGCCGCGTACTGCAGCACGCCGTTCACCGGGGCTGCGTCTTCGCGCAGGCGCAGGGCCATAAAATTTTCGGGCGGCACCTCAAAGGGCGCCTGGATTCCCAGCTGCTCCGCGGGAATGTAGCCCGCCCGCGGATAGTAAGCTTCGCTCCCCAGCACGGTGATATAGTCATAGCCCAGGGCTTCTGCGGCCTTGCGGCCTGCCTCCATAAGCGCGCTGCCAATGCCCTGCCTCTGGTTTTCCGGCAGTACAGACAGCGGCGCCAGAACAAGCACATCCCGGCTGCCCACAGAGCCTTTGGTCAACAGGATATGCCCCACGATCCGGCCGTCCTTTTGAGCGACCAGTGAGAGCTCTGGCACAAAGGCTCCGCCCTTTCTCAGGGCAGCCACCAGGTCCTGCTCATTGCCGTCGCTGTGCTCCGCGCGCTCAAAGGCGGCCTTCACAACCGCATAAACTTCATCATAATCCTTTTCTGTCTCCTGTCGGATAACCATCTTTCTGCCTCCGTTGTTTTATCAAAAGTCCGCGCTGCCATCACGGATTAAAAAGAATCATGTGCAGCACGGCGGTCTCATCCCCTGTATTCCTGTAGGAATGGGCGGTATCGGCCTTAAACCGGATACTTTCACCCTTTTCCACTGCAAGCCGCTGGCCGCCTGTACAGATTTCAATACTGCCCGCGAACAGGGTGATAAACTCAGTGGTTCCTCTGAGGTGCGGCTCAGACGCCCAGTAGCTGCCCTTATCCAGCTCCAGATAATAGACGGCAAAGCGGCGGTTCTCATCGTCGGGGAAAAGGGCGTAGTTCTTCACCCTTCCATCGTCCTCAAGCAGGGGCTGAAGCTCGGCTGTTTTCACGATCTCATAGGGGTTTTTGGGGCGGACGGTCAGCGCGTCAAAGGGGACGCCCATGCCGTTTGAGATCTTCCACAGGGTGGATATGGTGGGGTTGCCCTCACCCCGCTCGATCTGTGCGAGCATGCTTTTGCTCACACCGCTCAGCCTCGCGAGCTCCTCCATGCTCAGCTTATGCTCCTCGCGCAGCCTTTTTATATTTTTAGCAATGATCTGATTCATGGTATCCAAAAAAAAACACACCTTTCTATTGACAATATATCGCACAAGTTATATCATTATATCACACAACAGTGCGATATAATATTCGCTTTGTATTATTATATAATCCAAAAGCACTTTTGTAAAGGAAAGAGGGGATTAATTTGTTCCATTTATACGATTTTCTGATTTACTGCTTCATCACTGCCTACACGCCGGGGGCCAATAACCTGTTGTCCATGAGCAACGCCGCGCGTCTGGGCTTTAGACGCAGCGTCCGCTTTAACCTGGGAATCCTGGCCGGGTTTACGGTCATTATGACGCTCTGCACGGTTTTCAGCGCAGCGCTCTACACCCTCCTGCCCAGGGTAAAACTCGTCATGCAGATCCTCGGCGGCGCCTATATGCTGTGCCTTGCCTGGAAGGTCTGGAAAAGCGCAGCGGATTTAAAGGCCGAAAGCGGCGGGGAGGCCCGTTTTCTGTCGGGCATGCTCCTGCAGTTCGCCAATCCCAAGATTTATATCTACGCCATTACTTCCATGTCTTTGTATATTCTGCCGGTTTACCAGTCTCCCTGGGCCCTGGCCGGGTTCACGGCGCTCCTGGCCCTCATCGGCGCGTCCGGCTCTTTTGTCTGGGCCCTGTTCGGCGCGGCTTTCTGCCATTTTTTCGCAAGGCATACCAAAGCGGTAAGCCTGGTCATGGCCCTTTTACTGGTTTACTGCGCAGTGTCGCTTTTCCTGTAAAATAAGTCTCCAACCGTCTTTGGGCAGCGGTAGCGCGGCTGTCCCTGGCTGTGCCTGCCGTACTCGATGGCCTCCTCGGGGCATCGGCAGATGCAGGCCATGCAGTGGGTGCACTGCCTCCCCCAGCGTGGCCTTCCGTTCTCCAGACGGATATTGGAAAGGGGGCAGACCACCTCGCATTTTCCGCAGGAAATACAGGCGTCGGTGGCCCGGAACTTGCCGGCACGCACCACTGCCGGGTAAAAGACATCGTTGACCAGACCGCTCTGAACCTTATCCTTAAAAGCGACGGCCTGCCCGGGCAGGGGCTGTCCCTCCCCGATGCGCCGGGCAATACCGCTGATGGCCGGCTCGGCCCGGCCAATGATTTCCAGGGCCTCCTCCCTGCCGGGCGCGTCGTAAAGGGCAATGTAATTTTCCGGCATCTTAACCCCTGCGCAGCCGCGAAAACGCAGCCCTCTGGCTTCGCTCAGCCTTCTCAGATAAGCGCCGGCGTTGCCGATGCTGCCGCCGCAGGTCAGCACAAAATAAATGTCCCGGGCGCCCTCGAGGGCTGTTTTCATGAGCCAGTCACTCACCAGCCGGGGAATCCGCCACGCGTAGGTGGGCGCGACCACCACCCAGGGCCGCTCTGAGGACAGGGCGCTGTGGTCCTGATTCCTTATTTTGTCAAAAAGGTTCAGGGTCTCGTCCTGGATTTCCCGGCCGATCCTTTTGGCTGTATAGGCACTGTTTCCGGTGCCTGAAAAATATAAAATCATTTTAAGCTGCTCCTTTCAAAGGCCTGGATGCTCATTTCCACCGATGTGCACCACGCCGTCGTAAATCTTGTTTACCAGCTCTGCCAGGGCTTTCCACTGGGTTTCATCTGCGCTGATATAATAGTAGTTCCGGGTTCCCTCCCGCCGCATGTTCACAATGCCTGCCTCCTTCAAAATCTGGAGATGGTGGGAAACCGAGGGCCTTGTCAGGTGGGTTTTTTCAGCAATCTCACCGACCCGGATACCGGACAGGTCGCTCTGCAGCAGCACCAGCAGGATGAGCTGTCTGGTCTCATCGCCGATGGCGGTAAAGGCATTCCGGCAGGCCTCAAAGCCTTGGGTGATCTCAGCGATCCGCTCTTCACATGTTTTTTCCATAAGTCTCACTCCTATAAATACCGGACATCCAGGGCCTCACGCTGGGCTGACCGCTGGTACCGCACCGCCGGATAGCCAAGTACCAGTGTGGCGACAGCCTTTTTGCCTCTGGGGATGCCAAGGGCTTTTCTGATCCCGCGCGACGCGCCCGCGGCTGTGGTAAAAAAGCCGCTGAACAGCACACCCAGCCCGTTGGCCTCTGCCACAAACTCCATGTTCTGAGCCGCCAGCGCCCCGTCGATCGGGGCCTTTGCGGCAATGACAATGACGATGGGCGCGTGAAAAAAGAAAAAGTGATCGCCGATCTGGCTGCGCCGCGCCAGAGGGCTGAAAAGCCCGGCCAGAGGCTTAAGCCTGCGGAACAGCCTGACCGCCATCTGCTCGATTTTTGCCTTTTCCCTGTCCAGCACAATAAAGGAAACGTCCTGCATATTCTTCGCGGTATGGGTCATTCTCCCTGCTTCCAGCACCTGCGCGAGCACCGCCTCCGGGATTTCCCGGTCCTGGAACTGCCGGATGGTACGGCGGCAGCGGATCACCTCCAGCACCGACTCCGGGTCCAGGCGGCCGCCCTGATCCGGGACCGGTGCCTCCCCATAACCGCTGATGGTGACCGCCGCCTTTGGGCAGACTGCCGCGCAGTGCCCGCAGAAGATACAATCCTGCGCCCTTACGCGGGCCTTTCCGTCCTCCAGCGCGATGTTTTTGGCCACGCAGTCCTTTTCGCACAGGCCGCAGCCGATACATTTTTCCCTGTCAATTTTGATGTGATGTCGATTGATGACTTCCACCTTCTTTCGTTAACATTCTTTAACCATTATAGCAGATCGAATCAATTGTGCCACATTGGTAAAGAAAGTCGTTACCATTAAAAAAGATCGGCGCAAAATTGCGCCGATCTTTTTTTCCGTCCATGCCGCTGCGCCTGCCCTAAAAACGCTCCTTAAGCGTAGCGATCCAGGCCTCGATGGCCTCGGCCAGTATAAACTGCTGCTGCAGCACAGCCTTGCCGGTTTCGGGAATCTCCGGCAGGTTTTCCTTCAGCGCGATATTTTCTTCCAGATAGCCCTTCAGAGTTTTTACATTTGCCTCGATGTTGTCCAGGCACTGTTTTTGATTCGCGGGCGTAGGGCTGTCCAGATTGACGATGACCGCGTTAAAATCCAGAAAGATATTGATGGGCTTACAGGCGATTTCCATCATCAGCTTTTCAAATTCTTTTTCACCCGCGCTGGTCAGAGAATAGACGGCTTTCTCCGCCATTTTTCCCTCCTTCACAACATTGCTTTTAATATACCCCTTTTCCTCAAGCTTGATAACCTTTTTATAGATGGAGGGCGTGCTGATTTTCACCCATCTGGATATGTTTTGGTATTCCACCTGCTTTTGGATATCGTAAGCGCTCAGGGCTTCCTTTCTGAGCATGCCGAGTACAATCAGATCAATGGTTGCCATAATAACCTCCTTTTTCTTCTTGACAGATACTATAATTTATAGTATCATGGGTTCCTCAATCATTTTACTGTAATTTATAGTACTATATTTTAAATTTTATGTCAAGTAAAAGGAGATTTAAACATGAAAGAACACAACTCTAAAATGGCGCTGCTCGGGAGCGCCCCCATTCCAAGGGCCCTTCTGGCCCTGGGCCTCCCAACCATGATCGGCATGCTCATCAACGCGCTGTATAACCTGGCAGACACCTATTTTGTCGGCGGCCTTGGGACCGATGCCATGGGCGCGGTTACCGTGGCCTTTCCCCTCGGCCAGATAGTCGTGGGCCTTGGCCTTCTTTTTGGAAACGGCGCCGCCGCTTACCTCTCAAGGCTGCTGGGCCGGGGCGATGGCGAGACCGCTGATAAGGTGGCCAGCACAGCCCTTTACAGCAGTATTCTGACCGGGGCCCTCGTCATTCTCGGCTCGGTCCTTTTTCTGGAACCCATTTTAAAACAGCTCGGCGCCCTCGAGAGCGTTATGCCCTACGCCCTTTCTTATACCCGTATTTACATCCTGTTTTCGATCTTCAATGTGTTTAACGTCACCATGAACAATATCGTGTCCAGCGAGGGAGCGGCCAAAACCGCCATGTGCGCGCTCATGGCCGGCGCTGTCCTGAACGTGGCTCTGGACCCTGTTTTCATCTATACCCTCGGCCTCGGCGTTGCCGGTGCGGCCATCGCCACAGCCCTTTCCCAGATGGTTTCTACTCTGGTCTATCTTGGCTATATCCTCAGGAAAAAAAGCGTATTCAGCTTCAGCCCCAGGGAATGCTGCTTTTCCCGGGAGATCCTGTCCGAGATTCTGAAAATCGGGATTCCCACACTGGTTTTCCAGCTGCTGACCAGCCTTTCCATCGGTATGATCAACGACGCCGCCAAGGATTACGGCGCTTCCGCCCTGGCTGCCATGGGGCCGCTCACCAAGATCATGTCCATGGGCACGCTGGTGGTGTTTGGGTTTTTGAAGGGCTTCCAGCCCATTGCCGGATTCAGTTACGGAGCCGGAAAATGGGGGCGGCTTCATGAGGCCATCAAAACCGCCATTCTGTGGTCTACCCTGTTTTGCGCGGCCTTTGGCCTGACAGTGGCTGTCTTCTCCCCACAGCTAATGTCCCTGTTTACCAGGGAGGATATGGAAATGATCCGGATTGGTTCGGCCGCGCTCCGGGCAAACGGCCTGTCTTTCACGCTCTTTGGCTTTTATACGGTCTATTCATTTCTGTTTCTGGTCATGGGCAGGGCAAAGGAGGGCTGTATCCTGGGCGCCTGCCGGCAGGGGCTCTGCTTTGTCCCAGTCATCCTGATTCTCCCAGCCTTTTGGGGGCTGAACGGTATCCTGTACGCCCAGCCCGTGGCGGACGTGCTCTCCGCCGCCGTGACGATGTTCATGGCCGTACAGCTTCACAGGGAGCTGGCTTTGGTTCGGGAATAGGTTTGTTTGAAGATAAAAAAGCACGGCACAAAATGGTGCCGTGCCCGTCTGAGCTCAATTCCATATATCTTCCAGGTTTCTTTTTTCATATACGGTTCGCAAAACGTAAACCTGCTGCTCTGATTCCAGAATGATAAAAAACGTGAGAAAATGACCTGTTTTAAAAAATCTTATGCCTCGGGCGGCCCAGAGCTCTTTCCTGTAAATGGAGTGCCGGGCAGGCATTTGCCCCAGCTTTAAAATTTCTGACATTAATCTTTTTTTAAAAGTTTTTGCAGCACCTGGTTCGAAAAGTTCTGTAGTAATATACCGCCATATCCTTTCAATATCCTTTTGTGCCGCGTCAGTAACAATCACCTCATAGCTTTTCATTCACCATATTTCTCCTGCATCTCTGCAAAAAATTCTTTTGCCGGGCGTCCTTTTCTTTTTAAGAAGTCTTCATAGCCCTCCTCGATCAGGCTGTCAAGGTGATCCGGCGTCTTTTTTATTTTAAAGGTCACACTTCCGTCACGTACAGCCTGCCGTACCAGAGCGTTAATCGCCGCATTGGTGGTAAGCCCCAGCTCAGAAAAAAGCGCGTCTGCCTCCTCCTTCAGCTTTTTATCCATTCGGACCGTTACATTGGTGGTATCCATTATTCTGTCCTCCTCATTATCAATTGCACATAATTTGCACTTCTATTATACACCATTTCAAGGATAAAAGCAAAAAAGACCGGCACAAAATTGTGCCGATCTCAGACTTCAGACAGAGCTGAAGGTTTGAGGCAAAATCAAATCGCCTCCTGCCTACTGTTCCTGCACGATCCGGACATCGTAGCGGATGATGCCCTGATAGCTGCCCGCTACAGCGTTCGCAAAGGCGTGCTGGGCAAAAGAGACGCTGACCGGGACTGGGGTATCCAGATAGAGCGGGGTTTCGTTTTCCTTTGCGCCGCCCGGATGGCCGATAAAGGGCGAGGCCTCCACCTGGTTGCCAGGGCTCACGGCGCTGTCAAGGCGGATGGCACCGGGCAGGGCAAGGCGCAGGCCGCGGCTGCCGTAAAGGTGCACCTCGGTCAGGCGCACCTCGCCCACAGCGTATTCGCGGCCTCCCACTCCTGGTGTGATGGTGAGGGCTCCGGGGATCACGACCACAAATCCCTCATCGATGTTCATATCAACCTCTACTGATCCCTCGGCTCCGTAGGTGCCGGGGTCAGGTTTAATTTCCTGATCAGCCGCGAGAGCCGGCTGTCCACTCAGCAGGCACAGAACCAGCAGGAACAGTGTTAATCTCTTTTTCATAATGTTATCTCCCACACGGCACATGCCGCGGCTTTAAACTTAGTCGATGACGCCTTTATTGACGACCTTTGCGGAAAAATACAGTTCTCCGCCTAAATTCATGGTACCCTGTATCTGCAGACTTTTCGGGTTCGCCAGAACCACCTTTCCCGCAGCTTTTGATTCCGCTTCATTGGAGGGGTTTAAAAAGCTGGCAAACACCCCATTTGGCTGTACCTCCGTAAAGTCACCGTTGGCTTCTTTTTTGTACACGCTATAGGCAAGTTCGTTCTTGATCCCGCTGCCTCCGGTATCATAAAGCAAAAATTCATCATTACTGAGGCCGCCGCTTCCGGTAACCGTCACATCCAGACGGTACAAACCGGTTTCAAACTCCTTGCAGTCTTTAATACTTATCTCAAAGGGGATCGTCCTTCCAGCTTCATCGTACTGGTAGATCATCCCATTATTGCCGGCCTTGATGTAGGGCGGTATGACCAGTGTATAGCTTGGCGACGCGTTAAGGGTAACGCTGACCGTCGCCGACCCATTAGCATTGCCTTTATCGGAGGGGTACTCTCTCGGTGGGGGCGTCGGCGTGGGGACGACAATCGGAGGGTCTCCACCCTCAGCCAAAACCGGCTGGGCGGCCAGGAGCAGGCCCAGGGCCAGCAGCAGGGACAGAATACGGTATTTTTTCTTTTTCATAGAATTGCCTCCTCACGGGGTTGTCTTAGTCGGGGGAACCAGTGCCGCCGAAAACACCAGGTTTCCCTGATATTGCCCGACATTGGCACTGTCTGTTGGTGCGTTCAGCGTGACAGTGCCTGTCTGGGGCGTATTATTTGTATTGAAAGAGCCAAACTCGCTTTTGGCGGGGATATCTGCGGTCCCGTTTTTAACCGTGTAGTCGATTGTGGGGCCGCCGCTCCCCTTTTCCAGCGTATAGGCGCCGTCTGTGCCGCTGCCGCTTGTCTTCACAGCCACCGCGTAGCCCAGCTTCAGGGCGTCCTCTGCCATGCCAGAAACAGAGACTTCAAAATCCTTTGTATAATGCTGCTGCTTTACCCAGAAGGCGTCTCCAAAGGCTAAGGTTTTCGGGATAACCAGCGTATAAGACGGAAGCATAAAGGTAACCTCGATCTTGCTTCCTCCCCTGGCTTCTCCTCTAGGGTCTGACGGAAAGGTTGTCGTGGGAAGGGGCTCTCCCTGGGCTAAAGCCGGCTGGGCCATCAGCAGAAGACCAATAATTGCCAGAACAAGCGCAGTTATTTTCTTTTTCATGATTTACTCCTTTTGTGCTTTGTTTTTACCACCCTGGATGGGTTCGTCACTCTTTTCGGCTTCTTTTCCTGTAAAGGACCGCGGCGGCCAATACGCCAATGGCCGCTGTGCCCGCCGCCAGAAAGCCGACCTGCCGGACGTTGAGAACACCGCCGGTGCGCGGATTAACCTCAGCCGGGCTCTCCCGGTCCGCGTCGATGAGCTCCTGAGAAACGCTGACGGTCAGGTCGCTGCCATAGGTCTGGCCTTCCTGCGCCATCGCCGGCGCACACCAGAGCAGTGTCAGCAGCACAAGGGACAGGGTTATTATGAACTGTCTCATCACGGCACCTCCACAACTTCAAATTTCAGATACAGGGTATCGCCTTTAGTCAAGCTTTTGGGGCGGTATTTTCCAGCGCTCACCTGCCGGGCCTCGTCAAACCTGAAGCTTGCGTACAGATCGTACCGGTCGCCCTGGTGGAGCAGGGCTTCCCTGGCTTTTGGGCCGTCCTTCTGCTGCCAGGGTGTCATATAGGCTGAGTAGGCCAGCTCTCCCTGGCCGGGCTGCCCCGGACTGAGGGACAGCCGAAGAGTGTGGTCGGGAATGCTCACCCGCAGCGCCTTCCCCTCGGGCATGGTTACCTGCGGGGCGTATAGGGCGCCCAGAGAATAGTCCGTGCCTCGGTCATAGCTCAGGCTCACACTTTTGGGCATGACCACCACATAATCCGGCTTTACCAGAAAGTGGATGGACATGGGGGTTTCGCCTCCCTGTTCTCCGGCTGCGAGGGCGTTCCCTCCCAGGGACAGCAGCAGGAGCGCTGCGGCTGCCGCAGCTGTTAATCGCTTAAATTTCATCACGCCACTCCTTTTCTCTCATCGTTTTACTGAACCGTCAGCTCGGTCTGGATCGACGCGCCGTTCATGGGACTGTTATCCGTCAGGCTCTGGGTGTTGTAGACGATCACGGCGCTGTAGACGCCGGGGGCTGGTACAGTGTCGAGCTTTGGGTTCTCGATCCCTGTGCCGGGCTCAAACAAACCGGATTTATAGATGGTCTCGCCGGTGTCCTGAAGCACCAGGTCGATCTGAAAATAGCAGGGGTTCCCCTCTGGGTTCTGAAACATCACACTGACAACGCCGGTGGCGCTGTCGGCAACGAGCTGTGGATAGCCGGGAATCTGGATGCCGTCCGGCGCCTGCTGGCCTGTGGGCGTGGGCGTCAGGGAAACCGTACCCCGCTCAAGCTCCGGCGCCGCTGGCCGGGTAAAATACCAGGCGATAAAGCCAACGGCCGCCAGCAGCAGCACCGCCAGGACGGCGATGATGATGTTTTTAATTTTAGAATGTTCCATAATGCCTCCTCCTGTCGCAATACCTTATAAATAAAACGGGAAGCCACGCAATTGTCAGTTTCCTGTTTTTTCGGAACCGTCTGTCCCTGCCTCTATTATACAATGATTCTATTCTAAAAAACAGAAAGGTTACCAATTTGTAACCTATGGGATTGTTTTTTATGATTCTTTCTCAAAGCAATAGCCGGATCCCCGGCCGGAGGTAATGGTATAGCCGCTGCCTGCCAGCTTTCTGCGCAGACGGGAAACCGCTGTTTTGACTGCCCCCGCATTGCCGGCGGCCGGGAGCTTCCAGACAGCTTCATAGAGCTGCTCGGCGGATACGCTCCGGCCCTCGTTTTGGATCAGGAACAAAAGAATGGCATACTCCTTCGGCTGCAGCAGCATATCCCTGTCAAACAGAAACCCTCTCTGGGCAACGGTATCCATTACCAGAGGCCCCCGCACCACCTCGGCCGGCAGACATACTGCCTCCTTCCGCCGGAGCAGGGCCACGATCCGGGCCAGCAGCTCCTCAATGCGGTAGGGCTTTGTCATGTAGTCGTCCGCCCCGCCGGTAAGGCCTTTCACAATATCCTCATAATCCCTCCGGCTGCTCAGCAAAAGCACGGGCGCGCGGGTGGACTGGCGCAGCTCGCCGATAAACGCGAGCCCATTGCCGTCCGGCAAAAGGATATCCAGCACCACCATACTGATGTCGGGCTTGCTTGCCAGAATCCGGCGTGTTTCCGCAAGGCTCTTTGCGGTCAGCACTCTGTAACCAGCACGCTCCAGCACCGAGCAGTTGAGTGCCCGCACGTGTTCATTATCCTCGACCATCAGTATCACAGGCGTTTTCTTTTCATTCATCCTGCCCTCCCCCTTTCGCTGCCGGTATGGTAAAATGGACGATGGTTCCTCTGCCCGGCTCACTTTCAACGCTGATTTTTCCTCCGTGGGCATTTATGATCTGCTTTGCAATATACATCCCCAGGCCGCTGCAGTCCGGGGTGCGCCTTACGCTGTGCCGTGTGAACAGCCTGGGCATCAGCTCCGGTGGAATCCCCTCGCCATTATCCACCACGGCTACAGCCACCATTGTGCCCTCAAGCTCGGCCTCAAGCGTAATCTGCCCCTCTTCGGTGTGTTTTACACTGTTGGAAATAAGATTGAGCACGACCTGCAGCAGGCGTTCCCGGTCGCCGTACACAGACGGCAGGCCAGGAGCTGCCTTTACCTCAATGGTGTTGCGCTGTCCGGTGTCAATCAACGGAAAATATGTTTTGGCGGCGGTTTCCAGAAGGCTGGGCAGATCCATGGGCTGGCGCACCAGGGCAAAGCTGCCGTTTTCGATGGCGGCAGCGTCCAGAAGCTGGGTTACCAGCCGCTCCATGCGTCCGGCCTCACTGTCTACCCGGCGCATGTTCTCCCGGACAGCGTCCCGGTCTATCGCCGCGTCCCCCATCATGTCTCCGGTGAGCTGGGCAAACCCGGAGACAACGGTAATGGGCAGCTGCAGCTCATGGGACAGGCTGTGGAGAAATTTCTCCTTCATATCGGCTACCTCCTGTACCCGTGCCAGGGCGCTCTCCTTCCTGGCCTGCTCGCGGACATGCCCCAGGCAGATGACCAGAATCGCACAGGTGATCACACTGACCAGCCCCAGCAGCGAACGAATCACCACATAGCTGATCTGCGCGGCGCCCAGCATCCCCGGCGTGGCGACGGCTACAAGGATGGCAGACAGCAGCGGCGGTACCCATATGATGTTCCAGATTTTCGTGTTGTCCAGATCCATGACCGGCTCCAGCGTCCTGCGGAAAAAGTAAAAGATCGCCGGGTAGGTCAGCAGGTCAAACAGCAGGGTAAAAAGAATCATGGTCAGAAACCCGCCGCCAAGGCGCACCATGGCAAACTGGGCGATGCCGATATTCACTGCCATCAGCGTGTAGGAAATCAGATAGACAAAAAAATGCCGGACAAACCGGTCCTTTATCACAAAGCAGGACATGGTAAAGAAAAAGACAAAGGTGATACTGCGGTAAATGTCCGAGGAGTGTTCCTCCGAATAGCCAAAAGCCAGAAGACCTGCCGCCACCCCGCCCCAGACAACCGCAACCGTCAGCCCCAATGCCCAGACCGGTATCCTCAGCTTTTTACGGAAAGGGTAATACCGCATAAACAGCGGCCCCAGAAAAGTTATAAAACTTGCCAGCAATTCCATCCACATATCGCTCCCCCCTCACCTTTATTATACCCGATCTGAACGCGCTTTAAAAGCAAAAAAGATCGGCGCAAAATTGCGCCGATCTCATGCTGATCTAATCCTCCAGCACCTCAATGGTGTCTCCGGGCTTTACCACGCCGCCCTTCAGGATAATGGTAAAAATCCCCTCTCTGGGCATGACGCAGTCGCCTACTTTTTTGGCGATCTCGCAGCCCTTGTGGCACTGTTTGCCAATCTGGGTGACCTCCTGCAGGGTCTCGCCGATTTTCAGGCGGGTGCCCACAGGCAGCTCATAAACGGTGATGCCCTCGGTGGTGATGTTTTCGGCAAAATTGCCGGGTTCAAGCTCGCCGGCGCCCAGGGCCACCATTTTGTCAATGCTCTCCTGCCCCAGCAGGCTGACCTGGCGATGCCAGTCGCCGCCGTGGGCGTCGCCCTCCAGTCCAAAGTTTTCGATAAACACGCCCTCGCCGATGGGGGTTTTCATCACACCCTTTTTTTCGCTCCGGTTAATGGCAATGACTTTTCCTTTCATTTCTTTTCCTCCTTCCGCTCAAAGGTGCCGGAGTGGCCTCCGGTTTTCTTAATGAGCCTGATGTCGCCGATGACCATTTCGCGGTCCACAGCCTTGCACATATCGTAGATGGTCAGGGCCGCCACCGAAACGGCCGTAAGCGCTTCGATCTCAATACCGGTTTTGCCTGTGGTCCTGAGCTCGGCCTCGATGTGGATACAGCTGTTTTCCACGTCGGGCTCAAAGCGCAGGTCACTGCCGGTGATGAGGATGTTATGGCACATGGGGATCAGCTCCGAGGTGCGCTTGCACCCCATAATGCCCCCGATCTGGGCCACGGACAGCACATCCCCCTTTTTCATCTGGTTGCTCAGGATCTTCTCAAGGGTTTGGGGCTTCATGTAAATGGCGCCCCGGGCCAGGGCCATGCGCGCAGTGTCCTTTTTGTGGGTGACGTCCACCATGCGGCCCCGGCCTTCTTCGTTAAAATGGGTAAATTCATCTGAGATGGCCATATTATCCTCCTATTTCGTTCATATTGCGTTTTTTAATGGTTTCATGCTCGTCGATATGGTGGCGTTCCGGCTTGGCCGAAACCGCCATTTCAAGGATTTCTCCGTAGCTCCTGCCTGCCCTGCGCAGCGCCTTCACGTCCAGCTCCTCATCGGAGTGGAGGCAGGGCTTGAGCTTGCCGTCAGCCGTCAGGCGGATGCGGTTGCAGTCCGAGCAGAAGCGGTGGCTGATGGGGTTGATGAGCCCCACCTTTCCCAGGGCGCCAGGCAGGGTACAGAGCCTGGCCGGCGCGCCGGGCGCGGACGCCGCGGGCACCAGCTCCGGCACCCGCGCAAGCACTGCCTCGCCGGGCATGTACTGGCCGAAAGCGTACTCGGCGCCCTCGCCCAGGGGCATGAGCTCGATAAAGCGCACCTCCACCGGATTTTTTCTTGTATAATCCACAAAGGCCTCGATCTCGTCATCGTTAAAGCCCTTTATTAAAACCGTATTGATCTTCAGCGGTGTCAGCCCTGCCGATACCGCCGCGTCGATACCTGCCAGAGCGTCCTCAAGCCTTCCGCACCGGGTGATGCGGGCGTACTTTTCCGGATCAAAGGTGTCCAGGCTGATGTTGACGCGCCTGAGCCCCGCGGCCTTGAGGTCGCGGGCCATTTGGGGCAGCAGAATACCGTTGGTGGTCATGGCGAAATCTTTGATGCCGGGGATGGCGCCGATCTTTTTCACCAAATCCAGCACCCCGGCCCTCACCAGGGGCTCTCCCCCTGTCAGGCGGATCTTGTCAATGCCCATGTCCACCCCGGCCCGCACCAGTGCCTCGATCTCCTCAAAGGAGAGGTTGGTGGCATGCCGGCGCTTGGGCACGCCCTCCTCGGGCATGCAGTACACACAGCGCAGGTTGCACAGGTCGGTGATGGATATCCTCATATAATTGACTTTTCTTCCAAAGTGGTCTCTCAAATCAGCACCACTTTTCCGGGCTCGTCAAACCCATAGCCTCCGAGCTCTGTGAGGGCCTCCCTCAGCTCGCTGCCCCGCAGGGCTTCTAAAAAGACCTGAACCTTTTCATCCTCCAGGTTTTCCTGAGCCACGATAAAGTCGTACTCCTCATCGCCGACCGGGATAAAGTCCAGCCCCATCATATTGGCGGCGGACAGCACGCCCATGCCCACGTCGCAGGAGCCGGACTGCACCGCAGAGGCCACCATCATGTGGGTGTTAAGCTCGCGGTCGTAGCCCACGATCTGAGAGGGGTCGATACCCTTTTTCTTTAAGAGGTAGTCAAAAAGCACCCGGGTGCCGGCTCCGCGCTGGCGGTTGACAAAGGTCACGCCGTCCCTGGTCAGGTCCTCAATACTCCTGATGTTCTTTGGGTTGCCTTTTGGGATCATAAAGCCCTGGACACGCTTCACTCCCTTTATGAGGGCTGCCTTCCCCTCGCCCAGATATTTTCTTATAACAGGAACATTGTAGACGCCGGTTTCCTCATCCAGCAGATGGGTGGGGGTCAGGTGGCATTCGCCCTTCTTAAAGGCCATGATGCCGCCCAGGCTCCCCACATGGGCCGAGGACAGGTTCACCAGCTTTTTGTTTTTATGGAGGATATTGGCCATAATGTCAATCATGACATCGTGGCTGCCGATGGTGACCAGTGTATTTTCAATCTCCTCCACCGGGCGCAGCAGCTCGATGTCGACCTCCTGACCGGCCTCATAGCCCTCGACATTTTTAGGCACCCGCAGGATACCGTCGGCGTTGACCAGAGACATGGTCACGCCAGCGCCCCGGTCAAGGGGCGTGGCCACAAAACGGCCGCCCACCTTGCCGCATTTCATGCGGACAAATTCCAGGTATTTGAGGGTGGACATGAGCCGCTTGGACAGGGTGGCCTTGATGACCGGACGGCTCACATTAAGCTGGTGGGTCATGCCCAAAATCACAGGCTTCACAAAGTTTTCAAACACAAAGTAAGCCGATACCGGGTAGCCCGGAATGCCGATGACAGGCTTGCCCTCAATAAAGCCCAGAATGGCGGGCTTGCCCGGCTTGATGGCCACGCCGTGGATGGCGACCTCGCCCAGCTCCTCGACCAGAGCTCTGGTGTAATCCTCAGTGCCGGCTGAGGAGCCGGCTGAGATGAGTACCATGTCGTTTTCGGCCACTGCCTTCTGGATCGCGGCCCTGATGACCTCATAGTCATCGGGCACTGGGGCGTAGCGGGCGGGCTCGCCGCCGTATTCCTTAATCAGGGCCTCGAACATACGGGTGTTGGAGTCAATGATCTTTCCCTTTTCCATGGGCGATCCGGCCTCGACGATCTCGGTGCCCGTGGGGATAATACCGGCCCGGGGCTTTTTCAGCACCGCCACCTCCAGAATCCCGCCGGCCAGCAGGGCGCCGATGTCCATGGCCCGCAGCTTGTGGTAGGCCGGCACGATGAGCTCTCCGGCCACAATGTCCTCCCCGATGGGGCGCACATGCTGCCACAGCGCTACAGGCTTCGCAATGCGCACATGAGCATCGTCCACTGCCACCACGTCCTCGATCATCACCACTGCGTTGTAGGGTTCCTCGATCACATCGCCGGTGTCCACAAACTCAAAGTCCTCATGGAGGGTCAGCACCCTGGGGCTGCGCTCATCCACGCCCACGATCTCCAGCGCCTTGACACAGATACCATCCATGGCCGAGGCGTTGTAATAGGGCGAGGATATTTTCGCAAAAACCGGCTCTGCGGTGACCATGCCCAGACAGCCGGTTACCGGCACCGTTTCTTCTGCCGCGCGGGTTCTGCCCGCCTCGGTCATTTTTAAATATTTAGAGACAGCGTCGTCCAGATCCTCATTTTTGAGGTACAGGTTGCGCTCGCTGATATCCACTATTTTTGCCATTGCTCTCTCCTTCTTTTCTTAAAACAGCATGACCTTAACGGGGTCGCCGGGATTTTTACCCTCCTCGTTTTCAGTCATCTCAATATATCCATCCGAGTAGGCCAGCAGGGTGATCATGCCCGACTTGCCATAGGTCGGCCTCACAAGCACGCCGTCCCCATCCGCCTCAACCGCCACAGTCTGGAAGGTCCTGCGCCCCGGGGCCGCGTGGACATTTTCAGTCAGGGTTCCCACAATGTACTGATTCTTATACAAATCGGTCCGGTGGAAAATATTCATCAGCTTTTTCATGACCACCATGTAGACCATGATGGCAGAGGCGGGCTGACCGGGCAGGCCGATCACTGGCTTTCCAAGGGCTTTGCCCATGATGGTGGGCTTGCCCGGCTTAATGGACAGGCCGTGGAGGAACACCTCGCCCAGATCATTCAGCACCGTCAGGGTATAATCCCGTTCCCCCACCGAGCTGCCGCCTGAAAGCACCACCGCGTCGCTGGTTTCCAGGCCCCGGGTGATGGCCGCTTCGATGGCCTTCGGGTCGTCGGCCGCGTAGGCGGTCTCGATGACTTCAGCGCCCAGTTTTTCGGTCAGCGCCGCGATGGCCGGGGTGTTGATGTCCACGATCTCGCCCAGTCCCGGCGTCTGTCCAGGCCGCACGATCTCATCGCCGGTGGAGATAATGGTAATCCCCGGCTTTTTGTAAACCAGCGCGTCCACCACGCCCACCGAGGACAGCACGCCCACATCCTGGGGCCTTATGGTGTGCCCGGCCTCAAAGACAGGCTCGCCGGCCCGGATGTCGTCGCCGGTCAGCATCATGTTTTCCAGAGAGCCTGCCCCTTTGTAGATGGCCAGCTCATCGTCCCCGAACTTTTCGGTGAACTCGATCATCACCATGGCCTCCGTGCCCTCAGGCACCATGCCGCCAGTGGGCACATAGACGGTCTCACCAGCGTGCAGGGAAAGCTTTGTCTCCCTGCCCATTTCCGCTGCTCCGGTCAGCTTTAAAAAGGCCGGAATGGATTCGCTTGCGCCCTGGACATCCCGCAGCTTTACCGCGTAGCCGTCCACCACAGACCGGTCGAAGTGCGGGACGTTTACACCCGAGACAACAGGCTCGGCCAAAATTCTTCCGAGGGCGCGCCCAAGGGGTACCCTTTCGGTACCGAGCCGATAGTCTGAGAAATATTTCTCCATCAGCGCTTTCATTTCATCGGTTGTTTTTACTTCAAATAGCTCCATTTTTATATCATCTGCACTTTCTATAGTTCATATCTTCTATTGTAGCTGAATTTACATAAAATGACAAGGCTGACAAAAATTTATCAGGATTTTACCCATTGGCAGGCGGCAGCTTTTTCTCTTTTAAAGAAGGAATTCTCGCCCTTTTCAAAGCTTGATTCATCCTTAATTAAAACGTCCTTCCTGTTTCTCATTATGCCTTAAGGTGTATATTTTATGGTAGATTATAGGCATATGGACAAACTGTATTCATATTATTTGGAAGGACTAACAAATGACTCAATTATCCAAGAAAATTCGGGCCGCCACTGTCGGCCTGCTGGTCTCTGCTGTCATCTTCGCGGCTGGGTGCTCAAACACAGCGGTGAATCAGGGCGGCGAGGTGTATTACAACGCCAAGATCTTCACCTCGGACGATAACCAGCCCGAAGCCAGCGCGCTGGTGGTAAAGGATGGGAAGATCACCTTTGTGGGCAACAGCGACGACGCCCTTAAGTTCGCCGGCCCGGGCGCCGCGTCCCACGACATGGGCGGCAGACTGATCCTGCCCGGCCTCATCGACAGCCACGCCCATTATCTGGCCATCAACACCTGGACCACTGACGTGCTGCCCCTTCAGATTGACCTGGCCATGACCCACGACCAGATTCTGGCGGCGGTGAAGGACTACGCCGAACAATACCCCGCCGACGTCGCGCCTGTGATCTCGGGGATGGGCTACGGCACCGACGCGAAGCCCCTGGCCACCGAGCTGGATAAAGTCGTGTCCGACAGGCCTGTAGTGCTCACCAACAGCGGCGGCCACGGCGGCTGGGCCAATACAAAGGCTCTGGAAATGGCCGGCGTCACTGCCGCGACCCCCGACCCGTCGCCGGGGATCAGCTATTTTGTGCGGGATGAAAACGGCACTCCCACCGGAGAATTCAAGGAAGCCTCCACCATGGCCATCATGCTGCAAAACCTTGGCTTAACCTCGGGCAAGGCCATCGAAACCCGTTTTCCGGTCTTTACCCAGACGGTTCTGAGCCCCTATGGCTACACCTCTTACTATGACGCGGGCCTGCTCGTCGCTGACGAGGAGGAATCCATCGACGCTCTCAGCAAGGCAGACGCCAACATCCGCGTTTTCACCTCCTTTGTCTACAGAGACCCTGTCCCTGTCGATGAATTCGTGTCCAAAATGACCTCCGTTCGCGACAAGTACACCTCGGACACTGTGCGCCCCACCACCCTGAAGCTTTTTAAGGACGGCACCTTGGAGGACTATTCCTCCCTCATGTTTGAAAACTTCAGCGACCACTCCGGCGAGGGCGTCGAAATCCTGGACAATGACCATATGATGGCGATCGCCAGAGCTGCGGCCGACAAGGGCTTCAACCTTCACACCCACGCCATCGGCGACAAAGCCATCTCCGAAACCCTTGACCTCTACCGGGACCTGGGGGATATTGAGGGCACCAAAACCATGGCCCATGTCCAGATTTTGCCTGAGGATGGTATCCAGCGCTTTGCAGAACAGACCGATGTCTTCTACCAGACCACCCCTGTATGGGCTCTGGGCGATGAATTTACCAAGGCCGCCCTGGGTGATGAGCGCTATGGCCGCCAGATGCCCCTGAACACCGTTTCTCAAAACGGCACGCTGCTGACCTTTGGCAGCGACGCCCCGGTGAGCAACGGGCTGGCTGGCATCAACCCCTTTACGGAAATGTACCATGCCGTCAAACGCGGCGAATCCGACGACTATGACCCGCCAAAGAGCGAGGGGATCGACATCGCCACCGCCATCAAGGCTTACACCATCAACGGGGCCAGACAGGTCAACGCCGGGGATGAAATCGGCAGTATCACCGCTGGTAAAAGCGCGGACTTCATCGTTCTGGACCGCGACCTTTTAACCGTCCCGACCAATGAGATCAAGGATACCACCGTGCTCCAGACCTACTTCAAGGGCAATGAGGTTTACAATGCCCAGGACCAGCAGGGCGCCGCAAAATAATCTAAAAAAAGTGTAGGGAACCGCACTCAGATGTGCCTGTTCCTTACACTTTTTTGTTGTCCTAAGCTCTGATGGGCATAAGCCTGGGCCGCCGTTTTTCAAAGGCCGCCAGCGCCTCAAAGCCGCAGTCTCTCAGCAGCGCAGCCGCCTCAGACAGCCCGTCGCCCACCCGGCCGGCGCTGTGGGCGTCGGAGCCAAGGGTGATGATCTCGCCGCCCAGCGCTCTGTAGCGCGCCGCGATCCAGGGGTTTGGCATAAACTGCCGGCAGTTTTTACTCAGGCTGGAGGTGTTGATCTCAATGCCCCGGCCCCGGCGGATCACAGCCTTCAAAACCGATTCAATCTTATCCGTATAGGCGTCGAGCCGGTAGATTCCCTGCTCGTCCCAGGCATAGCGGTTGACCAGGTCGAGGTGTCCGAGCACATCGTAGTCGCCCTCCTCGGCCAACCCCAGCACCTCGTCGTAGTAAGCGTCAAAGGCGTAGTCGACGCCGCGCTCCCGGATGGTCTGGCGGATGGTAATATCCCCGATATTGTGAACCGAGCCGATGATAAAATCGTAATCGGCCTGGGCCAGAAAATCGTCCAGAGTATCCCGCCGGTACTGTCCCTCCCCGATCTCAAGGCCGAAGCGCACTGCTGGACCTTCCCCGTCACTGTCCCTGAGGTACTCCTCATAGGCCTCGCGGTAGGGGTAAAGGCCAAAGCTTTTATCCTTAGGGTTTACTGTAAAATGGTCTGTGATGCACACCTCACTCAGCCCTCTGGCGGCCGCCATCCTGCGGATAGCCCCGATGGTCGCCTCCGAGTCAAAGGAAAAGCGGGTGTGAACATGATAATCGGCAAGATAACCGGACATAGGCACTCCTCCCTCAGATGGTGATGGTCATCTCTTCCAGATGAAACTGAAAGCTGGCCGCCTCCAGGTTCTGCAGGGCGCTGATACAGATGTCCTCAGCCGCTTCCCGGCTGCCAATCACCATGACATTGTCCAGATTGGCGTGGAACAGGGCGTTTCTGTAGCTCCCAAAGTTCTCAAAAATGGACTGGAGCATCTCGCCCTTCATGGAGTCGTTGATCATCTGCAGATACTGGTGCTTCTGGCGCCCGACGGTTTTAAAAATCTTGCCCACTGGCTGGTTGGCCAGGTCGATGCCGCTCAGGTCTGCCAGGTATTTAAGGTACAGCTCAACCCCGCGGTATACGGAGAAAACCATGGGGCTGTAGTCGGTCAGCTCGATACTGGCGTCGTTCAGCAGCACAAAGGACGGTGAAATCAGGTTGATAAACTGGTCCGCCTGATCCTTTAAGATCCGGATGGTATAGGGGATCTTTTTCCGGATGACCTCATTGATGGATTCCTTTTCCACCCTGCGGTCTCCGGTATTGTTCTCAAAAATATCCTCCAGACGGATAATACAGTCCCGCAGCAGCTCGGTGTTCAGGCCCTTCATCTCACATACGCCGGTGTTGTTGTTGCGCCTGAAAAATACGGACTGTCCCTCAGAGACCATCTTAAAGCCGTTTTCCAGAGACTCGTTGGCCGCGCCGTCCAGCCAGCTGTTCCGGCAGATATAATCCCAGGTGGCGGTTTTCATGGGGAAGCGCAGCTCAAAGGATAAAGGCTCAGGTGATTCGGCCTTTACACAGTCGATGGCTTCCACCAGGTAGCTGTTAATATTGCTGGTCAGGGTGACCGCCTGTTTTCTTTTTCCCGGGCCTGTATTTTCAATTTTCAGGCTGACGCTGTTATTGCTTTTGTCCGTGATGGCCTTGAGCTTCTTGGTCGAGCTGAGGCTCAGCTTCTCGCCGGTGACCACAATGCGGTTGATGCGGAAGCTGATGTCCTGTACTGTCCAGTGGGGCTCGGTCTTTTCAAGCCTCAGGGGCTCCTCAGCCACGGGCAGGGCTGTGAGCGCGGCCGCAACCACCGGCTGCTTTTTCTTTTCCCACTTGTAGCTTTCGTTTTTCACCGCTGCCTTCTTGGCCGGTTCTTTTTTGGCGGTGTCCTTTTTAGCCGTCTCCTTTTTGGCGGTTCCCCGGTCAATGGGGTCTCCCCACTGGCTGTCGAACAGGGACGCCAGGTCTGTATCAAACAAATCGTTGCTGGCATAGACAGTGGCAATGCGCTTTTTGTTAAAATAGGAGATGGTGAACTTGCGCTTGTTCACATAAAAAACCCGGTGGTATTTTTTATTGTATTTGGGATTATTGGTAAAATCCGGCCGTTTCATCAGGGTTTCGATCAGCTCCTCATACCCCTTCTCACTCATGGAGAAGGAGTAAGTACAGGATATGCGGTGCGCAGAAACCGACAGCACCTCCAAATCCCGGTCAATGGCCTGTGAGGGGGCCCCGGAGATAAAGCAGTTGTTCTTTCCAGCTGCCTTGGTAAATTTAGCCTTGGAGGCCAGCACCATATTATCCGGTATGTCGTACGCCGCAATGGTGAGGTTTTCCAAAGCCTTCAGATCGCAAAGTTTTACTTTCATAGCAACCCTCCTTTTCTCTATTGTTATTTATACGCCTTTTTCGCTCTATTAATCATACCACAGAGGGGGGTGAATGTATATGCGCTTAAACTAAAAAAGAGACCCGCACAATTTTGTACGGGTCTCAGAATGTAGACAAAGCCGGTTATGAGATGCAAGGTAAAACGTAAAGCAATATAAACGGAGAATGTTGGATCGCTTTCGCCTCTGGCTCAAGCGATCAGGATTGCGGCCAAAGGCCGCAGTATCACTCAAAATGCACCAGCATTTTGCTCCTCTAATTCTCCATTCTCAATTTTCCATTCTCAATTCAAAGGCTGCTTTTTATAGCTTAATATCCTGATGCTAATTTATATTTACGCCCCCGCCATGGTTCCCTTCAACTGATGGTAGATTTCCACATATTTTTCAAAGATGCCTTCGTACACCGCATGGGTTTCCGGGTCTGGCTCGACCACATAGGCTTCCTTAACCATGCCGCGGGTGGCTTCCTCAAAATTCGTGTAGGCCTTAGAGCCCACAGAGGCCACAATGGCACAGCCCAGAGCGCTGGCGCCTGCGTCCTCGGTCACCACAATGGGTTTTCCGGTCACATCCGAGATGATCTGCATCCAGACCTTATCCTTGGTAACCCCGCCACAGCCCACAATGGTATTGACCGGGCTGCCGTTCTGCTCAAAGCTGTCAATGATGTTCTTGGTGCCAAAGGCCACAGATTCCAGCAGGGCTCTGTAAATATGCGCCTTGGTATGGCTGAGGGTCAGGCCATAGATAACCCCCTTGGCGTTGGCGTCCTTATAGGGGGTACGGTTCCCCTGGAAAAAATCCAGAGCCACCAGTCCGTCAGCCCCGGGGGCAATGCCCTCAATCTGCTCATTCATATAAGCGTAGGGGTTGTCCATTTTGTCCACGCCAAACTCACGCATGTACCATTTTACAATGGAGCCGGCTGAGGTCTGTCCCCCTTCCAGCAGCCAGGCATCCGGGATAATGGGCGCGTCGTAAGGCCCCCAGAGGCCGTCCAGCTGAAGCTTCTGTTCGGAGAAGCAGAGCTGTACAAAGCTGGTGCCCATGATCATGGCCATTTTACCGGCCCGGTCTACCCCCAGGCCAAGCATACCGATGTGGGCATCAATGCCCCCCTGCACTACGAGCATTTCCGGGTTCAGATCGTATTTTTCCGCAAAGTCCTTATTGATGGTGCCCAGCACATCACCCACCCGGGTCACGTCCAGAATCATCTTATCCTTATAATCCTCAAGGCCTGCCTGGTTGAAGAAGTCGTCAGACCAGCCGCCCTCACATGCCACATAATGGGCCTTACAGGCCGCCTGGCAGGCTGAGTTCGTAAATTTGCCGCAGAGCTTATAATTGATATAGTCAAGCTGCTCGATGATCTTATAGCTCTTTTGATAGATCTCCGGCTGATTATTCTTAATCCAGAGCATCTTCGGGATGGTCCACTCCACAGAATCCTCGCCGCCGCAGTAGTCGAGGATCGGGTGGTGGGTGGCGTTGACAAGCTCTGTTTCCTTAACCGCCCGGTTGTCCATCCACATGATGGCATTGGTCAGGGCCTCGCCGTTTTCATCCACCGGAATAATGGTAGGCGATGTAGCGCACACGCTGATGGCGGATATGCTGTAGCGCAGGCCGATGGACAGCTTATCGGTCACATTGGCGACCGCGGTGTTCAGGCAGCGCCACCAGTCCGAGGGCCGCTGCTCTGCCCATCCCGCCTGGGGGTACAGGGTTTCATAAGCCTGCTCATCCGATACCACCACGTTGCCGCTCATATCGGCCACCACCACACGCACACTTTGCGTGCCCAAATCAATACCCATAAAATAATTCGCTTGCTTCATTTAAATTTCCCCCTTAGAAATTTGAAATTTATTTTCGGATTGTCGAAAAAACAGAGAGACGAAGCCTTTTACCTAAGGAAGAAAAAAGCGTCCTGCGGGAACCAGAGAACCCAAATCTTTGATTTGGTGTGAATCGGTTTCGCAGATGTTATCGGTTTGTTTCGTATGAAATACGAATCATAACAAACCGTGGATCATCTGTGTTCCTCTGCTATGTCTGAGTCTCTCTTGCGTGTCCAGGTCCCTCTTTGGTTGCTACCGCTTCGCAGTAGCACTGAGAGCGCCGCTCGCTCTTGCTCCCGGCTTGCGCCTGGACCTTTTTACTTATCTGGATAAAAGGCGCAGTCGCTGTTTTATTTTTTCGAGTCCTCTGAATTTTCGTCGATCTCCAGAACCTTTCTCGCCAGCGGCTCATCAAGATAAAGCACATCGGCATAGCCGCCGCGCAGAGCGCCCAGAACGGCCTCGGCCTTCTCAAGCCCCACTGCTACCATCAGCTTATTCGGTATTTTCTTAATGTGCTCAAGGGAGGTCCCCACAACTCTGCCGTCCAGGTTTTCATCCGCCACGTTGCCATCAATATCAATATAATGTGAGCAGACATCGCCCACTGCGCCTTTGGTCTTAAAGCTCATGTACTCCCGCGGGCTAAAGCAGCCCAGCTCATAGAGCACCGAACGCTCGGTGATGTTGCCTACCGAAAAGACCGCTGTCCGGCAGCGTTTTGCCAGCTGGAGCACTGAGCTGATCTGGGAATCCCCCATGATCACCCCGGCGATATGCGGCGTGTCCACAATGGCCGGCGCAGGCAGCAGATAGCCGTCCCCGCCAATGGCGTTCTTGAACGCCTTGACAATATCCGTCGCGCCCGACTCATACAGGGCCCTTGAAGCCCCGCCGTTGAGCTGGATGGTCAGGGTATTGCTGCGGCTCATTTTTGGCAGGTGCTTAATGAGGACATTTAAGGTCCGTCCCCAGGCCACGCCCACGACGCTGTCATCCACAATGTACTTGGGCAGGTCTGCCGCCATGGCGCTGCAGACATCCTGCACCAGCACCTCCCTGTTTTCCACAACATCGGCCGCAATCACAACCTTGCGGATTCCAAAACGGTTGGTAAATTCCGCCTCCAGATCGGCCAGCGCGTAATGCGGCTGCCGAATCCGAACCTCCACAAACCCCAGGTCCATGGCGTTCTTTAAAAGACGGCTGACGGTGGATTTAGAAATGTTTTCCTTGGCGCCGATATCCTGCTGGCTCATCTTGAGTTCATAGTACATTTTAGCGACGCGAAGGATCTGATTGACTTTGCTCTGTTCCATAATGCTGTCTTCCCTTCTTGGTGGTAGAGAAAAATTTCAATATCTGAGATTATTTTCATTGTAATGGTTTTTCAATGCTTTGTCAAGCTTATTTTTGTGAAAAATACAATATCGCAAAAATGCGTGGGATTATTTTCAGTATTTGAAAAAATTCTCATTTTTCTCTTGACAATTCAAAAAAACAGGCGTATTCTATAATCAACAACCAATTACCACGAGAAACAAGAAAACCAAAGGAGATTAAAACTATGAGCATTCTTACCTATGTCGGCGCAGGCCAGATGGCATCTGCATTAACTTATCCTGTAATTGAAAACGGACACGAAGTACGGTTGGTGGGTACCCCGCTTGACAGAGAAGTCATTGACGAGCTTCGCAAATCAAACTTTCATATCAATTTAAAGAGAACCTTGCCGGACAGTGTTAAGTACTATCAGGTAGAAGAAGTGGAAGAAGCCCTTGCAGGCGCAGATGTTGTATTGTGCGGCGTCAGCAGCTTCGGCGTAGACTGGTTCGCGGAAAATATTCTTCCAATCATCCCAGACGATGTCCCGATGATCGCAGTGACCAAGGGTATGATCGACCAGGAAGACGGCTCCATGATCACCTATCCCCACTACTGGGAATCCAGACTACCTGAGGGCAAAAAGCTTTCCATCAACGGCATCGGCGGCCCATGCACCAGCTATGAGCTGGCCGACAAGGACAATTCCGCAGTGGCATTCTGCGGCCGCGACATTGAAACCCTGCGCAAAATCAAGGCAATGTTCACTGCCCCCTACTATCATGTAAGCCTCTCAACCGATGTGATCGGCGTTGAATGCGCCGTCGCGCTCAAAAACGCTTACGCCCTGGGCGTTTCCCTGGCAGTCGGCATCGCGGAAAAGAATGAAGGCATCGGCGTTCAGCATTACAACTCCCAGGCCGCCCTGTTCGGACAGAGCGTAAAGGAAATGAAGCAGCTTCTGAATTTAGTTGGCGGCGGTGAAGAAAACATCATCTACGGCGCCGGCGACCTCTATGTTACCATCTTCGGCGGCAGAACCCGTAAAATCGGCACGCTCCTCGGCCGCGGCATGTCCTTCGACGACGCCATGGAAGAGCTGGCAGGCGTCACACTGGAATCCATTGTCATCGCCACCCGCACCGCGAAGGCTGTCCGCAGACTGGCCGAAAACGGCAAGGTCGATCTGGCCGACTTCCCGCTGCTCATGCACGTAGATGACATCATTAACAAGGGCGCCGAAGTGGATATCCCCTGGAAAGCCTTTGAAACCGAAAAGTTTTAGACAGGCCCTGCACCTCATATATAACCCCAAAAAGATCGGCGCAATTTTGTGCCGATCTTTTCAGAGTGTAGACAAAGTCTGTAATGAACAGCCAGAGCGTCAAAGAGAGGACTGTTCAGTTGAAAGTGGATAGTGGATAGTGGATAGTTCAGGTACAAATTCGCCTTGCGAATTTGATTGGATACGGCCTGCGGCCGCGTTTTTAATCGCTTTGGCGTCAGCCAAAGGGGTCTTGAACCTTCCACCTTCAACTTTCCACCTTCCACCTGAACCGTCCTCTTTTTTAACACTTTACGGCTTCATGTTAAAGTTTTTATCCTCCTGAGAGATCGGCGCAATTTTGTGCCGATCTTTTTTTGTGCTATAATATCTCCGTAATCAACCCACAGATAAAAAGGAAGTGACTTAGATTGGCAAAAAAGGATAAAAACAAAACCAATGTGATGCGCATTTTAGATAAAGCGAAGCTCCCCTATACCCCCCACGAATACGACCATGAGGACGGCGCTGTAGACGGCGTTACCGTCGCTGCCCGCCTGGGCCAAAAGGTGGAGGAGGTCTTTAAGACGCTGGTATGCCACGGCCACTCCGGCGATTACTGCGTCTTTGTGATCCCGGTGGCCGAGGAGCTGGATTTAAAAAAAGCTGCCCGGGCGGCAGGTGAAAAATCCGTTGAAATGATCCCTGTCCGGGACATCAACAGCGTCACCGGCTATGTGCGCGGGGGCTGCTCACCCATCGGCATGAAAAAATCCTTCAAAACGGTTTTTGATGAAAGCTGCAAAAGCATTGATCATATTATTGTCTCCGCGGGAAAGATCGGTTATCAGATCGAGCTGGAACCCGAAGTCCTTGTCGCCTTTGTGCGGGGCAGCGTGGCCGATATTATAAAATAAGCCTGACAAAAGAAAGGAACCCTCTATGAGCCCATACAATATTCTTATCGTAGAAGACGACGCAGACATCAACAACCTTCTGGAAAAGCTGCTGACCAAGGCCGGCTATCACGTGCGCCCTGCCTTTTCCGGCAGCGAGGGCAAAATGTGCCTGGAGCAGTACCAGTATGACCTGGTGCTCCTGGACCTCATGCTTCCCGGCGTTACCGGGGAGGCGCTGGTCGCCCAGATCCGCAGGTCGAGCACTGTGCCCATCATCATCATTTCGGCCAAGGCCTCCGTGGCCGACCGCATCGACCTGTTAAAGCTCGGCGCGGATGATTTTATCTGCAAGCCCTTTGACGTGGGCGAGGTGCTGGCCCGTGTCGAAGCCCAGCTGCGCCGCGCTGTGGCTTTTTCAGAAACCGGCGGCAGCGTGAAAATTCTGACAAGCGGCGACCTCGTCCTGGACGCGGACAGCATGGAGGTGCGCCTGAAGGATCAGCCTGTTTCCCTGACGGTCCGGGAGTTCAAAATCCTTCATCTGCTCATGTCCCATCCCAAAAAGGTCTTTACCAGAGAGAACCTCTTTACCCAGGTCTGGGAGGACGCGTTTCTGGGCGAGGACAACACCGTCAACGTCCACATCAGCAATATCCGAAGCAAGCTCGCCAAAATCGACCCTGACACCAGCTATATTAAAACCGTGTGGGGCATCGGGTTTAAGATGGAAAGGTAAATAAAGTGGAAGGTTCATGAACCCTTTGGCTGACGCCAAAGCGATTAAAAACACGGCCGCAGGCCGCATCTCATCAAATCTGCCTGCGGCAGATTTGCACCTGAACTTTCCACTATCCACTTTCAACTTTCAACTGAACTGTCCTCTTTTTAACGCTTTGTCTCTGTGTGTTAAAATTTTCTGACACGCTGAAGGCGGCCAAACTTCACGCTTTCTTAACATTTGCTAGAGCAAACCTTACAGTTTTCCCGGTATAATAAAGCCAACGAAAGGACAGGTGAACAACATGAAAACAACCGTACTTAAAACACGAAACCTTACTAAAAAATACCATCATGTTCCGGCTGTGGAGGGCGTATCCCTCTCCCTTGAAAAGGGCGACATCTACGGCCTCATGGGCAAAAACGGCGCGGGCAAGACCACGCTGATCCGCCTGATCACCTCGCTGGCCTTACCGGACACAGGCGAGATTGAGCTCTGGGGGGAAACCTCGGCGAGCGGGCTGAACACCATGCGCCACCGCATTGGCGCCATTGTTGAGGATTCCTGCTTTTATCCCTTCATGACGGCCCGCGACAATCTGGAATACTACCGGATACAGCGCGGCATTGCCGGCAGGGAATGCGTGGATGAGGCTCTGGAGCTGGTTGGCCTCAGCGATACCGGAAAGAAGAAATTCCAGAAATTCTCGCTGGGGATGAAACAGCGCCTTGGCCTGGCCCTGGCCATTATGCACCGGCCCGACCTGCTGATTCTGGATGAACCCACCAACGGGCTGGACCCCATAGGCATTGCGGAAATCCGGAACGTTCTGCTGCGGCTTAACCGGGAGCGGGAGGTCACCATTCTGATTTCCAGCCATATTCTCTCTGAGCTTTCCACCCTGGCCACCCGCTATGGCTTTATCCATCAGGGGCGTCTTGTCAATGAAATTACCGCCAGGGAGCTCGAACGCGAGTGTCAGGAGTATCTCGAGGTGGTCGCGGACAACACCGAAAGGGCTGCCATGGTTTTGGAAACCTGCCTGGACTGCCGCGCCTATGAGGTTCTCCCCGACGGTGTGCTGCGTGTCTACGGCTTCCTGGATCAGGTGCCGCTCTTATCGCAGACACTGGCGCAAAACGGCGTTGGCCTTTACGCGCTGACCCCCAAAGGCTCCAATCTCGAGGACTATTTTATCTCAGTTATCGGAGGTGAAGAAAATGCTTAATTACATCAAGGCAGAATGCTTCAAAACCTTTAAGCGGATTTATATGCGCAACACGCTGTTGATTTTCGTGCTGCTGGCCATCGCGGTCAACATCCTGTTTTTTGTCGCTTTCCGGAGTAATTCCACGGATTCTCAGGTGCTCATCCGGACCAGCCTCTCCATTATTGTCCCCATGCTCCTGATTATGGTATATATGATGCTGATTATGGTTGACATTGTGTTTTCTGAGGAGTACAAATACAAAACCTTTAAAAACACGTTGTCTTTTGGCTTCACGCGAACCCAGGTCTACTTCGGAAAGCTGGCTGTCTCCATCATTGTGGCAGTTGTCGTATTCTTTATCACCCTGGCAGTTTATCTGGTCAGTCTGTTCCTGCTCCTGGGCTTCCCCGAAGATATGAGCCTGATCGGCGTGGTGTTTAACCGCATTGCGGCGGCCATTCCCCTGTATATCGGCGCGCTGTGTCTCTGCAACGCCTGTGCCTTTATCATCCCCAACAGCACAGCCTTCAGCTTTGTGTACATGGGTTTCCTGATCGTCCCCTATCTTCTGTTCTATATCCTGACACTGCTGAATCCGGCTTTTACGCCGCTGTTCGGCACCGCTCTGGTAACGCCCTTTTACACAGCGATCATGGGGCTGGACATCAGCATTGCCAACATGGCCGATATGATGGCAGTGGGCTTTAAGGTGGATAACACCGACTATCTCCTGAACGCTGCCCTCCTCCCCGGAACCTCTGTCGCCTACTGTCTCATCCTCGGCCTGGCTTACGCGGCAGTCGCTACTCTGATCGGCCTTGCGGTTTACAGACGCCGGGAAATACGTTAGAGGGAAGTGAGAAAATGAAAGCTTATATCAAGGCAGAGTGTTTTCGTATTATAAGACGTCCGGGTACATGGAAAATTCTGTTGTTTCTCTGCGTTTTAACCACACCCTTAATGCTTTGGTTTCCGATGGTATCTTCATTCTACAGTGATTGGCCTGTTTCTGCCATGCCTCCAGTATTCGCCGGCATGTTATTTGGCATCGCGCCCTACTGGATTCCCCTTTTTACTAAAAGCTGTATTACCGACGAATATAAATTTCACACTTTTAAGAATACACTCACCAGCAAACTGTCCAGAAAAGAGGTTTACATCGCCAAACTAATCATCTCCATTGTCTTAACCCTTGGAACCTACCTAGCCATTCTTTTCATCTTTCTTGCTATTGGTCATTTGTTTTGCGGCATATCTGCGGACAGTCTGTTTTTTCAGGCTTACGCAGGGCTTGTGGGTCAGATGGTTTCCAGCATCCCTGTATTCATTGGCGCTGTCTGTGTTTCAGGTCTTTTCTCCTGCCTGTTTACACATTTTATACCTTCAATCATTTGCTATTTAAGCTTTTTAGTTCTGCCCTATCCATTGCTTCAATTTCTTCATTTTCTAACCGGGGCCGAATGGCTTAAAGAGCTGTATTATCTGTCGCTGATCACGCCTTTTCACAAGGTGCTGTTAAATCAACCTGTGGAAATCGAAGGGTTAACGGAGGCGATCCAAACACATTCAGATGGTTTTTTTACCCTAATCACCCCGGAGATTTTTGCCTATTGCCTGTTGCTGGGCACAGTTTATACGCTTGTCGCTGTCCTCGTTGGCCTCTATATTTTCAAACGAAAAGACATTCGTTAACCCATTTTTGAAAGGAGTCAGAAACATGTTCCTGACACTCATCTTTTTTATCGCACTGTCGGCCGTTTTACTGGCTCTTTTACTGCTTGAGCGCCGGAGCCTCGGCAAGCTCAGGAATGACCTGAGCGCCGTCAACCATTCTGATGAAAGCACGCCAAACAGGCGGCTGTCCCTGCCGGCGCCCGGGCGCTCCCTTGAGGCGCTGGTCCGCGAGATCAATGTCCTGATGGACCAGAAGCAGGCGGTTCAGGTGGAATCCCTGCGGCGGGAGAGGGCGCTCAGACGCCAGATCGCCAACATCTCCCATGACCTGCGGACACCGCTGACGGCCATTCTTGGCTACACCCAGCTTTTAAAAGATCCCGCCCTGTCCGCCGAGGACCGTGCCGAGTATCTGACTGTGGTGGAAAAGCGCTCCCATACCCTCCAGACCCTGCTCACAGGTTTTTACGATCTCTCCCGGATGGAATCCGGCGAGTACCCCCTGAACCTCTGCCCGGTTGCGCTCCACCCCATTCTCTGCGAGCTGCTGGCCGCTTTTTATGAGGACTTTACGGATAAGGGCATTCATCTTGAGGCTGACCTTGAGGATGGGCTGCCCGAGGTGAGTGCTGACGCCGGCGCGGTCACCCGCATTTTCACCAACCTGATCCAGAATTCCTTGAAGCACGGAGGCCAACACCTTGAAATCCGCCAGTACGCCGAGGGAAATACTGTGGTCACGGTTTTCAAAAACGAGGCCGGTGGTCTGACCGAGTCGGACATCGCCTCGATTTTCGACCGCTTTTTCACAGCCGACCGCATGCGCACCGGCCAGAACACCGGGCTGGGTCTGGCCATTGTCAAAAATCTGGTGGAGGCCATGGGCCACCAGGTCACCGCCAGTCTGGATGGGTCACTTTTCTGCCTCCGTATTTACTGGAATCAGGCGTAAAAAGAGCACGGCACAAAATTGTGCCGTGCTCTTTCTTATGGTTTGATCACAATGTTTTCCGGCTCTTTTCCCTCTGATACCAGGCGCAGGTTTTTCCAGCTGTCCCGGTGCATCTTGT
>CAUEUD010000002.1 GCA_959020865.1 Eubacterium limosum | reverse complement strand
CAACAATGGAAGAACAAAGAAGAAAAAAAAATATTTTCCTGGGTCTGCGCATTGGGCTCGTCTTTATCGCCGCGCTGGCGATGGTGATTTTAGTGGCCTATTACGCTCTGTCCAGAAATTTTCATAACATGCTTACCGACTATACCGTTCAGCTTGTACAGTCCATGATCGGCCAGGGCGTAACCATGGTAGAGGGAGAACTCGAGACCAATAAAAGAGAGATTACCCTGCTGGCTGACACGATGACCATACCCTCCCAAAATGACCCAGACATTCATTTTGACGCACAGACCTTTCAGGATGAGGATTTAAAACGCTTTGTCTATATCACAGAGACACAGACCATCACCAGCGACGGACAAGAGCGGAATATAAAAAACCGTCAGGACATCCTCGATGCCTTTTCGGGCAAATATGCGGTATACGGCCCTTACTTTGACACAGACGGACAATACCTCGTCTGCTATACCGCCCCGGTGGTGCGCGATGGCAAAATCGCCGGCGTGCTCTGTGCCGAAAAGGACGGTTATTATTTCAGCCAGCTCATCGAAAATATCCGCTTCGGGGATTCCGGCGAAGCCTACATCATCAATACTGAGGGCACGGATATTGCGGCCAGCAGGCCCGAGCATATGGACTGGGTCAATGATCAGTATAACGGGCGGGCGCTCCTGGCTGAAAAGGAAGACCCTGTCACCCGGTCGATCGTGGAGCTAGAACAAAAGGGCCTTAACGGCGAAACCGGCATAGGCACCTACACCTGGAACGACGGCCTGTGCTACGTGGCCTATGCCCCTGTGCCTTCGACAAAATGGGTTTTGCTGGCTGGTCTCCGCGAAGAAGAGATCACTGCCATGACCAAATCCACCCTGTACGCCACCGCCTTAAAAGGCCCCGCCATGATCATCTGCTTTACCGTTTTTTTCATTCTGGCTGCTCTGATCGTTTTCTGGATCATCTCCAGCACGAAAAAGAATGCAGAGATTAATAAAAACCTGGAGAAAATCGCAAATCACGACGCCCTGACCGGTCTGCTCAACCGCCGGTTTTTAGAGACCGATTTATCCGAGCGCTGGCGGTACCCCGTTAAAGTTTCCGGACCGGCCGCTGTCTTTATGGCGGATATTGACGATTTTAAAAAATACAACGATTATTACGGCCATCAGGCTGGCGACAACTGTCTGCGCGTTGTCGCCGGAGTGATGAAGAACGCCCTGCAGGACTGTGACAGTTACGTCATCCGCTATGGAGGCGAGGAATTTATCGCGGCAGTTTTTCTGATGGAGCAGGAGGACGCCCTAAAAAAAGGCAGAGAAATCTGTAGGCTTGTCGAAGCTGAAAAGCTGCCAAACAGCGAGGGCGGCTGTGTTACCATCAGCGTTGGCATCAGCCATGTCAGTCTTACCTCAGAGGCTTCACTCGCACAATGCATCCAAGACGCTGACCAGGCCATGTACCAAGCCAAAAAAGATGGAAAAAACAGAGCGGTCATCATCGAGACCGCAGCGGACAACTCCTGAGCCCTCACGACATTCTCTGAAGCGTTCCGCGATCACCAGAAATTATACGGCTGGCTTTCATGTGTTCATTTTAAGACCAGAGAGCATAAGGATAAAAAAAGCAAATGAGGACCACCCGTTTGACGGGTGGTTTCCTCCGAGGCTATAAGTCTCTGATACCTCCTCGCGTCTCAAGGCGCGGGCTTTCGTATTACCAGCTATCCCTTGAAGGGATCTTCATATGCTTTCACACTCAGTTTATCCAATGCCATATCCTGTTTCTCTTGTTCTGCTATGTATTTTTTGATCGTTGCTTCATTCTTTTGCAAGAATTAAAAACTATATTTAATAATTGCCTAACAATCATCTTCGTTTTTTTCATAATTTTTGAAGTCCTCGGTCTTAAAAGCCGTGTAACCTTCGTAGTGGTAACTGGCGTCAATCCCTTTCATATAGACTTCCCGGTCATTGATTTTGTCTGTAAGCGCTGCTTTCAGCAAAACTTTAATTTCTATATCTTTCACAGGACTGCGTTCCATTGCAAGAAGATAATCCTCCTTGTCAACTTTACTCCAATCAACCACCATTTTCAATTCTTTCTTGAAAATACTGTCAAGCCAAATCCTTGCACTTCGTCCGTTACCCTCTCGAAAAGGGTGTGCGACATTCATTTCGACATATTTTTCGACAATTTCATCAAAATTGGATTGCGGCATTTTCCCAATATTTTCAAGAGCCGCCTCAAGATACATGACCGGCACGAAACGAAAACTCCCTTTTGCGATGTTGACTGTCCGTATTTTTCCGGCAAAGTCATAAATATCTTCAAAAAGATAATGATGGATTTTCGCCAGACCTTCAAAGCTGCCAACCTCAAAGGTATCGAGTAGTCCCATTTCAAACAGCTCAAGCGCCTTTGTTTTACTGATTTTTTCTTCCTCTCGCGCAAGTTCAGCCGACTCGGTGATTCCTAATTTATTTTCTAAAGCCATTCATAAACTCCTTTCTCCTCAAGCTCAATCCATTGATACCGATTTTTTAATAATCTAAAGTATAACGCTTTCAACACAGCTGATCAATTTCCAAAATTTTTAAAACACGCATATACATCCCAAAACTGATCCTGTGCCAGCAGACACGTATCCCTCAAATATCCTTAGCCTATTATAACATCTCTCTCGAATTAAAGGAAATTATAAAAAACCAAAAAAAGACCCTGAATTTCATTTCAGGGCCTGCTTAATAAACCGCTATACTGCCGGCATGAAGGGTTCTTTTATTTTTTAATTTATTGTCCGTTACCGCCTTTTGGCCAAATTCCAATGGGCCCTCTTGGTATTCTGCCGGCGGTTCCGGCTTCTGCTTTCCCCTTAACAGACATTCCAGTATATTTTCAAGCGCGCGCTTTCTTAAAAAATACACAGTCTGTATTCCAGCTTTGCAGGGGATTACAGGCGTCCGTTCTCTTAAAGCACAAAAGAACCGACGGTTTAATGCATGGATCAGTGAGCGATAATGGCTTCAGGCAGCTGCCCTTTCCGGCTTTCTTTTTTTCCGTCGTTTCAACGGGTTTGGCTTAAATCAGCCGTTTCGTTTTCGGACTGGATGATAAAGACAGAGCGGTTTTGGGCTGGAATACCGGATTCACTATTTCTTCGTTGATCTGTTTTAATCATACAGCACCTGTTGTCTGCCTGCAAGCGCATTAAGAGTGTGATTTTGATGGAAGGTGCGCTGTGGCCGGGCAGATATTTATTAGAAAAATTCTTAGAAACGGGCAATAAAAAAACCGCCGTTTCCTAGGTTAGCGGTTTTTTTCCCTTACTTCTTTTCATCCGCCGATTCAATCGAATTGATAAATACAAGGATCAATTGACCGTAATTGTCCTATTTTTATTTTTTGATCAAATTACAGGCGGAGACGCTGCGCTTCGGTCGAAGTCCGCTCTCTCACCCTGCGGGTTCAGTCGCCAAGCTTCGATCCGATGCTCGGCAGATTATTCTGTTGTAATTATTTCTTTCAACTGTCCTTCTATATCACGACGACCGTACATAATACGAACAATTTCTACCCGTTCAACCTTTTCTACAGGTAAATAAAATACTAAATAATTTCCCACTGGAAAAGAGCGCAAGCCTTGACCTCGCCATGGTTCATCAGCATACAACGGAAAGTGAAAAAAAGTGAAGCAGTATCCGGCTCATATAAAACGTTCGCGATATACTCGAATATAATGCGCAGATCTTGTCTTGCTTCGGCGGTATAATCTATCTTCCAACTCATAAACCATAATCCCGCCGCATTTCTTCTTTAATGCTCTCTGCCGTATATGTCCTTCCCGCTTCAATGTCTGCCATCCCCTTGGCAATTTCAGCGTCAAATTCTTCTTTCGTCAAAGAATCACAGGAAAGCGGAGCACGCTCTGGCAATTTTATTTCGAAAGGAATCCCTCTTTGAAGGGCAACCTGTTTTAAAAACATATTCACTGCATTTGACATGGGAATCCCGAGCTGCTCTAATACCTGCTCTGCCTGTTTTTTAACCTCTGGTTCAACACGGATATAAATATTTGATGTTCTGGCCATTGCTATCACCTCCTGTTAATGACAGTATATACGCATGTATAGCGAATCGCAAGTATAATTCCAAATTTCTGTGCAATTCTCAGATATCAATCTCCAAAAACCATAAAATACCCACAAGCATCCCGAAACTGATCCTGGGCCAGCTGATAGGTATCCCTCAAATATTCTTTTTCCTTTTTGTACTCACTCAGCCCGCGATAATAATACCATTTGTATTCATCCAGAATAATAAACGGAAGGATTCCGTTTTTCAAACACTCTTTAAACAAAATCAGCCGCCCGACTCTGCCGTTTCCGTCCTGGAATGGATGGATGGTTTCAAATTCCACATGGAAGTCAATCAAATCATCTAAGTTTTTTTCGGGAATGGCATTGTATTTTTCAAGCAGCATTGCCACCGCCTCCCGTACTTTATCCGGCGGTGTTGTCTCTGTGATTCCGCCGATAACATTGGGATAGATTTTATAGTCACCAGTGAGAAACCCTTCGCGTTCATAGGCGGTGCCGCGCTTTAACAGATAGTGAAGTTTTTTTATAATATCTTCTGTCAGGGGCTCTTTAGCGAAGTCAATAATATAATCGAAGGCCTCAAAATGGTTGGTTGTCTCAACAATATCATCAATTTTTACAGGGCTGTCCCCTTCTGGTAAAATGGTATTGGTTGAGAAAATACTTCGTGTCTGTTTTTCTGAAAGCATACTTCCCTCAATTCGGTTAGAATTGTAGGCCATTTTAATTTGTGTATAATGGTAAATGCCGTCGGATAATTTTGCTTTCTTTTCACTCATAAACCGGCTATATAATGCGTCCATCTTCATAGTAAGCTCCTGTGTATAATAAATTTATTATACCATTTCTCGCTGATTAAAGGAAATTATAGAACATTAAAAAAAGACCCTGAATTTTATTCAAAGCCTGCTTAACCACCATACGGTCTCTTTATTTCTTGAATTTTATGACCGCTATCGCTTTAATGGAAAGTGCTTGGAAGTCTGACCGATATTTATTAGAAAAAATCTTAGAAATAAGCAATAAAAAACGACTGAAATCAGCCGTCAAATGTCAATGAATGGTGATCCCGATTGGGCTTGAACCAACGACCTCTACCATGTCAAGGTAGCGCTCTTCCAGCTGAGCTACGGGATCACTTTTTGAATGCTTGTCTATTATAACGAATTCCCGGCGGTTTGTAAAGTCTTTTTTTACTCTGCCTCGGAATTTTCCTGCGGGGTTGGTATTTCCGGGGATTCGGTGGTGGGATCCGCTGGGGTTTCCGGGGTGGGCGTCGGGGTTGGGGTGACGGTGGTCTCTTCGGGTTCGGCGGTATCCGGGGCAGCGGTTGTGGGCTCTGGTTCGGCGGCGGGCGTTTCCGGGGCGCTTGCGGCCTGAGGGGTGACGGACGCGGCGGCGGGTTCTGCTGCCGGGGTTGGGGTGGGATCGGTCGTCCAGGTGCCGGTCTGGGCGGTGAAGGTGACCTCGGCGGTCAGGGTATCCCAGGCGCCATAGGCAGGCTGAACCAGGCTGAAGAAAATCAGCCATGCGATCAAGCTGTTTATGATTTTCCATTTTCTGGTCATGTGAAGCACCACCCTTTTTCAAGTGGAAGGTTGAAGGTGAAGGTGGAAAGTGATGGAGCAAACTGCGCTTCGCTGGTTTGTCCGGTCCTGGCACCTCCTGTTTCAATCTCCGAATTAATCTTATGATAACATCTTTTCCCTTTTTCTGCCTGAATGTGTGTTTTAGCCCTTTATTTCATCCATAGAAGGACGTTTGAGGGGCGGGGCGGACGGTGGACGGTGTCTTGGGGTTTCGCCCCGCAGATAGCGTCCCTTTGGCGGCTTGACGTTTTTGGCTTTGACCCGCTGTTTGGGTTTCATGAGATCCTCCTCATCCTCGGGATATTTATACGACAGCCATTTTTTGACCATGTGCTCCAGCATGAAGATAAAGCCCCAGAGCAAGAACATGGTGAGCGCCGCCGGACTTTGGAGAAACATAGCCACCCGGCCAAGGTACGGGATATGAAACGCATAAGTGCCGACAATGTCCTCCCGGTGGATTTCAAATTCGTCATACTGTCCTTCCTGGTAACCCTCCCCCTGAGTCATGTAGCGGTCATAGCCATCACTTTGGTCAATGTAACGGAAATAGTGAGTGACAAAGACCTGCTGACCCTGAAGCTCAGCCTTGAAGGTGATGGGCGTGTTTTCCGGAATCGGGTCATCTTCGTCGATGGCGTGGTCGATGACCAGCGAGCCGACCGGCAAGGTGGGGACCATGCTGTTAGTCAGGATGACGTAGGGTTTGTAGCCGAAGAATTTTGGAGCGTCGGTAGGATATAGTTTCATAAAAATCAAGTAAATAATTGCTAAAATAATAACAAAAATTTCCAATATTTTTATTAAGTATATGATGAATTTTTTAATATTTATTTTTATATTTTTTTTTTCATATCTTTTAAACTAAGAAGAAAGTAGCGATGAAAAAAATCCATCGCTACTTTATCTTATTAAACTCATTTCATATAATTTAAAAACTTCACGAAGCTGTAGTATATGCTGCGTCACATTTTACTATTACATTAAGCCCCGTTTCATTTGCGACATTTGCATCTCCATCAGCATCAGCAAATTTTACGGCTACTTTATAATTACCATCTTTTAAGTCAGCCATTTCTTCCTCTGTCAATGCAACCGTTGAATAGTCATTAGATTCACCCTTTTTATATAAAAGAACCTTAAACGCGGAAGACTTATCTTCATTACCTTTTTTTACGCTAGTTGTTGCTGCAACTTTAACATTAGAAGAATCATCTATTCCTTTTGCTTTTAAATCAAAGTCACCTACTACTATTTCATCTTTTACTGTTCCACTAGCATAAACCGCGTCATCCTTTGCATTCGTAGGAACTAATTTAACATTTGTATCTGGACTTAAACTTCCTTTTTCAGCAGTAACTGTAGTGCTGGTTGCTGTGTCTACTGTCAATCCGCTTGGCGTAGCACTCAATGTATTCCAAGCCGCAAACGACCCAACAGCCACAGCCAGCATTGCCACTGTGGTAATTCCACTTATCAATAACGAAGCTTTCTTTTTCATCTCTAAATTCCTCCTGTATAAATACATCTAAATTTTTAATCATTGCTGCCTCTTGACAATGACTTATTCTTAACGATGGGTTTATTATACAATTGGAAACGCTACACTTCCGCTACTCCTTAAATTAATGGATAATTGAAAATTAGTGGAACAGTGATCGCTTGAAAATAAAACGCAGGAACGAGCGCAGCGATGTTCCGTCGTACCGGCGCTGTATCTGGCGAAGGATCAAATAACTGCCTGAGCTGTCCGAGGATTAAAACAATGCCCGGGTCGATTTCGGGAACGACTTCCGCAGGTTGTCGTTCCCGCATGAGAGAGGGCATTTTTAATCCGCGGACAGCGACAATTCTCCTCTACCTCCCCCTCTAACCACAAGCAAACCGCTAATCTTCCCCCCGCCGTTTCTCCACCATCTCCTGGATCTCCCAGATTTCGGGCACGCGTTCTTCGGCCCAGGAGTACTCAAACAGGTACTCGCCGGTGAAGGGAGATTTGGGCAGGATTTCGCCTTCTAACAGCTTGTAGTAGTCGCAGTAGACTTTATCCCGCTCGATATAGCACAGGCCGCGCCGCGTCTGGAAAATGCCCGGCGCGCCAGCCTCCTCAAAGGTGTGGGTGGCGATCATGACCGCCTTGCGGTAAAGCTTTTTGGTCTTTTCGTCAAAGAGCCGGTCCTCCCACAGCTTGTCGATGGCCTCCTCCATGGTGACCACGCCGCCCCGGTGGTCCACACACAGGGCCACCAGCTCCTTGGCCTTCTGACTCTTAAAGATAAGCAGCTCGCCCCTGACAAAAATATCAAACCGGCCAAAGGTGCGGATGACCACATCGTTCTCCGGCTTCCGGGACGCTCTCTTGCCCACCTTGTCGATGACGGCCTGAACTCGCTCGGCCGAGAAGGGCTTGAGGATATAGCCCACGGCCTCCACGTCAAAGGCCTGCTGGGCGTAATTGTTGTAGCCTGTCACAAAAACAGTGCTGATGTTCGGCGCGGCGTCCTTCAGGTAACCGGCCAGCTCGATGCCTGTAAAGCCTGGCATCTCAATGTCCAGAAAGGCCAGATCGACCTGGTGGCTGCTGACAAAATTCAGGGCGTCGTCGGTGTTTTCAAAGGTGCCTGCCACCTCCACGCCTTCCATGTCCTCCAGGACGTATTCTAAGGCTTCGATGGCAAAGCTCTCGTCGTCTACGATGATCACTTTCATGTCCGTCTCCTATTCTTTCTTGGGGATCTTTATGCGCTGTACCGTGCCCTTGCCGGGCGCGCTTTCAATGGTTAACACCGCGTCCAGCATGTGTGTGAGCTGGAAGCGGGCGTTGTAAATGCCGCCGTCCTTTTTCTCCGACAGCTTTTCTGTCTCAAAGCCCACGCCGTCGTCGGTGATGACGACCTCGTAATAGCCGGGGTGCTCTCTTGTGGACAGGGTGACCGTGCCGCCCTCTGGCTTGCGACAGACGCCATGCTTGACGGCGTTTTCGACCAGGGGCTGGATGCACAGGGGCGGCACGCTGAAATCGGTGGTCTCGATGTCGTATACGGCGTCGAAGCGGTTTTTAAACCGGATTTTTTCAATGTCCACGTAGCACTGGACCGGCACCAGGGCTTTGTCGAAGGGGACCGGCTGGTTGATCTTGACAAAGTCGAGGTTGGCGCGCAAATAGTTGGAAAAGGTGAAGATCACCTTGTCGGCCAGTTTGGTATCCCGCCGGGCCAGCACCTGAATGGCCTGGAGGGTGTTGAACATAAAATGGGGCTGGAGCTGGCTGACCATCATGTCGGCGCTCTTCTGCTCGATCTCCTTGTACAGGTTGGCGATGCGGATGGCCTCGGTCTGGCGCACCTCAATGACCCGCTGGTAATAGATATAGATCATGCACATGAGCAGCAGGCACAGGGTGACCGGATACAGCATATACATATCGGATGTGGACCAGCCGGACAGGTACATGGTGTCTGCAAACAGGCCCACGATGATGGCCGAATAGCCCACGAGGGCTGGCCGGATGTGCGGAATTTTATCCCTTACCAGGCGGTACAGCCGATAATACATATACAACAGGGGATAGAACAGCCCCAGGCGGACGTGCTGCTCCAGGTACAGAGTTCTGCCGCTCCTTGACACCGCGGCGATGGCGAGCATCACGGCAGCGTAGTAGACAGCCAGGATGAGCACCGGCTTCAGCCGGATTCTGCCAACAGTCTGCTCTTCCACGGTCAGGCACAGCAGAAAACAGGCGTTGAGGGTGGAGCCGTAAAAGATAATGGCCAGGGTGATGTTAAAGGGCGCGTCAAACAGCGCCTCGAGAATGACGGCCATATCCACGCTGAACATGCGCACGATCAGGAACACCACTGCCCCCAGTATGAGGTTTGAATAATTTTTGACCCGGCTGATCATGAGCACAAGCAGATAGACCAGACAGAATACCAGCACGGCTGTGCTGAGAACAGAAATGGAAAAAATCTTTAAGGGCGAGTAACTGACGTCGTCCTTGAGATTGGTAAAAACAGAGGTGATATAAACCCCGGAGGGCAGGCTCTCCACACCGCCGTCCCCGATATTCATGGTGAGCTCGGTGTTGGTGCGGGCGTTCTCGACCTGGCCGGTGAGCAGGCCATGCAGGCCCATACCCGCAATGAAGGCGAGTATGACGGCCAGGCAGATAAAATAAACGGTCTTTTCGGCTGGTTTTGGGATGGGTTTCGCTGACATGTTATCTCTCCGCCGCTTCTCTGACAAGGGCTGTGAATGCTGCCTCGGGCAGTGGCCGTGAAAAATAGTAGCCCTGGATATAGTCGCAGCCCAGCTCCCGCAGAATTTCGACTTCCTCGGCCACCTCGACGCCCTCGGCGATGACGCGCATGCTCAGGCGGTGGATGAGACGGATGATGGCCTCCACGGCTATTCTGGTTCTGGTCTCGCCGGTGAGGCGGTCGGTCAGGCTCTTATCCAGCTTGATGAGCTTAAAGGGCAGGTTGAGCATGTTGGTGACGCCAGAGTAGCCGATGCCGAAATCGTCCAGGGCAAAGGCGCAGCCGTAGTCGATGAGCCGCTCCATGGTATTCCGGAGGGTGGACATGGAGGCCGCAGCCACAGTCTCGGTGATCTCGAACTTAAAGCGTTCGGGCGGCAGCTGGTAGTGCTCCATCACGGCGATAAGGTCGTCGGCCAGGCTCTCCTGCATGCACTGCACCACAGAGAGGTTGACGCCGATGGTCTCAAAGCCTCCTTCGGTATAGGGATGGGCTGTCATAAACTGGCAGACCTTTTCAAACACAATAAGGCCGATGGTGACGATCATGCCGTTTTCCTCGGTCATGGGGATAAACTCATCGGGCGGGATGAGGCCAAACTCAGGGTCACGCATGCGCACCAGTGCCTCGCAGGTGGCAAAGCGGTCTGCGGCGAGGGCGTAAATGGGCTGATAATACACCTCGAAGCCGTCGTTTTCGAGGGCGTAGGCGAGCATGGCGCGGATATGGTTCTTGCGCCTGAATTTCTCGTTGAAGATTTCGCCGCCGCGCACCACGCCGTTTTCCCGGTGTTTGGACTCCTGAATGGCAAAGTCGATGGCGGACACGATCTCGTCCACGGTCTCGGTGCCGCCTTTGCCCATCGGCACCACTCCCAGGCTGCAGTTCAGGCTGTATTCGATGCCCTGGAAATGCCAGGGCTTTTTAAACCGATCCACAATGAGGTTCACAACCTTGTCGGTGCTTTCTGCACCGCTCGGCTCTGCCATGCAGAAAACGTCGCCGTCAAAGCGGTAGACCCGGCCGGTGGGGGCCAGATCTTTCAGGAATCCAGCGACCTCCTTGAGCAGGCGGTCACAGGTCTTGACGCCGAAAACCTCGTTGGCAAATTTAAAATCCCGCAGGGCAAGGGCAATGATATCCCCCTTTTTTCCGTCCTTCAGGTGCATTTCGATCATCTGCAGAAAGACCGGTCGTTTAAAGGTGCCAGTGAGCTCGTCGCTGACCATGCTGTTGCTCTGGGTGGAGAGGTGCACCAGCAGGATACAGCAGGTGCAGGCCACGCCGGTGAGAATGTAGCCGGTAAAGACAAACTGGAGCAGGATGGCGGCCAGCGACAGCACCATAAAGGCGCAGAGCGCCGTAAAGACAGACTTTGAGATTTTCTTCCGGTTATAGACGGCGATGACCGCAGCGCACAGGATATAGGAAATGGAGATGACATGGCTGAAAGGGTTGCCGATTCCCCGGACATAGCCGTTTTCCAGATCCAGCGTGAAATAAAAATGCGTCAGCGGGTTGGTCAGTGCCAGAATGAGGTAAAAGCAGTACATTGAAAACGCCAGAATCACCAGAGCTCTTTTGTGCCAGAACTCCTGGTAAATGATGGAGATTACATAGAGCAGCACCATCATGGGCATGCTTGGCAAAAAAATCAGGTACAGATTGTTGAAAAAAACGGCCAGCCCGAAATTGGCGGGCGTCAGGTATTCCAGCAGCAGGGTGGCCACGATATTGGTGAGGATAAAAGCCATGGAAATGACAAGGGTCGCGCCGTAAATGCGGTTCTGCCAGGTGGGAACCCGCGGCCCTCTGAAATAGTAGACCATGATGATCCCGATGATTACCGCTGAATAGATTTCAAATTCCAAATGCCATGTCATTTCTTTTACCTCTTAAATTTTCAGATTACCGTTTCAGCGTCGATTGAGAAGTAGTCTTTCCGGATATAAAATTCATTGTAGCTGATGGGCATGCCGTCCTCCACAGACAGGATGCACTGAGAGATGAGGAATACGCTCTCCTCCCTCGGAATCTTGAGATAGCCCCGGACCTCGTGGGAGGGCTGTACGATCTCGATGTGCAGCTTTTTCTTGAGCTGGAACTGGAGCTTGGCCTTTTCCATGATGCCGTGGAAATTGGCAAAATTGATGACATCCTCCACGATGGGGTTTCCCTTCTGGTAGGGCAGGTAGATGTTGCTGTACTGCACCACGTCCTTGCCCATGTAAAAGGCCTTCTGGACACGGATCACCTTATCGAAAGAGCCGACCTTAAGCTCACGCATGAGCCGGCGCCCCGGCGACACAACGCCCACCTTGATGAGCTTGACCTCGTCGATCTGGCCCTTGAGGCTGTCCACCTCGTCGAAATAAAACTGGTAATGGTTGGAGGTAGGCTCACAGACAAAGTTGCCCTTGCCCGGAATGGTGTAGATGTAATTTTCATTGACGAGCAGCGCCAGGCTTTTGCGCAGAGTGGTACGGCTGACGTCATAAAATTCCGACAGCTCATGCTCCGACGGCAGGATGTCGCCAGGCTTCATCTCGCCCTTTTCGATTTTTCCTTTTATGTCATTTACGATATCGAGGTATAAAATTTTACGCATGGTTTCTTACTCCTGGGTAAGCCATTCTTTGCAGATGGAGACACCCTCGATGGCGTCGCTTGAAAAGGCGTCGGCGCCCACATACTGGGCGTATTCCTTGCCCGCGATGGCGCCGCCCAGAATGATCTTGATATTATCCCGGAGCCCGGCCGCTGTGATGGCGTTCACCACCACCCGGATGTTTTCTACCACGGAGGTCAGAATCCCGCTGATACCCAGTATCTGGGGTTTTTCCTTCCGGATAGCCCGGATAAATTCCTCTGTGGGGACGTCAGTGCCCAGGTCGACGACCTCAAGCCCCTCGGAATGCAGCATGCTGACAAAAATGTTTTTGCCCACATCGTGGATATCGTCAAACACAGTGCCCACCACAATCTTGCCCGCCGGGGCCTGCCGGCTTGAGCGCTCGGACTCCATGCCCGATATTTTGAGCAGGCTGGACACCAGCTCGCCGGCCATGATAAGGTCTGCGATGTAGTATTCGCCCTTTTCGTAGCGGTTGGCCACGCGCTGGAGGGCAAAATTCAGATCGTTGGATATCTCCTTCGGATTCTTCCCTGATGCGAGCAGGGATTTTACCTGGCGGATGGCCAGGGGCTCATCGATATTTTCTACCGCTTCGATTAATTTTTTCTCCATGATAACTCCGTCCACAATCAATCTATTTTAGTAAAAATCATACCACAAAAACCGGTCTGTGACAATCGTTTAACCGCCGGATTTACCGCATTTATTTGTTTTTCTTTAGTCAACCTTTCGTTAAAGAATTGTCAAAGAATTCTTCTTTATTCTATTGGAATTTTAATGAAAAAGGCGTATAATGGGTATATACATTGCAAAGGTTCCCAGAAATATTGTGAAAATATAGAGAATTTTAAGGAGCATTTTATGGAAAACTTTACAAAAGCCGAGCTTGAAAAAAACAAAAAATACCTGGAGCTGCTGTCCGGCAGCTTTCCAAACATCACCACCGCTGTAGGCGAGGTGGTGAACCTGACGGCCATTTTAAATCTGCCAAAGAGCACAGAGCATTTCCTGACCGATATCCACGGCGAGCACGAGGCCTTTAACCATGTGATGCAGAACGCCTCGGGCGCCATCCGCCGCAAGGTCATGGACGAGCTGGGCAGCACGGTCAGCCTTGAAGACCTTGAAGAGCTGACCACGCTCATCTATTACCCCAGCGAAAAGCTGGACCTCATTAAAAAGGAAAAGAAAGGCCCTTACCTGGACAACTGGTATGAGCTCACCATTTACCGCCTGGTCAAGGTCTGCCGGGCCGCTGCCTCCAAATACACCCGTTCTAAGGTGCGCAAGGCCCTGCCCAAGGATTTCGCCTATGTGATGGAGGAACTTTTGCAGGAGGATGAACACCGTTTCAACAAAAAGGAATACTATAACCAGATTATCGCCAGCCTGGTGGAATACGGCCGGGCCGAACACTTTATCATTGAGATTTCCGGGGTCATCAAGCGCCTGACCACCGACCACCTGCACATCATCGGGGACATCTTTGACCGTGGTCCGGGGCCGGACGTGGTTATGGACACCCTCATGAAGCACCATTCTCTGGACATGCAGTGGGGCAACCACGATATTCTGTGGATGGGCGCTGCCGCGGGCAGCGCGGCCTGTATCGCCAATGTGGTGCGCATCGCCCTGCGCTACGCCAACATGGACGCTCTGGAAACCGGCTACGGCATCAACCTGCTGCCTCTGGCCACCTTTGCCAACCGCGTGTACCGCGAGGACCCGTGCCAGCAGTTCACCCCCAAGGTGAGCCCGGACGACATCGAGACCGACGCGGAAATCCTGCTCATGACCCGCATGCACAAAGCCATCAGCATGATCCAGTTTAAGCTGGAGGACCAGCTGATCTCCCGCCACCCGGAATATGAGATGGACGACCGCCTGCTGCTGCGCAAAATCAGCGAAGACAACAAAACCGTCGAGGTGGACGGCGTGGTCTACGAGCTCAACGACACCAACTTCCCTACCTTGAACCATGAAAAGCCCTGGGAACTGAGCGAGGAAGAACAGATCGTGGTGGATAAGCTGTGCTACACCTTCCGCCACAGCGAAAAGCTCCAGAAACACATCCGCTTCATGTACGCCAAGGGCAGCATGTACCTGGTGTACAACAACAACCTGCTGTTCCACGCCTGCGTGCTGCTGAACGAGGACGGTACCTTTAAGGTTAAGAAGATCAACAACAAATACTATTCTGGCCGCTCCCTTATGGACAAATACGACCAGATGGCCCGCGAGGCCTATTTCGGCGACATTGAGGAATGCCCGAACAAGGCGGACTTCCTGTGGTACCTGTGGTGCAACAAGGATTCCCCGCTTTTTGGCAAGGATAAGATGGCGACCTTTGAGCGGTATTTCATCGACGATAAAACCCCGCACAAGGAGCGCTACACCCCGTTCTACACAAGGATCGACGACAATGAGAGCATTGCGGTCATGATCCTCAAGGAATTCGGCGTGGACCCGGCAGAGGGCCACCTGATCAACGGCCATGTGCCTGTAAAGGCCGGCTCAGGCGAGAGCCCCATCCGCGCCAACGGCAAGCAGCTGGTCATCGACGGCGGCTTTGCCAAAGCCTACCAGAAAACCACAGGGATTGCGGGCTATACCCTGACCTACAACTCCTACGGCCTCACCCTCATCAGCCACCGGCCCTTTGAATCGGTCGATATGGCCATCCGCGAGGGCGTGGACATCAAATCTACCCGCCAGGTCGTAGAAACCACCCTGGAGCGCAAACGCGTCAAAGACACCGACATCGGCAAGAGCATCCAGGCCCAGGTACACGACCTGGAAATGCTGATCTCAGCTTATAGGAAAGGGATTATTAAAGAGAAGTCTTATTAAAAAAACGGGCAGAGCCCGTTTTTTTAAATGGATTATTAATTTTTGAATTATAAGCGTTTTCCCATAAAACTAATGATTCTTATCTGTATCTTCTATAAGATTTTTCTTCAGCGTTTCAATGGCTTCCTGATTCTTTTTGAGAATTCCAAGCTGCCTGTACGCTTTTTCTCTTAATATTTTTAACCGTTCTATCTTGGGCACTTCCTGCCTTATCAAATCGGCATTCGTATCTTCTAAGTTGATAAGCACCACTAATTCTTCTGCCGATGCGAAATCTCTGATATTAGGGGTCTTTCTGCTTATACCTTTTTCATTTCTCCACTGTACCGCTGTCTTTCCAAACAATGCCATATTAAGAATATCCGCTTCTGATGCGTATGTATAAGCCATTTCCTGCGCAGATAATGTAGGAGTGATCAAGAATTCCTTTACTGCATCGGTATGAATACGGTAATTTATTTTTGAAAGTTCTCTTTTAACATCCCACCCAATGGCAAGCCGCTCTGCTTCATCCTTTTTTAATCTCTGATAATCTTTGATGATATAAAGCTTAAATTCTGGCGAAATCCAAGATGCAAACTCGAAAGCAATGTCTGTATGAGCATAAGTCCCGCCATATCGACCCGATTTTGATATAATACCGATTGCATCCGTTGCCTTTATCCATTGCTGGGGTGTCAATGTAAAAGCATTATCTCCCGACTCTGCTTTAAACCTATCGAATTCGATAGGTTTAAAATTCGGGTTATGTATCTGCTCCCACAAACCCAAAAAAGAAATTGTGGAATGATTCCGCATCCAGTTCGCAATCACAATAAAAGCATTATCTGGATTTTTGTATTTAGCTATATCCGTCAAAGAAATATAGGCTTCTTCATTTACAACATCACCCGTCACCCTGATTTCTGTTCCGTTGGCATCGATTTTCATATTCTTCATTGGCAATATTCACCCCCTGCGCTAATAATTATTCTCGTTTTCAAATATACGCTTCACTTATATTAAAAGTATATCACACGCTATCGAATAAATAAATCTTTACTCAATCCCTCTTTGATAACGAATCCAAAATAATTCATTTCAAAGTATTATTACTCCCTCTCAACTGTTGAAAAAATCCTTCCTATATGATAAACTAAAGCGAGATAAACTAAAACTACTATTAATTAATATTACATACATTCGGAGGGGAAACCATGAGCTTTGAAATTGTAACCGATTCTTCCTGTAACCTGCCTGAGGACATCATTGACCGCTACGGTCTGCATATTCTGTCCTTACGTTTTTTAGTCGGGGGAAAAGAATACTACAGCTATACCAAGGGCGAGATCACGGATCTGGCCCAGTTCTATACTATGATGCGCAACAAGGAGGAAATCACCACCTCTCAGATCAGCAGCGATACCTGTACCAAACTTTTTGAAAGCCTGCTCCAGGACGGCAAGGATGTCCTGTACATCGGTTTCTCCTCCGCTCTCAGCGGCACTTACCAGGTGGGGTACCTGGCTTTGGAAGAGCTGAAAAAGAAATACCCTGAGCGCAAGATTTACGCGGTGGATACCCTGGGCGCTTCTCTGGGCGAAGGGCTTCTCGTCTACCACGCCGCAAATCTGCGGGAGGCTGGTGAGAGCATTGAAGCAGTCAATGACTGGCTTCTGGAAAACCGTCTGCACCTCTGCCACTGGTTTACGGTGGACGACCTGTTCTTCCTGCAGCGTGGGGGCCGCGCCTCGGGCACCGTGGCTATTTTCGGCACGCTCTTAAACGTCAAGCCTGTCATGCACATGGACAACGAAGGCCGCCTGATCTTTGTGACCAAGGTGCGCGGCCGTAAGCGCTCTCTGGACGCGTTGGTGGAACGGCTGGACCAGACAGCCATCAACCCGTCTGAGCAGTCCATTTTTATCACCCACGGCGACTGCCTGGAGGACGCCCAGTATGTGGCCAAAAAGATCGAAGAAAAATACCATCCCAAGGAAATTGTCATCAACTGGGTGGACCCGGTCATCGGCGCACACTCCGGCCCTGGCACGGTGGCCCTGTTCTTTTTGGGAACAGAACGATAAAAATTTAATTGAGAATGCAGAATTGAGAATTGAGAATTAAAAGAACCCTTTTGCTCAAGCAAAAGCGATTAAGACAGCGGCCTTTGGCCGCCGTTCTAGTCAAAATGCAATGCCATTTTGTTCCTGTAATTCTCCATTCTTCATTTTCCATTCTCCATTTTTTTACCAAACCTGTCTCCTTTCTACTGAAAACGTTCCTCACCTCTCTTGCTCCTGTGGTATACTTAAATTAAACATTTGTTTCATTTTAAAATTGAGCCCGGGAGGTTTTTGTCATGGGAAAATTTATTATCAAGCCGGTCAAATCCGGTTATACCTTTCATCTGAAAGCCAGGAACGGCGAGGTGATCGCGACTTCGGAGGTGTATTCCAGCCTGACCACCTGTAAACACGGGGTAGAATCTGTCAAGAAAAATGCAGAGGCCGCGCATCTGGAAGACCAGACCGCCAAAGAGCCTGTACCTGCCAAGAATCCAAAGTTTGAGCTGTACCAGGATAAGGGCGGTAAATACCGTTTCCACCTCAAGGCCAGCAACGGCGAGATCATCGCTGTATCCGCCGCCTACAAGGAAAAGGGCAGCAGCCTGAAGGGCATTGAGTCCGTGCGCCGCAACGCCCCCGAAGCCGAAGTCATCGTTGAAGAAGCCTGATCCTTACCTTTCATATATTTTATAAGACGCCTCCCGGCTACCTTTCTCCGGGGGCGTTTTTCTGTTTTTTGCTGATGGGTGACGAGGAGCGGGGATTCGTACTTTTTTCCAAAATTTTTTCAAAAAAACAAGGGAGGCATATACTGCTTCCCTTGTTTTTATTTGTTTGCTGCGCTGTCTTACCAGCGTTTTCTTCTCCAGACGACAATGCTGCAGACCAGGAGCGCTGCGACACTGAGCAGTGCCAGTACGCCCCAGAAGGTGGTCGGGCTGACCGAGCCGGCTATGCCGGTGGCTGCGCCGCTGTTTACATCTGGATTATTGGGTGCTGTCTGTGGCTTGTCGGGCACACCTGGTGTTCCGTTTTCGGCCACTGGTTTATCCTGCATGCGGACAATGTTGCCCTCGCAGGCTTTGCCACCCACGGCCACAGTGCCGTCGGGCATCAGGGTAAAGGTGATTACCTCTGCCACCTCATAGCCGTCCGGCGCGGTAATTTCACGCAGAATGTAGGTGCCTTTCTTCAGGCCTTCGATTTTCTTCATCTCAGTGCCGGAGGTCCAGCTCAGGCTTTCGCCGGTGATGGTCTGTGCCACGATCTCATTTCCGGCCTCGTCGCAGGCAATGCTGCCATCCTCAGCGGCTTCGTAGACGGTCAGGACTGCGCCTGGCAGCTCGTCGGTGCCGTTGATGGCGGTTTTGCTGATGGAGAGGGCGGTGAGCGTGTCGGTCATCGTGATCTTGTCGACAAAGTTCTCGTCCGGGCCTACATTTTTCACCGTTACATTAAAGTCAATGGGCTCTGCAAGGGTGTAGCCTGCCGGGGATTCTATTTCTTCCAGCCGGTAATCAATATCTGCTTTTAACAGGTTGGCGATGCGCTCCGGTTCACTGCTGGACAGCCACTCTAACGCGTCGCCATTTTCGTCTTTTACAGGTTCAAAAATACCGTCTTTGTTTTCATCTTCGGTAATCCGCAGCTTTGCGCCAGACAGCATTTTTTCATTCGTATCTTTTTTGGATACTTCTACCATAATCGGCGGTTCGTACCAGATGATATTGCCGTCTTTATCTACATCGGCAGTTCCACTGCCATTGTCAGATTTTTCGACAATGGGCTCTGTCTCGCCCTCTTCCAGTTTAAACTTGACCACGATGGGCTTTTCAGAAACCTGACTGCCTGCCGGGGCTGCCAATTCCTTCACTGTATATTCTACGCCGGTCAGCAGTCCGTCAAACAGGATTTCGCCGTTTTCATCGGTCACACCGGTGGCGATGAGGATTTCATCGTACTGCGGTGCGGCTCTGAAAAACCGGGCAAAGGGGTTACGGCTCTGCTTTTCAACTCGTTTATAGAGCCCGTAGGTCGAGCCTGGCAGCCGTTTATCTGGGTTCTGTTCGTCCACCTTGACCAGCTTGATTTTGCCGCGGACTGCGTCATTCAGAATGGTGTTGTCTTTCAAGCTGCTGCCGTCTGCTGCCTTGAGACCGTTGAACCGGCCGGTCTCATCGACCACTGCCAGATAGGCGTTTGCGTCCACCTTGTAGCAGTGCGGGGCTTCCAGCTCTTTCACAAGATAAGTTCCCGGTGTCACATGGTCAAAGACAACCTGACCTCCATCATTGCTGACAGCTTCTTTTACCAGCTGATTATCCTGGGTGTACAGGCCGAATTTTGCACCCTCGAGGGGCTTGGTCGCGTTGAGATAATCTCCGGCGTTTTCACCGTTCGCACAGAGCTCACCGATGTGGCCGGTCTTGTTAAAGACAATCTCGGCTGCTTTATTGACAAGCGTGTATTGACTGTCACTATCCGGTTTCATGGCTTCTCCGTTTTGAGAAACGCTGACCTGTGCAATGTTGTTACTGCCGGCCGTTACGCTGACATCAAGGCTTTCGCCCAGGCGTTCATAGCCGTCCGGCTGTCTGGTTTCTGTGAGGGTATAGCTGCCAAGGGGCAGATTTTCAAAGACTGCCAGGCCATCGGCGCCTGTGATTTTGACAATCGGTGTGATGTCGTCGCCATAGTTATTTTTACCGGTTAGGGTAAATTCCGCATCACTCAGCTTCTGGCTGTCTGTATTTGTTTTTAAGAGAGTCAGGCTGCCCTTCATCAGGGTGTTGGCAATGGCCGCACTGGCCTTTACCTCCTGACCATTTTCGGTTACTTTTACATCAATGGTCTGTGTGTCATTGAGGACATAGCCAGCGGGGGCAGCGATTTCTTTTAAGGTATAGCTGCCGTATGGGATGTTATCAAACCGATACGTGCCGTTTTCACCGGTGGTGGCTTCTGCTATATTCTGGCCGTCCTTAAACAGGCCGATAACTGCGCCTTTGACCGGATAGGTTTTGTCTGCCCTGGTGTCGGTGTCGGTTTTGACGCCGGTGATGCTGCCGCGTTTGAGGGTGTTGGTGAACTGGTTCTGTTTTCCACCATTGTCCACGCTGCCGTCCTCACACACGGTGATGGTCTGGGTGCCGGGCAGCACGTAGGGCTCAGTTAAGCCGGACACAGCTGTCTCAGTGATCTGGTATTGTCCTACCGGAACATTTTCAAATTCAGCCTTGCCATTGTCTTTGGTCGCCGCTGTGGCGGTATAGCCAAAGCGCGCCGGTGTTTTGCCGTCGGCTTCCATGACGCGTTCCAGTCTAAACTGATAACCAGCTCCGGCCTTGGCGGTTTTGACCTCAATAGAACCTTGAGCAGTAGTCTCGATCTGTTTTTCGACGGTGACCGCACTGCGGCGGATCTGGTTGGTGATGATGGCCTGTGTGGCTGCCTCGCCGCCGATGGTGGTGGTCATTTCTGCGATGTGCAGCTCTGCCACTATATTATCCGGTGCAATGTAGCCGCCGGGTGCTGCGGTTTCATAGATGTCATATTCGCCTGCCAGCAGCTTGTTATCGTACAGGTATGGGATATTAAAGTCGTTCTGTAGTTTTATCGTGTAGCCATCGCCCAGCGTAATCTGGGTGACGGGCTGTAAGGCGTACTCGCCGGGCGTTTCAGCCTTTTCGGTGATACCGGCCACGACAGTTTTAGTGCCTTTCAGACAGACGGCGAACTGCGCGCCGCTGAGGGCAAGGTCTGTCTCATTGCCGTTTGCGTCCGTTGTCTTAAAGGTATCGTCGATTTTCTTCAGGATGATGTCCCCGCGCACAGCCGTGTTGATGACGGTGTTGTCAATTGCTGTGTTGTCCGCCAAAGTAATGCCGTATGCTCCGCCGGTGTTAGCCGGTTGGCTGCCGTCAATATCGGCTTTGTAAACCCTGTTATTGGCTTTATAGTACGCGTTGACTGCATCGGTTCCCATCTCCTTGATGTAGTAAACACCTGCCGGGATATCGGTAAACTGCACCTTGCCGTCCTGGCCGCTCACAGCGGTCACGGCAACAGATTGGCCGCCTTCAGTTTTAGTCACCGGGACATTGCATTCCGAATCGGTGTACAGGCCAAAGGTGACACCGTCCCGCGGTACTGGTTCTGTGTCGTCTTCGCTGTCGATGGCTTTTTTGTCAAAGATGATGTTGCCCAGCTTCAGCTTATCCTTGAAGGTCAGGATATTGTTTTCAAGGCTGATGCCATCGTGGTTTCCTTCAATGGTGATGTTCTTTCCGTCATCGCTCACCTGAATTTTTACGCCATTTTCATAGATCTGATATTTCGGTGGCGCTGCGGTTTCCTTAAGCGTATAGCTTTCCCTTGCCAACAGCATTTTGTCTAAATTGTAGGCGCCGTCGGTGCTGGTGAGCTCTTTCGTGGCTTCCGTACTCGGGTTGTCCGCGAATTTGCCCGTCAGATTAAAGGTGACGCCCGCTAAGGCCGCGCCGTTTTCATCGGTTTTGTTGAGTCCCAGCTTGATGGGCTTATCCTTGAAAGTCATGGTGATTTCATCCGAGTCAGTACTTGTCACACCAGAAATACCACTTTCCGGCTTAAAATGCACCTTGGCCTGAGGACAGATAAAGAACTCTGCCTTCTCGGTCACGCGCTGGTAGCCGTCGGCCGCGCGGGTTTCTTCCAATGTATAGACGTGGTCAGGATTTTCCTTGCTTGAGCTTTCGATCAGGTTCAGGATTTCCGCCGCATCGGTTGCTGTTGGGCTGACGACTTGTGTCTTTTCAGTTTCTAGGTCGTCTTTGAACTTACCCGTGATCGTAAATTGTGCGCCGTCAATAGGCTGGCCAGCCTCATCGGTCTTTTTGATCCTGGTCTTGACCAGATCATCCTTGACGGTGATCTGGAATGCCGTATTGGTCTGATCGTTTTGTGTGGCGGAAACGTAGCTTCCCGAGCTATCAGACAGTGTTACCGTGCCGTTCGCATTGACGGTAAAGTCAAATGGTGCGGCTTTCTTATAGCCTTTTGGCGGTGTGGTTTCGGTAACAGTGTATGTGTTTCCGGCGATTAATTTTGCGGTGAGGGCAGTGGACTTGTTGGTGTCTGTGATTACAATCGGTTCTGTGCTGTTGCCCACAAAGGTTCCTTCAACCTTAAATTCCGCATCGGTAAGAGCATTGCCATCCATGTCAGTTTTGTTGAGGGTGACTTCGATGGGCTGGTTTTTGATGGTGAGGCTCTTGTTGTCTGCACCCGTAGTGATAAAACCATCGGCCATGTTGTTGTCAGTGACGTGGATATTGCCATTGTTGCCCATCTGGAACTGAGCCAGATAACCTTTAGTGTCATCCTTCTTTGCCGGGGTTTCATAGCCCTCCGGCACAGTAGTTTCATTGAGATTGTAGGTTTCTCCGGCGGTCAGAGCGCCTGTCAACATCCAGGAATCCGCTGAGCTATTCAGCGTTGCTTCCCCGATCTTCTTGTTCGCACTGTCTGTAATCTCAAGTGTCGCGCCGGATAAGGCAGAGCCATTTATATCGGTTTTCTTTAATGTCAAGCTATTTTGGCCATTTTTAATGGCTGCGTCGCTTACCCATTGTATATCAAGGGCAGTTGCGTCCACGGTAAAGGATTTGGCACTATTGTCCGCTGGCAGCTGATAACCTGCTGGCGGGACGGTCTCGATGATCCAGTAATCGCCCCAGGGCAGGTTGTTGAGTACAAGCCGGCCATCAGTTTCCTTAGTTCCTGTCGGGTTTGTCTTTGAACAGTCGTAGGTTTTGCCGGTTTCTCCGGTTAAGACTGCCCCTGCTGTCTTGTCTGTTTCAAAGTTATTGCCTGTTTTTTTGTATAATTCAAATTTTGCGCCGTTCAGCTTTGTACTGCTATTCTGGCTGTCGATTTTTTCAAGGGTGAAGGTGGCGGGTTTACGGGTGTTGGCAACTCCTTCAGCTATTACCGCGCTCTGATTCTTTGTAATGCTTAAGTTAAAGGCATTATCGTTGACTGCATTCTTCGCAATGGTCAACGTCTTGCCCTGAGCTGCATCGGTTACGTCAAATTCACACTCAAAAGGAGCTGTCCCCAGGTCATAACCTTCTGGCGCGGCTGTTTCTTTCAAGATATAGTGGCCCTTAATCAGGCTTTCTGCTTTAATGATGCCATCACTGCCTGAACGGACTATTTTATCTGTTTCAGTTACAGTACTGCCTTTTCCATCTTTTGTTCGCATCAAGGTAAACTGCGCATCTTGGATGGATGCCGCCGGGTTTTCAGCGTCAACCTTTTTCAGGGTCACTGCAGCGGTCATCGGCGCGTTTTCAACTGTTTTTTTAATTGTTGTAGTATCTTCGATTTCTGTAACGTCGAAAGCTGTCACTCTGTCCTTCACATTGGTCGGCAGATAATAGCTGTCGGTGGCGTTGGTTTCGAGGAAATAGTATTTCCCCACTGACAGACCTTCATTTAGTTTTTGTCCTGTATCTCCATTGTCCGCTGCTGTCTGTTCCTGGCTTTTCCAGATACCGGATGTACCCAGTGTAAAGGAGACAATCTGGGTATCTCCGTTATCTCCATCGCTGATATCCGGGTATGTGTCTTTTTGCTTATACAGCGTAAACTGCATTCCGCCGATTGGATTCCTGCTGGTATCGGTTTTTGTCAGCTGCACATGTGCCATGATCCGTTTATCGGTCATCGTGAGGGTTTCACTGTTATTGCTCAGGTTTCCACCGGTTTGACCGTTGATTTTTCCGTCATCTGTGATGGTAAAATCAATGGACGCGGCTGTTGTGTAGCCCGCCGGTGTGGTTTCTTCTTTCAAACGGTATTGTTGACCTACGCTCAGCTTTGCGCTGATCTCGTGGCTCTTCCTGTCAGTTGTCCATGTTTCGATGGCACTGCCCTCTGGATTATTGCTGGCACCCAGCTTGTAAATGGCGAGCTCTGCCCCGTTTACAGGCTGGTTAAACTGGTCTTTTTTGTCAAAGGATACCTCTACCGGGGTATCGCTTAGCTGATATTGGTTATTGTTGACAACATTCCAATTTGTACCGCCGTCTGTACTGGCTGAGAGTTCTCCCTTCGCGTTGACTTTCAGCTTTACCTCTGCGGCTTTTTCGTAGCCTGCGGGTGGGGTTTGTTCGGTCAGTGTGTAGACTTCATCTGCGATCAGCTTGCCGGTTAATTCCCATGATTGATTTGCGTCACTTGTCCACTCAATTGTTGTGCTTGTGGTATCACGTGTTCCGTCATTCTTGACAAACTTACCGGTTAATTGCAATACAGCCCCAGACAATGCGGTGTTGGCATTACCCATTTTTTGAATGGTAATCTTATTTTTTTGGTTTGTAATTTTTTTATTGGCTACACCGCCAATAGATGGGCTCGCCGTATTAAGGTCTATCATTTTTCCTTTGCTTTTATTGTCAATGGTAAATGGCCCAATCGCGGTATCATTTAACGTATAACCCGGCGCTGGTGTTATTTCCTTAATCCAGTATTCACCTCTAGCCACATCGCAGAACCATGCCTGACCGTCTTTTTCCATTTTATGTGTGTAAGTGATATTGTTGGAATCTGTCCACTGTATTTCTGCATCCTTTGCCAGGGTCGTGGCTGTCCGCTTAGTATTATGGCTCGGACCGCCAACAGCCAGATGTCCCTCAGCACAGTCCGCATTGGTATAAAGACCGTATACTGCGCCATTAACAGCATTATCATTGTCCGCATCGGTTTTTATAAAGGTAACGTCGCACTGAAGCGCGTTATTTTTTATTTCCTCAAGCGGCTTGACATATTCTGCATTGTGACCACTAACCGCCTTCCATGTATAACGCTCGTCTTCATTTACTACAAACTCATTAATTAGTTGAGTAACATCCGGCTGCTCATAATCATCATGTGTCTTTGTTTCCACAAAATAGTATGTACCTTCTGGAAGACCGTCTGAAAGCTTTTTGCCTGGTATCAGATTATTGCCAATGTCAGTACAGGCTTTTGTCGCTACGGTTCCGTCTACGCCGTCTACATTTTTCGATTTGATTGATGTCGCATTGACTTTTACATCTGTCCCTAATGTGACTTTCTGATAGAGATCAAACTCAACGCCATTCAGCCCTTTAGATGTATCCGGCGTTGTCGCTTCATTGACGCCTAATTTCTGAAATGCTGCGTGTCCTAAAATCCGTTCATCCCGAAGGGTAAAGGTAGTGCCGCTGTTGGCGTTTTTATATTCGTCTGGGGCCGATTGTATACTGCTGTTGCCTAAATCTGTTACTGTAACACTGCCGTCATCACCCATGGTAAAAGTGATCTCATTGGCTTCCAGATAGCCGCTGGGAACTGTCCCAGTTTCGACAATTTTATATTCTTTGTCACGCCGCAGGCCTTCAAAAACAAGATCGTTATTTGCGGCTGTGGCGCGAATCCAGAGTTCATTGCCGGAAACGTTATCTCCTTTATGATCATCGGGAACAGCATAGCTACTGTCACTCCCTTTTTCCCGAAGCTCAATGGTTGCTCCCGCCACACGGATGCCCAGCTGATCCAGCTTTTTGACGGTGATCTTGTTGGTTTTGTCAACCATGGTAATGGTATCTTCTGTAATGCCATTGCCCGTTGCCAGCTTACCGTCCTGTTTGAGCGTAAATTGAATGGCGTTGGCTTTACCGACAGTTGTTACACTTCCCGGCGCGGCAATCTCACAGAGATAGTAGGTGCCAGCGGGAAGGTTTGTGATTTCCTCTGCTTGATTTTCTGAATTCCAAACGTATTTTGTGCTGTCTATTGGATTTTCAACAATTTTGCTTTCATCTTTGGTTGTAATAGCTTCTGTTGCAATTGCTAATTTCGCGCCAGATAAAAACTGATCTTTTTCATTTTTCTTTTGAATAAAAATTTTTGTCGAGCCATTTATAATTGGATTTAGCTTGTCACTGCTTAAGATAAATCCATCCTTGTATTCCGTTTTAAATGTTGATGTATTACCTACTGCAGGGACTTCTGTCACAACAAACTTTCTCTCCGTCTTATCGGTGACAAACCCGCCAGCGGCTTCCGTTTCTACCAGTTTATATGTCCCCCATGGGAGGCCTTCAATTTTCAGGCTGCCGCCTGTGGCGTTTTTAATTGCCACGTTGTTATCACTCATGCCGCCCATTTCGGTTCCGGCATAGGTATAGCTGCCATTATTTTCTGTTACAAACACCTTTGTTTCTTTCTGGGTGTCTCCTTTTTCGGCAAATGGGTACAGGTACAGTTCGAAGGTGGACTGTAAGTTCAGGGAACTCTCAAAGTTTCCTGATTCATCCGCTTTCTTAAACTGCTTTACAATTTCCATCACACCGCCAGCGTTACGGTCATTTTTAACAGGTTCAGAGACAACAGTCTGCCCGCCTTTATCTGCTTCAATACTGACTTCTTTAATGGTTGCATCCAGCTTATATCCCTGCGGCGCTTCCAGCTCTTTTGCGTAATAGGTCTCTCCTGGTTTCAATCCAAAGAACTGAACCTTGCCATTTTCGTCAGAGACATAAATGTTTTTGAGCGTGCTGCAGTCGTTATCCGTATACAGGCCAAACTTGGCGTTCTGGAGTGGGAAGGTTGTTCCCGCGGTGGCGTCATATTTGACAAAGGTATAGCTGGCAAAGCCTTCCAGATGCGCCCAGGAGCTTCTGTCCGCGCTGGATTCCTGGCTGGAGCTGCTGGAGGTCTTTCCATCCACAATCAGCTCTGCCTTGTTGGTAACCTTGCCGCTGCTGATAGGCGCGACAATGTTGGTAGAGTATTTTAGCTGATAAGCCGACTTCGTATCCGGCAGCGTAATTTGTAAAACCGTACTGCCGCCCTCCATTTTGATGGCGATGTCTTTTGTCCTATCCAAAGATACAGGCTTGTAAGTTCCATTTTCTTTTTTCTCTAAAACCAACGTAGCGATGTCAAACTCCATACCTGCCGGAATGGTATCCTGAATTACTGCTGTGGTGGCATTGTTGCCGTCTTCCTTTACCAGTTGTACGGCGTTGGGGTTGATATTAATCTGCCAGTCATATTTTCCATCTTTAATATTAAGATTCTTTTTGTCCGCCAGCTTGTTTTCAATGGTCTGTCCCTGCCCGTTTCCAACAGATGTAACTGAGAAGTCATTGCCGCCGTTAAAGGGCGGCGTTTTTGCGGTAACTGTGTTTATTGTGCTGACGGTGCAGTCTGACGCGCCAAGATATTTCTTTTTGGCATCGTCGGTCAGCTTTAATTTGATGTCAAATTGGTAGGATGAACTGGTTTCGCCTGTCGCTTCAAGCTTGATGACATTGTCTGTATTTGTCAAAGTAATGCCGCTTGGGATGCTTATATCGCTTCCATTTACCTTGATGGTACTTGGCAAAGCTTCAATTTCCCAAATCTTCACATTCGCAGTGTCACTCAATCCAGTAATTTCTGTCTTTGTTCCATCCCCTTTTGTAACGGTGGTTTTGAGATTCTTAAGATCATCGGTGACAGAGAGATTATCCATTTTCATCTTGCTGTCATTCACAAGAATGGTGTAAATCATCGTCTCACTGTTATCATCGTAGGCAGTGCTTTTCTTGAGAAAATTATTTGGGAAGGTGACTTCTGTGCTGTCTGTACTGTTAAAGACAGTTCCACCGTCATACACAGCCAGATCGACGGTATTGGTGTATTTGTGATTAGCATAGTTTTCTTTAAAATAATTTTTGGCCTTAGTCTGGTATTTTATTGTCAGCTCATTTAATTTTTTGAGGCTTTGACCGGTGATGGTGATGGTAAACTGATTACTATTTAAGGAGGGTTCTTCTATCTTTACGCCGTCTGCTTCTTTCAGTTCTTTATTGTCTTTATCACAAACCTTCAGGATTCCAGTCTGGAACTCCTGATCTTGGGTTGTAATCTCATCTGTGAGCACCGCTTTATCGCTGGCATTGTTCAGGTGTTCTGAAGGCAGATGGGTGCTGGGGTGGATAGTCCAGTCGATAAGACCGGTAACCTGGTCTGCCTGGGCACTTTTATCCACATAGGCTACGTTAAAATCTGAGCCGATGGGGCCAAAACCATAGTTGATGGGTAGTCCCGGTTTTTCGCCGTGGGGCCAGCTGGCAGTCATATAAGCTTTGTTTTTTAAGGTTTCCGGTATATTATCCGGGTTGTAATCCACATCTTTATCTGGCAAGTCTACTTTTGTGTCAAATTCAATTTGATAAGCGTGCTTAAGAGTTTCCGGATCTTTAAAGTGCCAGATGATCTTGCCGCTTTCATCAGAAGGAGCTGGCGTCGTGTAAGTGTAATAGTTCCCTTCCGGTTCCGTTGCGCTGCCATCCCAATATGTAAAAGTAAGGACTTCATTGGTATCAATATTGGTGATCTTTACAGTACTGCTATCTGTTGCAGGATTAAACTTTAAACCCGTCGAGAGCTCATCGGTCACAATGGCCTGATAAATATTGTTTCTCGGGTTTCCGTCTCCGGTGTCGTTGATGGTAATATACCATTTGATGGTATCACTGCCGATCTGAACACCGTGCTTTTCGATACCGGATTTATGGATGATAGCCGGCGCGCTGGCGGTATGATTCTTTCCAAGATTAATCCCTGCGCCATCAGCCGCAGCCATCTCAACATCATTGGTCAAAGTCGTACTGGCCACACCGGTGTTGTTATTTAATTGTTCATAGACGCTGTCTGCCACCTTTGTCCTGACCGTGATAGTCGACGGGGCTTTTGACGCTGTCTTATCATTGTCTGTTCCCCAAAATGTAAAGGTGTAGGTTCCGTCAGGCTGTTTTGCAAAATCTACCGGCGTGCCATCTTCCAGCGTTCCACTGACTGTATCACTCAATGTCAGACCAGCAGGAAATTTTTCAATAATTTTAACGCCTGCAAGGCTGGCACCCGCGCTTTTTTCCGCTGTGGCGACACTTATCTGCCAAACCGCTTCACCCGTTTCCGGGTCATAGTTTCCGCTTTTTGTAATACCGTCGATCAGCGGCGTTCTGGGCGGCAGCGTTATGACAGAATCAGGATTTGGCGTTCCCTGAATATCCAAAGGGATTGTAACCGGATTTCCATTATCATTTCCGCGGTCTGCCAGCTGCAGTCCTACGGCAATATTACCTTCGATAGTAGTGTAGTTTCCGTTGGCGACAATGTCGGTGAAGGTGACCCGAAGTTCATAACCGCCGCCTGCTTTTCTTGTAATTTTATAATTAGCTATTGGAGTTCCGCCCTGGGCCAGAGTCTGGTCTTTATCTATAATATTCTCATCATTGATATCAAAATATTTTGAAATATCATAAATAAAATAGTCGCTGCCTTTGATAGGACGATTCGTGTCACCGGGTTTTAAATCTAAAAACTTGAAATTTACACCCATATTGAAGTAACCGCCCGCCTCATACTTCACATTCGACATATCAATGGTCGGTGGGGTACCTTTCGGTGAAAAAGACTGGGTAATGCCGTCGGGGGAGATATAATCGATGTATGCGATATCCAGCTTCAAATTATCGGTCTCATCCGTCACATCCTTCGGCCCTTCCGGCATCGCTGCTCTCTCCTGCACCCCAAACAAAGCCTTTAACCCATTCATCACTGGATTTTCTTTTTTCTGTTCGGGTTCGGCGGTTGGTGCAGGCGCCGGGGCGGCTTCTGCCGCTTCTTTTCCGGGCAGCACCAGCGTCCACTGCTCACCGGCTTCGCCCTGGGGCGCAAGGGTGGCGTCTGTGGCTTCGCCGGTCTTTAGAGCTTCGGCGTTCAGGGTACCGCTCAGCTCAAGGGTGCCGCTCACGGCTTCGGCGCTCTCGGCGGCGGCTTCGTTCAGGGTTACTGTGGCGGTGTTTTCTTTGATGGTATAACTGCCGATTTCATTGTCCTGGCTGTCGGTCAGGGCCGCGGGCGCTTCGGTGTCCTTGAGTTCGATAAAGGCTTTTCCCTCGGCGGTTTTAGGCATGCTGATGCTAAAGCTATCACCCCTGTTAAGGGCCACGTCCTCTGCGAACGCGTACTGCCATGTCAAGATCAGCTGTCCGGCATCCTCGGGGTTGAGGGCGGACAGATCCCATCTATTTTCCACGGTCTCAAGGTCGGCTGGTTCTTCATCGCCTTTCTGACAGCTGATCCCTGCCAGGGTCAGCTTCAGACCTTCGGTCTGCACAGTCCAGTCGGTGGGCTGCACAGTCTCTTTCTCAATGACTTCTGTCTCGGGTTCCACGATGGCATCTCCCGGATCGTTTTCCGGGGTGTTTTCGGGCAGACTGAGCCCTTCATCGTCCAGGGCTTCGCTCACGCCAGTCTCCTCCCCTTCTGCCCGCACCACGTTCCCCGGGCTGTACGCAACCATCTGGAATGTCATGCAGAAAACCAGAAGGATGGCCAGAAGTCTTGTCCTTACGGTTTTTTTACTCTTCTCTCTCATTTTTCCTACCTTTTTATTTCTTTATATTTGTGGCAAGCGCCAATTCGCCACTATTGATTACCTTTATAATAAGTCTATCAAACTCGAAATCGCTTTTCACTTTCTTTACCGATTCTGTTGTTTTATTACTAAATTCGAGCGTTTGAAATTCAGGTGTCCTCACAAAGCGCACGGACGACCGTGAACAGCGTAAAACCGGAGGATGTCGGCGGGGGTGTACGGGCATCAAACGGCGCCGGAACCACAAGGGCGCGGTTCCCTACTGGGGCAAGCGGGAGGCCTTTCACTGGCCGCAGGCAAACCTAACTAAATCTGCGGAGCAGATCTGTACCATAATTTTTCATTGGCAAACCATTTTTTAACACTCTGGATCTTTGTATTAACATTCGTCTACACTCTCACTCTCACTCCCTCTCCCAACCAAAAAAAGACGGCCCGAAGGCCGCCTTTTACGGAGGATTTAATGATTTAGTTTTTCAGATTTTCAAAAATTTCCACGATCTCGCTCATTTTCTTTGCGCCGAAGACCACATCCCGTTTATTGAGGATCATGGCGGGCACACTCATGAGCTTGTATTCTTCCTTGAGCTCTGGGAAAAGGGCCGTGTCGATCATCTCTGCCTGAATGTTCGGGTTCAGCAGCGCGATGCGCTGGCAGGCCGCCACCACATCGGGACAGAAGTGACAGGACAGGGAGATACAGATCTGGGCATTGACAGGGTGGTCGATGGCCGCAATCCGCTTGGCAAGGGCCTCGTCCACTGCCTGGCCCGGTCCGGCGAAGTTATAAACCGCCAGAACAAAGGAATTCATTTCATGGCCGCCGGGGATACCGGTAAATTTGACACCGGAATACTGGCCCTCTAGATCAAACAGGGCTGCCACCGGCAGGTTGTCGAGGTGCATGGCGGCTTCCAGCTCAGGCTTCTCGCCTTTTTTATAGGCCTCCACCTGGATATGGTTGTTAAGCGCTGCCACTTCCTCTAAGAAACCCTGCATTTCCAGGGTCTTTGGCACAGCCGGGTCAATGATGGTCACCACCCGCGCGGTGCGTTCGAGCTTGCTGAAGATTTCCTTGAGCTGGCCCTTCATAGCCGCCGGGATAAAACCGTCTTCGCCGCCCTGTGGCGCTTCCGTCTCCGGCTCTGGTGCTGCCGGAGTTTTGGCTGCCTTCGGCTCAGGCGCTGCCAGGCCCAGGCGTTCCCGCTCAGCCGCCACGTATTTTTCCGCCGCGGTGGCCGCGATGGCGCCGTCGGCCACTGCCGTGACAATCTGGCGCAGCTCCTTTGGCCTCAGGTCACCCGCGGCGTAAACGCCGGGGACATTGGTTTCCATGCGGTCATTTGTGAGGATATAGCCCTCAGCGTCGATGTCCACCCGGCCCTTAAAAATCTGGGTGGCCGGCTCATAGCCCGCGAACACAAACATACCAAAGGGCTTGCCGTCCTTGCTTTCATAGGTAAAGGCAGCGCCGGTCTTATTGTTGAAAAATTCTGCCTTTTTTAGAAAATCGTCGCCGGAAACCTCCTTCACCTCTGTGTTGTACCACACCTCAATGCCCGGGTGTTCCCGGACCTTGTCCGCCACCATCTGGGCGCAGGTAAAATCATCCTCGCGCACCACGATGGTCACACTTCTGCCGTAGCGGGTCAGGAACACAGCCTCCTCGGCTGCGGCAAAGCCGCCGCCCAGCACAAAGATGTCTAGGCCGCTGAAAAACTCGCCGTCACAGGTCGCGCAGTAGGCAATGCCGCGCCCGGTATATTCCTGCTCACCGGCAAAGCCGATCTTGCGCGGAGAGGCGCCTGTGGCGATGATGACCGCGCGGCTTCTGTAAGTGCCGCGGCTGGTATGCAGCGCCTTCACTTCTCCGTCAAGGTCCACACCCTCGATCTCAGCAACAGTAAATTCCGCGCCGAAATCCATGGCGTGCTTGTGCATTTCATCCATGAGCTTAGGGCCGGTGGTGCGGCGGATACCGGGATAGTTGACCACCTCCGCGGTATTCACAGCCTGGCCGCCCGGCTGGTTTTTCTCAATGATCAGCGTATCGAGCATGGCCCGGGCGGCATAGATACCAGCCGAGAGTCCGGCGGAACCGCCGCCGATAATAATCAAGTCATAAATCTTATCCATGGCGCCCTCCTGCTTCTTACAGCTTGCCGACTAAGTCTAAGCTTGGTGTCAGTGTGTCTTCGCCTGGCTTCCATTTCGCAGGGCAGACCTGATCGCCGTGTTCTCTTACAAACTGAGCGGCCTGTACCTTGCGCAGAAGCTCCTCAGCGTTACGGCCGATGCCCATGTCATGAATTTCGTAAACCTTGATAACGCCGTCCGGGTCCACCACAAAGGTACCGCGCAGCGCCTGGCCTTCTTCCTTGACCAGCACACCGAAGAATCTTGCCAGCACGCCCGCCGGGTCGCCTAACATCGGGTATGGAAGGCCCTTGATGGTGTCGGTGGTGTCCGCCCAGGCTTTATGTACAAAATGGGTATCTTCTGAAACCGAATAGATTTCACAGCCGATTTTTTTGAACTCCTCATAATTGTCCGCTACGTCCGCCAACTCTGTCGGGCACACAAAGGTAAAATCTGCCGGGTAAAAGAAGAACACACCCCATTTGCCCAGGACATCTTCCTTTGTGACGGTTTTAAAATCACCTTCGTGATATGCCTGTACTTCAAAATCGATCAATTCTTTGCCAATTAAATTTTTCATGTTGATACCTCTTTTCGATAATATTTATTTTTGTTAGTTGTTTCTAACTATTTGATGAGTGTATCTTACCACGATAAAACGGACTTGTCAAGAATAATTCTAAATTAAAAAGCAGATTTTTAACAAAAAAAGCCACAGAGATTTTAAGGGATTCTCTGTGGCTTCAACATTTAAATTTTATAAAACAGGCTAAGAACGGCCCTGCTCCGCACTCAGGGACACAGGCTTTTCTTCCCTGTGCATAAACGCCGGCAGCAGGTTCGCGATAGAGCCCGCCAGAATCAGCAGCACACCGATCACCATGTTGATTGGCACTGCTTCGTGCAGGATCAGCACTGCAAGGATGGGCGACAGCACCGGTTTAAAGAAGAACACCAGCGACGCCGTACTGGCCGAGGTCTCCTCAATCGCCATGAAATAAAAGGCGTAGCCGCCGCCAGTCACGCCGATACAAATATAAAGCATCGTGAGGACATTGGACGCCGTATAACCCGTAAACAGCGGAATATTGGCAAATAAGGCAAGACCGCTGCCGCTCAGCATATCCGCCACTGGGCCCACATGGCTGAGGCCGATGAGCAACAGCATTTCCAGGCTGGCGAACAGAAAGCTCCCGCAGGTTACCACCACGCCGCCGTAGCGGTTACACTGCTTCTTGGAAAAGACGGAGTACAGGGCAAAAGCCCCCGCTGCCAGAATCGCCATGACTACCCCTGCGATGTTGAGGGAAGTGTGCAGTGGGTTGACAATCACCAGGATTCCGATGATTTCAAGCACAATGGCCGCCACATGGTTTTTCCTGATCACCTCGTGCAGGATCACGCCCGAGAAAAACAGCACAAACACCGGATTGCTGGAAAACAGTACCGCCACCACCGAGGCGTTGGCGTTTTCCACGGCCAGCTGGTAAAAGGTCATGCTGACCACGACCCCCAGAAAGCCCAAGCACGCAAAGTGCAGCAGGCTTTTTTTATCCAAGTGTTCATTTTTCTTCTTAAGCGTCCGGAACGCAAAGGGAATTAAAACAAGACCGCCGATCAAAAAACGGGTCAGGTTCATCTGTACAGCGTTAAACTGGCCTGAAACACTTTTGAGGGCGATCTCCATCGAACTGAAAAACAGCGTCGCAATGACAATATATAAATAACCTTTTTTCAAAATCAAATCTTCCTTTCATTTTTCATACAGTAACGATTTTACCCCTCTGATTACCATAAGTAAAATGAAATATTCTTATGTGTTTTATAACTGTTGGTTATGGCAAGATGATGTCCAGAAAAGCCTCTGCCGCCTTGGAGATACCGCCCTTTTTACGCTTGATCACACAGATCTGCCGCTTCGGTATCTCAATTCTGGACCGGATCTCGATCAGGCTTCCCTGCGCCAGGCGCTCCTGTGCCACATCGCGCACCGCGATGCCGATGCCCAGGTTTCTTTCCGCGTAGGGCATGATCAATTCCATGGTGCCCAGTTCAAAGGCCGGCTCCAGCCGTATCTTATGCTTGAGGAAAAACGAGTCCAGATAATGGCGGCTAGCTGTCCCCTGCTCCGTGCAGATAATGGGGTGTTCCATGATTTCTTCAAAGCTCAGCACTTTCTCGGCAAGGGGCGCGTAATCCATCCCCGCCACAAAAACATCCTGGATCTCCCGAACCGGATGAATCTCAATATCGTCCGAGGCTGCTACCGGCGAGGATACCACCCCCACCTCAATGCGTTCATCCTTCAGGGCGCTGCACGTGCCCGGCGTGGTGCCGCTCTGCATATTGATGCGGATATCCGGGTACAGGCTGTGAAATTTTTCAAGATAAGGCAGCAGGAAAAAGCGGGCAATCATGTCGCTGGTACCCAGGCGCACCACCCCATTGTTCAGGTTCAGCATTTCCCAGAGTTTCTTCTCACCCAGGGCCAGCTGCTCGTAGGCCTTCGCCACATGGCCGTACAACATTTCGCCCTCCGGCGTCAGGGTCATCCCTTTCTGATTCCGGTGGAAAAGCTCGCACGACAGCTCCTTTTCCAGCAGATGAATCGATTTGCTCACCGCCGGCTGCGAGATGTACAGCGCCTGGGCCGCCTGTGTAATGGTGCCGTGGCGCGCTACGTAATAAAAGACCTTGTAATGTTCAAAATTTACATTCATAAAAATACGTCCTTTTTCCGTTAATCCGTTTCATTATATCACATTTTGAATTTTATGCAACCTGCCCGTTTTTCGACTTTTTGTCACGATTAATTTGCCTGAAAGTACGAAAATTTTTCAACTTAAAATATTTTAGACAAACAAAAAAATCCCCCTGCGCCTGTCTTCGGGAGAGAATGCCGAACTTTTTTCCGGTTCCTTTCAGTTTTCTTACAGAGACTTGAAATTACCGGTAAAAGCGGATATAATTAAGAAGTCTACTGTGGTCCTATAAAAAATGCGCAAAAGTGTCTGGTTTTTAAATAAACCGCCGGCTTATATCACAATGGTATAGAGTCAACAGCTAAAAGCGTAAATACTATTTTTAGGGGGAATTGTATGCAAGAGCTAGATCATAAGGCGATTGGCCTTCGTATTCGTAAACAAAGAACATTTCTGAACATGTCCCGTGATGAATTGGCAAGAAAAATCGGTATCACACCAACTTTCCTTGCCGATATAGAACTGGGGACTAAGGGCTTTTCTCTAAAAAGCCTGAATCGTTTCTGTGACGTTTTGAAAATGTCCGCCGACGCAATTCTCTACGGCCCCAAAGAATACATGGGGACGAAGTACGCAGCACTGCTGGAGCTTTTGGAACGCTGTCCAGCAGAAAAAGGAAAATACGCAGAAGAAATTCTGACTCTGTTTTTACTCAGCCATGACCCAGTAGAATAAAAAAATGCGGGTGTCCAAATTGCAGTTGGGCACCTGTTATTTTTTTACACTCTTAAACATACTGCCAGCGCCCGGCGTCTCCTCCGCTCTGCTCCGAACCGCTTCCCGGATCAGTTTTGAGCCGATTTCCCGCATTTCGCCAGCTGTGTACCAGGGCTTCGCATAAAGCGTATAATCAATATCGGTACGGTATCCCTGCAAAATCGCCCGGATCTGCTCCGGGCCCATGCCCTGCCGCACATACTCCGATACGTCAAGCCCTTCCTCTAAACCCATCCGGATCAGGTACATCTTTTTCCAATCCAGATTTTTGTCCGCATAGACCGATACATCTACCTTTCCTGTAAGCCCTTCCCGTATTTGCCACATCTGGCAGTTTGAATACTCAGGATCGTTATAAAAGGTCACATCCACACCGGTCATCAATCCCCAGAAAATTTCCCGTATCTGCTCTGGTGTAAAGGCCTCCGTAATATACGGCGACACATCGAAACCACATTCCATCGCTTCCTGAATCACATTCTGCTGTTCTCTTGTATACCTTGGCTTAACGCCCATTTTTCCACAACCCCAGCAGCATCATCAGCGCCTCAAGGCCCAGGCATTCCGCGGCGACCAGACCAAACCGGCTGTTAAAGGCCAGTCCGGCAAGCAGCGCGCAGGCACTGATAACCACCAGTATTCTCCTCGCCTGTTTCCGGTAGTGGGTGCACTCCGCGTCGTCCAGCGGCTTTGCGCTGTTTTCGACCGGCGCCCATTTGTAGATCACCGGAAAAGCGGACAGCGTAAGCGCCGCGGTAACCACCGCAACCGTCCCCGCCGGGCAGAACCGGGCAATGAGTAAAACAGAAAGTATTGTGATCCATGACAGCAGATAGCAGACCCCGCGTGTATCGGCGTGGTAACCGCCGGCATAGGCGCGGATAGCCGCATAAACAATTTGGAATGCAAGTGTCTCTAACAACATGTTCAGGCAAAATCCTATTATTAACATTGAAACATAATGAAGTGCCTTTAACAATGTTGATTCCAAACCAAATTGGTAAATCTCTATATCTTCAATATTAATGATCCGGTTTACTACAAGACGGTTAACCATCCATCTTGCACTTCGTCCAATCATTAAAATTTACGCAAATCCTTTACTTTTTCGGGAAGTTTATCCTGATGATGGTAAACCCAACATGCCGTGTTTGCATTTTTCACTGCTTCCTGGCGTGCTGTTTTTGCCATACCTTTTAAAAGTTTATCTTTTAAACAAGTTTTTTTCATTATAACACCTCATATTTCATATGAATATATCAGCTGATATATTCATTTTACGTCATTATCCGTATATTCTTCAATATCAAGTGCATAAACAGGCATTCTGTATGTCTTTTCTATAACAATAGATGTCTTAAGTCAGATATTACATGTCTGATGTAATATCTAGAGTGAAAATAACACCTTGGCTTCAAAATTATCTTTATTCTTTTTGAATTCAATATTTCCATCGTATTTTTCTACAGTAAATTTGACATTCTTTAATCCTAGTCCCATATGATTCCCACTTTTTGTAGATATCAAGTTTTTATTATTATCCCATATTAATGATTCCCCAAACCTATTTGATATCTTCACAACAATAAAATTCTTATAATGATAGAGCTTTATACTTATTATTTTTTGGGAATCTTCAAGCGTTTCACATGCTTCAATTGCATTGTCTAATAAATTCGAAAAAATCGTAGTAATATCAAAAGGCTCTATAAAGTCTAAATCTATATCTTCTATTTCAGTTTCTAGTTTTATGTTTTTTTCATCACATTTTAATATTTTATCATTCATTATAATATTAAGTACTCTATTCGTACATTTAAATCTACTTCCCATTCTGTCCATTGAACTTAAAATTGTTTTTGCATAATCATCAGCTTCTTTTGTATTTCCAATACTATATAGCTCTTCTAAAGTCTGCATATGGTTTCTCATATCATGAATTAATCTTCTGGACCTATCGTACTGGGTTTCTATTACATGATAGTAATTATTCTGCATTGCCATTTGCTGATCACGAAGTTCAACTTCTTTCTCCAAAGCATATTTCTGAGATATAGCTTCAAAAATATATATTAAATAGATATCTAATCCAAGAAATCCTAAATTTAATATTGTCAAAATCGTTCTATTGAAAATACCCTCAACAATACTCATAGTAAAAATTAGCTGCATAACCTCAAATAATGCTAAAATTCCTAAAAAAAGATTTTGTTGTATTGAAACTGCATCAAATTTATGTTTTTTCATAACCGTTAAAAGAGGTTTATAAAAGCACAATAATATAATTTGATTTCCCGTCCCTGCAGTCAACAATAATAAAGGATTCTCACGAACTGATTCAATTGTATTGTTTGTAAATACTGCAAATGTTAATACGGATAAAGCGTCAATGATCACCATATATAGAAAAAATAAAACACAAGCTCCAAAAACTTTTCCTTTTGAATTAGATTTAAATAATGTTGTTCCAATAAATACAATAGATAAAATACCATATAAACTTTTTAAAATAGCGATCCCTAACCAATTAAAGAAAATTGCTAAAGTTACAAAAGTCAAATACGCAACAACATATCTTTTCTTTTCGTATTTAGGTTTAAATAGTCCAGACATAAATTTAAATAAAACATATCCTGACACACCATACGACATAACCATATCCAACGCATAAATCCACTTATCCATACTCTTCCCCTAAACTTATCCTCCTAGCCAATCCTCTACAACAGCTTAAAATTCTCTTCAATATAATCAAACAGCCGCGCCTTAAATTCCACGGCCCGTTTCTGGGCGATGGGCAGGGTTTCGCCGTTGTCCAGATACAGGTCGGCGCCCGCAATACGCTTACAGTGAAACAGGTTCACGATCACGCTCTTGTGGCAGTATTCAAAGTCAAAGTCCTTAACCTTTTCCATGATCTCACTCAGAACGCCGTTAAATTCAAAATCGCCCTGGGTGGTGCTCATTTTAATCTTCCGCCGCACACGCTCAAAATAATAAATGTCATTGCTGGCAAAAACCTTCAGCTCGCCGCCCATCACCAGAGAGATGTCATGGCTCTTGTTTTCCTTTTCAATAAAATCAAACACCTCGGTCAGCACCATGTTTACCTTAGCCGTGTTAAAGGGCTTGACCAGGTATTCAAACGCGTGCACAGCAAAGGCGTTGCGCATGTAGTGAGTGTAGCTGGTGATAAAGATAATCTTGACCCGGGCGTCCCACTTGCGGATCTGCTTGGCCGTATCAATCCCATCGGTTTCCGGCATCTCCACGTCAAGAAAAAGGATATCAAACTGGATACGGTCTTCAAGCACTTCACTGCCGTCATGATAGACGTATGTCTCCACATCAATATTGTGTTCCTCACCATATCTGATAATGAGCGCCTCCAGCTTTTCTGCAATCAAAGCATTGTCGTCACAAATCCCAATTCTAATCATCCCATCCACTGCCTTTCCAGTATTTCTTTCATTATACCATATTTTCTTCCCGCACCCTATACAAAGCCATCGTGAAGATTATTTCCCCTTAATAATTTTATACCATAAAAATACTCTATAAAAACGAAGATTTCAAGATTTTTTTCAAAAAAAGAAGCCCCGGCGTTTGGAGCTTCTCAAAAAAGGGAGGGGTTTTTCAGCCTCGCTGACTGAAAAGAGGATTTAATGACGCCTGTCTGATGGAACAGGCATTATGAGATTTAATTAAATACGAATGATAAGGTGACCGTCCTTAAATTCCATAAAAAAATCCCTCTCGGATTCAGAGAGGGATGAACGAACACAGTATAATCTGGATGGTAAGGGTTTTTGTTTCGTTTCTTAAGCACTCTAAATCGGAGTCTTTTAAGAACCAATCACTATGTCGGTCTTCTGGCTCAGCAATATCATCTTTCCGCCTTCCCATCATCGTTGACAGTGGCTTTTCAGAAAGCATTTTGCATTACAGCTGCGATTACAGCAAGGGATTCTCACCCTTTTCCCACTACATAGGATCATTCAATATTTAATTAACTTCATCATACGCCCTTTGAGCGGCTTTGTCAACAACTTCTTTTTAAATATTTACGATTATTAAAGCCTGCCTTCTCTGGCCGCCAGCTGCCTTTATAATAATAGAGCACCAGTACCGCCCCTGTCACAATCCAGGTCAGCGGATAGCTGATGTAGATCATGCGCGCGTCGTGGACAAACCGCAGGGTGGTAAAAATCCAGCCCAGCCGCAGGCCGCACATGCACAAAAGCGTGATGATCATAGGGATTACCGTGGCCCCGGCCCCCCGCAGCACGCCCACAAATACCTGATCCGCGGCGTAAATACCATAAAGGGGCACCACGGTGTAAAGCTGGCGCATGCCGTTTAAAACCACTGTTTCGTCCGAGGTAAACATGCCCAGAATCAGACGGGCGTTCAGGATAATGGCTGCGCCCAGGCCGATGGTTACGCCCACGCACAAAAGCAGGCAGACGTTTTTGCCCTTTACCACCCTCTCCCAGCGCCCAGCGCCCATGTTCTGCCCTACAAAGCTGGAAATTGCCAGGCAGAAGGCGTCAATGGGCATAAAAAGAAATCCGTCAATTTTCATATAGGCGGTAAACCCGGCCATGACCTCCAGCCCAAAGGTATTGATCTGGGACTGGACCACTACGTTGGAGAAGCAGACCAGCACAGACTGCAGTCCGGCGGGCAGGCCAATACGCACGATATCCCTGAACACCTGTGCGTGAAACCGGATTTTGGCCAGCCGGAGCCGGTAGATGGGATCAGCCCTCAGCAGAATAATGACAATCAGCACAGCGGCGGCCATCTGTGAAAACACCGTGGCCAGTGCAGCGCCGGCCACGCCCATGCCAAGGGGCCCCACAAAGAGCAGGTCAAGGCCGATGTTCAGCACAACGGTGACCACCAGGCAGGCCAGCGGGGTTTTGGAATCGCCCACCGCGCGCAGAATCCCGCTGCCAATGTTGTACAAAGTCATGGGGATCATGCCCAGAAAATAGATGCGGATATAGGGCACGGCGTAGGCAAGCCCGGCCTCTGGGATGTTCATCATCCGCAGCATGGCCGGCGCAAGGGTCAAGCCCAGAACGGTGAGCGCAAGGCCGGCCGCCAGGCTCAGGGCCACGGCGGTGTGCACAGCCTCCTGCACCTTGTCGTATTTCCGGCTGCCGAAAAACTGTGAAATCAGCACGCTGGCCCCGATGGACAGGCCGATGAAAAAATAGATCATGAAGGTGATGAGCAGGCTGCTCGCGCCCACGGCGGCCAGGGCATTTGCGCCCACAAAACGGCCGACGATCACAGCATCTACGGTGTTGTATAGCTGCTGGCAGAGGTTTGAGAACATGAGGGGCAGGGCGAACAGCAGCAGCTGCCGGCCTATCTTCCCCTCGGTCATCTGGCCTTTTAACGGGATTTCACGGGTTTCTTCCATAATGCTTTCCTTAACTAATAGAGATGGCAGGCCACCTGGTGGCCTGGCGCCACGTCCTTCAGGCGTGGCTTTTCGGCTTTGCAGACGGGCATACATTTTTCACACCGCCCGGCAAAGGGGCAGCCCGGAGGCAGCTCCAGCGGGCTCGGCGGATCGCCGGGGATGGTTTCGATTTTCTTGCAGCAGTCCATATGCAGCGAGAACACCGACCCCAAAAGCGCCTGGGTGTAGGGGTGCATGGCTGTTTCACACAGCTCGCCGCCGCCCACGGTCTCCACGATATTGCCCAGGTACATGACAGCCAGCCGGTGGCTCAGGCTCTGGACCAGGGCCATGTCGTGGCAGATAAAGATCATGGCAATGTTTTTCTCCCGCTGAAGCCGGGTCAGCAGCGCCACGATTTTCTTCTGGATGGAGACGTCCAGGGCCGAGGTAGCCTCGTCGCAGACCAGCACCTCGGGGTTCAGGGCCAGCGCCCGGGCAATGCCCACGCGCTGGAGCTGTCCGCCGCTCATGCTGTGGGGATAGCGCTGCATAAAATCAGCGTCCAGCTCTACCATCGCAAGCAGCTCCCTGGCCTTTTCCGCCCGCTGTTTCCGGGGGAGCCGGCCAAAGTTGACAAGGGGCTCGGTAATAATGTCGCCCACGCGCATCTTTGGGCTGAAGGAGACAGCCGGGTCCTGGAAGACCATCTGGATATGGCGGCGGTTCTGCCGGGCCGCCTCGCCCGTCAGCCCGGCAATATCTTTTCCTTTAAAGTATATCGCACCGGCAGTGGGCTTTTCAAGCTGTACCAGCATTTTTACAAAGGTACTTTTTCCGCAGCCGCTTTCCCCCACAATGCCAAGGGTCTCCCCGCGCCGCGCCGCCAGGCTGACGCTGTCGCAGGCTGTAAGGGGCCGGCCGTCTGAGGTATGGAAGCGTTTGGTCAGCCCTCTAGTTTCCAGAATAATTTCATGATTTTCAGACAAAACGCGCACCTCCAAGCTCGGGCACCGCGGCCACCAGTTCTTTTGTGTATTCCTGTCTGGGATGAAGGATCACCTCTTCCCGGGTGCCGCTCTCCACAATCTCGCCGGCCCGCATGACAATGATCCGGTCCGCCATATACGCGGCCACGCCCAGGTTATGTGTGACGATCATGATCCCTGTGCCAAAGTCCTGGCGGAGGGCCATCATCTGGCGCACAATCTGGGCCTGGGTGGTCACATCAAGAGCGCTGGTGGGCTCATCGGCCAGCAGCAGATCGGGCTCAAAAGCCATGGCCATGGCAATGCCCACCCGCTGCCGCATGCCGCCGCTCAGCTGAAAGGGGTAGCTGTCCATGATGTTTCCCGCGTCGGGCAGGCGCATGCGTGTCAGCATCTCCACGGCGCGGTCCCGGGCGGCTTCCCTTGTCACGGCCTTGTGGGTCTGGATATAGTCCACAAACTGCCGGCCGATTTTGCGGATGGGGTTGAGCATGCTGCCGCTGTCCTGAAAAATCATGGCGATGCGGCTGCCCCGCAGATCCCGCCAGTCCTCTGGCGTTTTCTGGAGCAGGGGCTCCTCATCAAAAAGAAGCTCGCCGCGGGTGACCCGCCCGTTTCCCGGCAGCAGTCCGAGAATGGAGCGGATCACTGTGGTTTTTCCGCTGCCGCTCTCTCCCACCACGCTGATGATCTCATGCTTTTTCATGTGCAGGTCAAAGTGCGCCACCGCCGGCGGTTTTTCGCCGTACTGTACACTCATATCCCGGATTTTCAGCATCTTTTTCTCCTCTCGTTAGCGCGCCGCCCTACTGCGCCGGCTTGATTTCCTTGGTCAGCCAGTAATAGTCCGCTGGCAGCATTTCGACGCCGGTAATCTTCCTGCTGGAAATAATGTTGGTTTCCGGATAAGCGTAGAAGACGCTGGCCGCGTCGTTCATGATAAGCTGCTGGGCCTGGATGACCAGCTCACGCCGTTTGGCGGTGTCAAACTCAGTGGACAGCTGGTCAAGGACTGCGTCGACCTCAGGGTTGCTGTAGCCGGCTGTGTTGGCGTTTTTGTTTTCATCGGTATGAGTTTTCCAGTATTCCTTCAGATAGTTTTCCGGATCGCCGGTGTTGGCGGTGATGACATTCCAGATCAGCAGGTCGTACTCGCCGTTTTCCTGCATGTCCAGCAGGGTGGTATACTCATAGGTTTCAACCTTCACGTCAATGCCGATCTCCTTCAGGTTCGCCTGGGTGGCAGTAGCCAGAATGGGCAGCTCGGCGCGGCTGTCGTAAATGACATACTGGAGGGTCAGGTTCTGGCCGTCCTTTTCCACAATGCCGTCGCCGTTGGTGTCCGCGTAGCCTGCCTCAGCCAGCAGCTGTTTAGCGCTTTCCAGATTGTAGGCGTTCTCGTCCTTCAGGGTGTCAAAGCCGTAATCCAGAGACGGCGGGATCGGGGCCTTCCCGGCCTCAAAGGTGCCGTGGAGCAGGTTATCCGCATAGGTCTGGCGGTCCAGCGCACGGATGACCGCCTGGCGCACCTTCACGTCTGCCAGCGGCCCGCGCTGGTTCATAAAGGAAAGCACTGTCCGCAGCGACGCAATGCTGTTGATGTCAAAGGACTCGCTGCCCTCAAACAAAGCTAAGTCACTGCTGCTGATATTGACTGCCATATCCACCTCACCAGACTGCAGCGCCATGGCGCGGGTGTTGGCGTCGTCGATAACCTGGATATTCACTTCATTGTAAGGCACCTCGCCGTCCCAGTAATTTTCATTTTTTACCACCACGCATTTTTCCTTGTCAAAGGACTTAACCGCGTAAGGCCCGGTACAGATTGGCCCGTCGGTGGCAAAGGTGCTGGTGTCTACGGTGGTGTCCACGATCAAAAACAGCGGGTCGGCCAGGCAGCCCGGCAGCCCCGGCGTGGGGCTCTTGGTCTTGATTATGAGGTTTGAGCCCTCCGCGGTCATGGCGTCATACTGGAAAAAGTCCGAGCTGGCGCGCTTGCTCATCTCAAAGGTTCTCTCCAGCGACGCCTTGACCAGGTCAGCGGTCAGGGCTGTGCCGTTTGAAAATTTGACGCCGTCACGGATTTTGAAGGTCCAGGTCAGGTTGTCGCTGCCCAGCTCCCAGCTCTCCGCCAGCCAGGGCTCTGCGCCCATCTCATCGTTGAATTTAACCAAGGTTTCGCCAACGCCGTAGCGCATGACCACCCAGCTGAAATACTGCTCCGTGGGCTCAAGCGTATCCGCAAAGCTCGTCACTCCAATATTCATCACCTTATCACTTTTTTTGACACCTTGCGCCTGGGCCCATGTTGTCATGGAAAAAGTCATCACACATACAAGTGGAGCTGCCAGCACTTTTTTAGTTACGTTATTTCTCATTTCCT
>CAUEUD010000001.1 GCA_959020865.1 Eubacterium limosum | reverse complement strand
AAGTATAACATTAATATAATAAGGTTTATTCTATATAGACAATGATTTTTGAATGTTAACTTTATTTTGAAGCTTAAACAAAAGATAAATTATCAATCTGTCTGAACTGTTAATTTACAAAAGGGCTCAAATAGATTATAATGTTACAAGATACAATGAATGAGGTGTGACATGGGAATAGAAGACTATAATATATCAGAAGAAAATATGCCGGTGCACGTTGCCATTATTATGGATGGCAATGGCCGTTGGGCAAAGCAGCGCAGAAAACCAAGGCTGTTTGGCCATAATGCCGGGATGAAGGCATTACACAACACGGTACACCTGGCCTCTGATATGGGAATTAAGATACTGACAGTATACGCTTTTTCTACAGAAAACTGGAAGCGCAGCCAGGAAGAGGTCGATGGCTTAATGCGGATCGCTGTCGAATATTTTATGAAGGAAATCGCAGAGTTGCACCGCAACCATGTGCAGGTTCGGATCATTGGTGAAAAAAGCCGTCTGCCAAAGGATGTCCGGAAATCAGCGGATAACGCGGAGTCGCTGACAAAGGACAATGACGGTTTGATTTTAAACGTCGCATTGAATTATGGCGGACGGGATGAAATTGTGCATGCGGTCAGGGAAATCATGAAAGAAGGGACAGCGCCGGAGGATGTGACTGAGGAGATGATCTCAGCCCATCTGTATACAAGAGATCTGCCGGATCCGGATATTATGATCCGGACAGGTGGTGAAAGCCGTCTCAGCAATTTTTTGCTCTGGCAGAACGCTTACACGGAGTTTTTCTTTGATGATATCTGGTGGCCTGATTTTGACGACGACGCCTTTTATAAGCTGATAGAGGCTTATCAGCAGAGAAACAGACGCTTCGGCACGGCTTAGGCAGGAGGTTGAGATGCAAAAGAGAGTATTGACGGCGGTTGTTGGATTGCCGGTTCTTTTCGGTTTGCTCTATCTGGGTGGTTACTTTCTCTTTGTGGCCTGTCTCGTGCTTTCTGGCGTTGCTCTGATCGAATTCTCAAACGCCTTTAACCGGAAGCTTGAGAATAAAATCAGCCTGCCCTTTGTTGAGATTTTGAGTGTGATCATTCTGATATCCATGAAGCTGGATTATTATTCACTGATGCCGACTCTGATGGTCGTTCTGATCATTGTATTCTGTTTTGAAATACTAAATGGAAAAACCGACATTTACCGCGGGATTATAACGTTTTTTGGATTGATTTACATTCCAGTGCTGTTTGGGTATCTGATGATGTTTGAAAATATTAAAATGGGCATCTACTATATGTGGATGGTTTTTGTCATTGCGTTTTCAACCGATACGGCGGCCTATTTTGTCGGGCGCGCCATCGGTAAAACCAAGCTGGCGCCGGAGATAAGCCCTAAAAAGACCATTGCCGGAGCAGTTGGCGGTTTAATCGCCTCGGCTGTGTTTATGGTGCTTTACGGCATCATCATGAAATTTGGCTTTCAGATGGATCTGCCGGTTTATTTGTCTGCGGCGGCTGGTTTTGTGGGCTCCATTGCGGGCCAGTGCGGGGATTTGACAGCCTCCATGATTAAACGCAAGATGGGAATTAAGGATTTTGGAAAGGTATTGCCCGGACACGGCGGCATTTTAGACCGCTTTGACAGCATTCTTTTTATCATCCCTCTTGTTTATATTTTCGCGACCTACACCGCTGGACTTGCGTGAGGTATTAAAAGATGAGTATATTAACAAATGTATTGATGGTTCTCTTGACACTGCTTATTTTATCTGTTCTGGTGGTTGTTCATGAGTGGGGCCATTTTATTGCAGCCAGAAAAACTGGTGTCTTCGTTGAGGAGTTCTCCATTGGGATGGGGCCGCTGGTTTACGCTAAACAGGGTAAGGAAACCCAGTTCTCGATTCGCGCGCTGCCCCTGGGCGGTTTTTGCAAAATGCGCGGAGAGGGAGACGCCGGCGAAGAGGATGAAGAGACAGCCACTGAGGATGCGGCAGTGCGTGAGCCGGTGGACCCGGATGATCCGAGAAGCTTTTCCAATAAAACAAAGGGGCAGCGGTTTATCATTCTGGTGGCCGGGGCGGCAATGAACATTGTGTTCGCCTTTGTGCTGCTGGTGCTGATCTACCTGTTTAGGGGAGCCAACATTCTGCAGGCGTTGGGCCTTGGCCTTACGACAACCGGAAAGTTTGGGATTACCATTTACCAGAGCCTTTACATGCTGGTGACCGGGCAGGTGGGAATGAACGATGTGGCAGGCCCGATCGGCATGGTCAGCATGGTTCACGATTTTTTCCAGTATGGAATCATTGCGCTGATGTCCTTTACGGCCTTAATTTCAGTCAATTTAGGGGTGATCAATTTACTGCCGCTTCCAGCTCTTGATGGCGGACAGATCATGATCATCATTATTGAAAAGCTGGTCGGACGGGACCTTGATCCCAAAAAGGCAAACATGATCAATTACATCGGCTTTATGGCCCTGATGCTTTTGGCGGTGGTCATAGCGGTGAATGATGTAATGCGGATAATGGGCTGAGAAAGGGTTGAGAAAGAAGAGCCGCGGCCTTGCCGTGATTCAGTTTCTATTTCAGGCCCGTTTAAAAGTAAAGTATAATTACGTTTTGCCCCAATGAAGCAGCAGTGAATTGGGGCTTTTAATTTTGAAAATATTAATGAGTAAGGTGAAAAATATGGAAATACGACGTCATAAAACCAGAGAGGTACCCATCGGAAACCGGAAGATCGGGGGAGATAATCCAATCCTGATCCAGTCCATGACCAATACAGACACGAGGGACGTTCAGGCGACTGTGCGACAGATAAAGGATCTGGAGGCCGCCGGCTGCGACATTGTGCGGGTGGCGGTGCCCGACATGGAGGCAGCGAGAGCCATCGCGGACATAAAAAAACAGATCTCTATTCCACTGGTGGCAGATATCCATTTTAATTACGAGCTGGCCCTGGAGGCCATTAAAGGCGGAGTGGACAAGCTCCGGATCAACCCCGGAAACATTGGGGATAAGGAGAAGGTGCGCCTGGTGGTGGAAGCGGCCAGAGAAGCGGATATTTCCATCCGAATTGGGGTAAACGCAGGCTCTCTGGAAAAAGAACTGCTTGAAAAATACGGGCACCCCACACCAGAAGCGATGGTGGAGAGCGCTGAAAAACATATCGCCTATCTTGAAGCGCTTGATTTTAACAACATTGTGGTCTCCATGAAGGCGTCGGATGTGCGCTTTACCATTGACGCCTACACGCTGTTTTCCCAGAAATATGATTATCCGGTGCACTTGGGCATCACAGAAGCCGGGGTGCTGCGGACTTCGGCCGTTAAGTCGGGCATTGGTATCGGCTATATGCTGTTGAGCGGCATCGGGGATACCATTCGGGTCTCCATCACAGGCAATCCGGTGGATGAAATCTATGTGGCTAGAGATATTTTAAAATCCATTGGCCTGTACCAGAGCGGAGAGGGCATGGTCGAGGTCGTGTCCTGCCCGACCTGTGGCCGCACAGAAATTGACCTGATCGGCATTGCAGAGGAAATGAACCGCCGGCTCGTGCATGTCAAAAAGGACTTGAAGGTCGCGGTGATGGGCTGTGTGGTCAATGGTCCGGGCGAGGGGAAGGAAGCAGACATCGGCATTGCCGGTGGAAAAGGAAAAGGGGTTCTTTTTAAAAAAGGGGAAATCTTTAAAACAGTGGCAGAGGATGAGATCATTGACGCCCTGATGGAAGAAATCGAAAGAATGTAGGTGGACACCTTGAATCCGATTATACATAAACAGAATGATTTGGAAGAACTCATAAAAAAATACGGACTGGAGCCCCAGCGTGTCGAGGTGAACTCTGCGAGCCAGGAGCTGGTTTTTACCTTTAAGACCCGTATCCCGGAGTGCGATAAATCTTTGGTGCAGCGGGAACTGATGGGGATATTTGACTATACCAAAAGCCTGAGTGTCTTTATTTCTCCGATGGCCGGGGGGAAACCTGGGGCTGGAGCTGAGAAATCAGTTCACAGGCTCATGGAAAACGTGGATTACGACGCTCTGGCTAAGAAAAAAGAGGACGCGCTGAACAAGCGGTTAAAGGTCATAAAGGATACGCCGCCGGCTAAGTCTGGCAGCGGCTCGACGGGGAAAAAGGATGGCAAAGAGGAGGAAGCCCGTGTGCTGGACGTTGGCGAAGTTGTCATGGGGGACAAGATCAAGCGTCCCGCCCAGTCCATGGGAGAAATTGACTTCAGTACAGGCGCGGTGCTGGACAGCACGAACATTGTGGTCAGCGGCCGTGTCTTTGGCATTGATTCCAGGGAAATTACCGACAAAACAACCCTCTTTACCTTTAACATTACCGATGAACACGGCAGTGTCTCCTGTAAGATTTTTGCCCGGAAGAAGAATGTGGGCATGATCAAGGAAAATCTGAAAAAGGACCGCTGGTTTAAGGTTGAGGGCAATGTCAATTATGACGAGTACTCCCACGAAAAGGTGCTGACACCTAAAAATATGGAGGTGGCCGCAGCGCCGGTGCGCCGTGACAACGCAGAGGAAAAGCGCGTCGAGCTTCACCTTCACAGCCAGTACAGCTCCATGGATGCAGTGAGCAAGGTGGCTAAAATCATGAAGCAGGCCAATGACTTTGGCCATGACGCCATCGGTATCACCGACCACGGTGTGCTTCAGGCTTACCCTGAAATGATGTCCCTGAGCAAAAAATACGGCATCAAGGTGCTGTATGGTGTCGAGGGCTATCTGGTGGATGACGACCAGTATATTGTAACGGGGGAACAGAATGAAAGCTTTGAGGGCGAATTTGTTTTCTTTGACCTTGAGACCACTGGCCTGATTCCCGGCAAGGACAATATCATTGAGATTGCAGCCGTCAAAATTAAAAACAAGCATATTGTGGATACCTTCTCCAAGATTGTCAATCCACACCGGCCCATTCCGCCATTTATCACCAATCTCACCGGGATTACCAATCAGATGGTTGAGGCCGGCGAAGAGGAAGAAGCTGCGGTTAAAGCCTTCTGTGAATTTTGCGGCGACCTGATTCTGGTGGCCCACAACGCAAAATTTGATATGGGCTTTATGGAGATCGCGCTGAATGCACATCATCTGGAAAACAACATTACCTATATTGACACGCTGGCAATGTCCCGGACCCTGATCCCCACCATCAACAAGCATAACCTCAAAAAGCTGGCGAGCTATTTTAAGGTGGACATGGGGCACCATCACCGGGCGCTGGACGACTCGGTGTGCTCGGCGAAGATTTTTGTCAAGCTGATGGAGCTGGCCCAGAAACGGGATGTGGAAGAGGTCGCTGGGCTTAATGGCCTGATGGACGTGGAGCAGATCATAAAATCCGGCGATACCTATCATATTATCATCTACGCCAAAAACCAGGCGGGGCTGAAGGATCTGTACAAGCTGGTTTCTGAGGCACATATCCATTATTTTTACAGACGCCCGAGGATACCAAAATCCCTGTTGGCGGCTCACCGGGAAAATCTGATTATTGGCAGCGCCTGCGAGGCTGGAGAGCTGTACAAGGCAGTGCTTAAGAATGTGCCCAAAAACCGATTGGATGAAATCGCTGATTTTTATGACTACTTTGAGGTACAGCCTCTGGGAAACAATGAATACTTACTTCGGAATGAGACCGTCCACTCCATGGAAGAGCTGGCAGATGTCAACCGGCGGATTGTCGAGCTTGGCCGGGAAAAGGGCAAGCTGGTGGTTGCCACCGGGGACGTCCATTTTGTGGACCCCAGTGACGCCTATTTCAGAGAGATTCTGCAGGCCGGCCAGGGCTACAAGGATTCCCATGAGCAGCCGCCGCTTTACTACCGCTCGACCCAGGAAATGCTGGACGAGTTTACCTATGTGGACCCGCAGACCGCCTATGAGCTGGTCGTCACCAATCCGCGCAAGGTGGCAGAACTGTTTGACGACGTGAAGCCCATACCCGATGGCACCTTCCCGCCCATCATTGAGGGCTCGGATGACGAGATTCGGGATATGGTTTATAAAAAGGCCCATGAGATGTACGGTGACCCGTTGCCAGACATTGTGGAACAGCGCGTGAAGCGTGAGCTGGACTCCATTATCGGCAACGGCTATTCGGTTCTGTACCTGATCGCCCAGAAGCTGGTACACCATTCCCTGGAGGATGGTTACCTGGTAGGCTCCAGAGGATCGGTCGGCTCGTCACTGGTTGCCATGCTCTGCGGGATCACAGAGGTTAACTCTCTGGCGCCCCACTATGTCTGCCCGAACTGCAAGCATTATGAGTTCTTTGACAGCACAAAGGTGGGGGTAGGGCCTGACCTTCCCAACGCTGACTGTCCGGAATGCGGCCATCCCATGAATAAGGACGGCTTTGATATTCCTTTTGAGACTTTCCTCGGTTTTGAGGGGGATAAGGAGCCCGATATTGACCTTAACTTCTCGGGCGAAAACCAGCCGGAGGCCCACCATTACACCGAGGTGCTCTTTGGCGAGGGAAAGGTCTACCGCGCGGGAACCATTGCGACACTGGCAGATAAGACTGCCTTTGGCTATGTGAAAAATTTCTTTGATGAAAATGGCGTTAACGCGCCCAGAGCAGAGATGGAGCGTGTGATTGAGGGCTGTGCGGGCGTTAAGCGCACCACAGGCCAGCATCCCGGCGGGGTAATGGTTGTGCCAAAGGATAAGGATATCTATGACTTTACACCGATCCAGTACCCGGCCGATGACCGGGACTGCGGCACCATGACCACCCATTTCGATTACCATTCCATTTCCGGGCGCCTCCTGAAGCTCGACATCCTGGGTCATGATGACCCGACCATGCTCCGCATGCTCAAGGACATCACAGGACTTGACCCTCAGGAGATTCCGCTGGACGACGAAAAGGTCATCAGCCTGTTCACAGGCACCAGCGCCCTGGATCTGAAGGACGATGATTTTGACATCCCCCTCGGTACCTGTGGTATCCCCGAGTTCGGGACCAACTTTGTCCGCCAGATGGTGCTGGACACCAAGCCCACCGCCTTTTCAGACCTGATCCGTATTTCCGGCTTATCCCACGGCACAGATGTCTGGACCAACAATGCGCAGGACCTTGTGCGTTCCGGGACTGCGACCATCAAGGACGTTATCTGTACCCGTGACGATATTATGCTCGGCCTGATCTCAATGGGACTGGCGCCCAAGGAATCCTTCAGCATTATGGAGCATGTCCGTAAAGGGAAGGGCCTGACAGAGGATGAGGAAGCGTATATGAAGGAAAATAATGTACCGGCCTGGTACATTGATTCCTGTAAGAAAATCAAGTACATGTTCCCTAAGGCCCATGCGGCAGCCTATGTTATGATGGCCTTCCGCATCGCCTACTACAAGGTTTACTATCCGCTGGCCTATTACGCCACCTATTTCAGTATCCGCGCCAAGGAATTTAATCTGGAAAAGATGACCAACGGCAAGGAGACAGTCAAGAAAACACTGGCAGAAATCCGATCTCAGGGGAACAAGGCCAGCAACAAGGATCAGCAGCTCCTGACTTCGCTGGAGCTGGCGCTGGAAATGTACTGCCGTGGTTTTGGCTTTAAAAATGTGGATGTGTACGAGTCCCACTACAGCGAGTTTAAAATCGTCGGCAATGATCTGCTGCCACCGCTCAACGCCATTGACGGCCTGGGTGATAAGGCGGCCATGCAGATTTATGAGGAAGCCCAGAAGCGGCCCTTCATCTCCAAGGAGGATCTGCAGACCAGGGCCAAGGTCAATAAATCCAATATCGAAAAGCTCGAGCAGTTTGGCTGTCTGAGCAGCCTGCCAGACTCCAACCAGATGAGCTTTATGAGTATGTTTTAGAAAAGCTGGCGGCTTTTTAATGCTTTACTTCTTCATGATAAAATTTCTCGACACGCTGAACACGGTTTACGCCGTGTTTTTTTTATTTAAGATTTAAAAAAAAGCTTGACAAAGTGTGCGAGAGGTTTTATTATTAGGTCATGAAAAGCAATACATAGGACGTTCTTCGTTACACATTTAACAAATGACGTTCTATTAAAAATTTTAGCTATAAAGGTAGGATGACCTACTGAGAAAACAGAAAAGAGGTACTGAAATGGATCGTATGGTTGGTTTTATCGGACTCGGTATTATGGGAAAACCAATGGCTAAGAACCTGGTGAAAGGAGGCTGCAGCCTGCTGGTAAACGATTTAAACGAAGATGCAGTAAAGGAACTGACAGATATGGGCGCTCAGGCGGCAACACTGAAAGAGATTGGCGAAAAATGCCCGGTTATCTTCACCATTCTTCCCAATGGCGCCATTGTCCAGTCGGTATTATTTGGCGCTGACGGCGTGGCTGAGGGCGTCAAAGAAGGCAGCGTTGTGGTGGATATGAGCTCTGTGACACCCACAGAATCCAAGGTTTGCGCGGAAAAACTGGCGCCCCTGGGGGTGGATTTCCTGGATGCGCCGGTAAGCGGCGGAGAACCCAAGGCGATCGATGGAACGCTGGCTTTTATGGTCGGCGGCAAACAGGAAGCCTTTGACAAAATGGCTCCTTACTTTGACATCATGGGCGCATCGGCATTGCTGGTCGGTGAAACCGGCAGCGGTTCTGTCACCAAGCTGGCCAATCAGGTCATTGTTAACCTGAACATCGCAGCCGTATCGGAGGCGCTGGTACTGGCCACAAAGGCCGGGGCTGATCCGGAGCTGGTTTACAAGGCGATCCGGGGCGGCCTTGCGGGAAGCACCGTCCTCGACGCCAAGGCGCCGCTGATGATCGACCGCAATTTTGTACCCGGCGGTAAAATTTCCATTAACCTGAAAGATATTAAAAACGTCATGGCAACCGCTCATGACATTGATGTTCCGCTGCCCATGAGCAGCCAACTGCTGGAAATCATGCAGGCTCTGAAGGTAGACGGCCATCTGGAAGATGACCACGGCGGCATTGTACAGTATTTTGAAAAGCTGGCCGGTGTCGAAGTAAAACGTAAGGAACAGTAGGTGAGTGATATGGCAGAAAGATTAGAGGCATCCATTTTAACAACCTTTAAGCCTATTGACGAGAAAGCCGTTAACGCACAGCTCGATGAAGCCTTAAAAGGCTTTGACCGCAAAATTGTGGTTCTGGACGACGACCCCACCGGGGTACAGACCGTCCACGATATTTCCGTCTATACCGACTGGTCGGTCGACAGCATGCGCAAGGGCTTTGACGAGGAAAACAGCATGTTCTTCATCCTGACCAACTCCAGAGGGCTGACGGCTCCCGAGACCACAAAGGCTCACCGGGAAATGGCTGAGAACATTTTACAGGTGGCAAAGGAAACCGGTAAAAAATTTGTCGTGATCAGCCGGAGCGACTCTACCCTCCGCGGTCATTATCCGCTGGAGCCAGAGATTTTAAAGGATGTCATTGAGTCCGGATCAGACCAGAAAATTGACGGCGAAATTATCTATCCCTTCTTTAAAGAGGGCGGCCGCTTTACCATCGGCAACGTTCATTATGTGCAGGAGGGCGATGTGCTGGTACCAGCGGGCGAAACCGAGTTTGCGAAGGATAAATCCTTTGGGTACAAGGCGTCCCATCTGGGTGAGTGGTGCGAAGAAAAATCCGGCGGCAAATACAAGGCCGGGGATGTGACCTTTATTTCACTGGAGGACCTGAGAAATCTGGAAATCGATAAGATCGCAGATCAGCTCATGCAGGTGAAGGATTTCAATAAAATCGTGGTCAATTCCATCGACTACGCAGATGTCAAGGTTTTTGCCATCGCGCTGGTAAAAGCCATGAATCAGGGTAAAAACTTTATATTCCGCTCAGCCGCAGCTATCACAAAGGTGCTCGGCGGCGTGACGGATAAGCCGATTCTCAGCCATGACGAGCTGATTTTAACAGAAAACAGGAATGGCGGCATCATTGTTGTCGGCTCCCATGTCAACAAGACGACCGCACAGCTTGAGGAGCTGAAAAACTCGGACAAGCCCATTGAGTTTATCGAGTTTAACCAGCACCGTGTCCTGGAAGAAAACGGACTGGAACAGGAAGTAGAACGGGTAGTGTCCATTGTGGACGCAGATATTAAGGCTGGTAAAACCGTCGCTGTCTATACCCGCCGGGACCGCTTTGACCTGGATACTGACGATAAGGATGAACAGCTTAAGGTGTCTGTCAAAATATCCGACGCGGTCACCAGCATCATCACCAACCTGTCGGTGCGCCCCAACTTTATTGTGGCCAAGGGCGGGATTACCTCCAGCGACATCGGCACGAAGGCACTGCGGGTGCAGAAGGCCAATGTCATGGGCCAGATTAAACCGGGGATTCCTGTATGGATGACCGGGGAAGAAAGCAAATTCCCAGGACTGCCCTATGTGATCTTCCCGGGCAACGTTGGCACCAACACCACACTGAGAGAAGCGGTTGAGACGTTGATGGGAGAATAAAAGAGCAGTGAATAGTGGATAATGGATAGTGGATAGTTGAGGAACGCTTTCGCCCTGCTTAAGCGAGTAAGAAAGCGGCCTGCGGCCGCATCCAATCAAATCTGCAGGGCAGATTTGCACCTAAACTATCCACTATCAACCATCAACTATCAACTATTTTGGGATTATTAACGGCCAACGCTGCCGTTTGATAAAATAAAATTTATATGAGGTGAACTTTATGAACATTTTCTTATCCTATCCATTGGACCCGAACGATTTAGCATGGCCAGGCGAACCGGTCATCAAAGTAAGACAGTGTACTGAAATCGGTGATGAAACCCCGTTCAACAGCTTTATGTCCGAGCTGCCAAACCACTGCGGCACCCACTATGATGCGCCGAAGCATTTCAACCCAGACGGACTGAGAATCAATGAGCTGCCCATTGACTACTTTGTGTTCAAAAAAGTACTGCTTTTAGATATTCCGAAAAATGCCTGCGAAGGCGTAACCATCGAGGATTTAAAGAAGCATGAAGACGAAATCCAGCAGGCCGACCTGCTGCTGATCCGCACTGGCTTTGGCGAAGTAAGAAAAACAGATCCTAAGAAATATCAGATGGAAGGCCCATTCCTGACACCGGAAACCTGCCTGTACATGGTTAACACCTACAAAAACCTGAGATGCGTGGGCTTTGACTTCCTGGCAATCGGCTCGCCTTGTAATGACCTGGCAGCTCCGGCTCACCAGAATCTGTTAGGCCTGAACACTGAAAAATTCATCACTGCAATCGAAGACATGAACCTGTCCGAATTAAAGGGCAAAATCAATTTTGTCGTTGCCGCTCCGCTGCGTATCGTAGGCGTAGACAGCAGCCAGGTCAGTGTGATTGCAGACTTAGATTAAAAAAGAGCCTTTGGGCTCTTTTTTTTGGTGAATAGTGGATAGTTGATAGTGGATAGTTCAGGTGCAAATCTGCCTGCGGCAGATTTGATTGGACGCGGCAGAGGCCGCCTTCTAATCGCTTTTGCCTTAGGCAAAAGTGTTCCAAAACTATCAACTATCCACTATCAATTATCAACTCTCTTTACTGTGCCAGAAGGTCATGCTCTTTTCCACTGCGGCGTCGATGCTTTTCACATCCTTTTCCTGAATACAGCGGAGGATTTCCTTGTGATAGCCCTCAGCCTTGTCGAAAAGCTCCTGGGTATTGATGGTATCCTCAATGGACAGGGAAAAGATCTCATAGATGCCGTTGACCAGCTTGGAAATATAGGGGTTGCCGCAGATATCTGCAATGGCAACGTGAAACTTGTAATCCAGGTAGGCGGCTTTTTCCTTGTCGCCGCTCTCATAAGACTTGCGGATATCCTTGATGATCTGGCTCAGGTGGACGATGTCGCCGTCGGTGGCCTTTTTCATGGCTGTGCGCAGGACCATCTCCTCCATACACTCTCTGAATTCCACCATGTCCGGGTCACTTTCGGCCTGGAAGATGATGCTGTAGATAATGGGGTTGAAGACTGTAGGGGCAATGTGATCGCACACATAGGTGCCGTCACCGCGCCGTATATCGACTACGCCCAGTGCGGATAAAATTTTCATGGCCTCCCGCAGGGAGTTCCGCCCTACGTTCAGCTCTTCCATGAGCTCAAATTCACTGGGGAGTTTTTCCCCTACCTTAAACTGTCCGGTAGAAATGGCTTTGACAATCCGGTCGATAATCTTGTCAACAATGGAGGAGTTATCAATGGGTGAAAGGGCATTTGCCGGTTTTTTTCTGTCGCTTGGCATAATTTTAAATCTCCTAAGGTCATTTAGTAGGATGTTTGGACATCCTGTTTGTACCTTATTATAACCTACCGGCAAATAATGATCAAATGTTTATTTAAGAATCAGAACTCCCGTGCCGCAAAAAGTTTTTGTGACAGACCATAGGAGAGAAGGGCAAAGACAACGACAAAGGCCGCAGCGCTTAAACCTATCCGGACAAGAACTGGTGCGCTGGGAAGGCACAGTTTATTTAGACTATCGCTGAAGGCCCTCAGAAGGAGTGTGGGCACCATGATGATGATGACGAGTATGTAGCGTGCCTTCTCAGTACCGCATCTGTAGATGATTGGCATACTCAGAGAAGCTAGAAAGAGTCCCGCAAAAGCTGACGCCACTGAAGCGATAAAGATGGTAGTTAAAGAAGCAGGAAACAGCAGACTGAGAATCAGGCTCAGTACCAGGGTAATACCAGTGCTGGCAATGCATAGCAGAAGGATAAAAAGGTATTTGCTGGTGACTAGATCACTTTTTGACACTGGTAGAGTAAGAACAAATTGCTCCCAGCGGTTATTGTCATCATAATTAGAGCTGTTGAGTACACAGATCATGATCAGAAAAGCGTTGACCACTGGAATAAAGACAGTGGTTCTCATAATATAAGCCATGGCTCCATACGCAAGCAGCAGAAAGCCGAGCACTCTCAAATACTGGCGCAGTCCAAGGAATTCTTTGATGATTAAGCCTTTCATTTTTACTCCTTTTTTGTGCAGCAGGCATTCTACAAATCCTTATTCATAAAGATATGCCTTGAAATCAAATAAGACAGGAACACAAACGCCAGCACGAATACCGGGGAGCACCAGGCCAGCAGGGTGAGGGTCTGGGCTGAGGGCAGATGGAGCGCAGGCAGATAGCTGCCAAAGCTCACAAAGACAAGGGTTGGGATCATCACGATAATGATCAGAATGTAGCGTGCCTTTTCAACCCCGAATTTGTAGATGAAGGGTGTGGTGAGAGCGCCGAGAAACAGTGCGGTCAGCGCAGAGCACAGGGTAGCGATAAAAATCTCCTGCATGGGCAGGTGGATGATCAGGCCCACAATGAGACTGAGGATGAGGGTGACCGCTGTGCCGAAGGCGCACAGCAGAAGAATGAAAAGGTACTTGCTTTTCACGAGGTCGGCCCGGCTCAGGGGCAGGGACATGGCGAATTCGTTCCAGTGGTTGTAGCTGTCATAGCTGAAGCTGCTGAGCGAACAGATCATGACCAGAATGGCGTTGATAGCAGCGAAAATGCTGACCGAGGTCATGCCAAAGGCCATAAAAATATACAGCACCATGAGCACAGCCAGTATTCTGAAATACCGGCGCAGGCCGAGAAATTCTTTGATGATTAAGCCTTTCATTTTTGGTCTCCTTTGGTATAAAACAGCATGATCTCCTCCAGGCTGGGGGGATCGATGATCATGTCCCGGTAGCGGTTTCTCACGGCCGCTGGATTTTTGACTAGGACCTGGACGTCAAAGCTGGAGCGCTGGATACCCACAACGTCTGTGAGGGTAAGGGTCTCAAACTGATTCGGGCTGCATTTGAGGATGCCGTGGTTTTCGATGAGCGCGTCCTTGGGCTCGCTGAACAGAATCTGTCCGTCGTGGATAAAGGTGATGTAGTCGGCCACACGCTCCAGATCGCTGGTAATGTGGGAGGACATAAGGATCGAGTGATCCTCATCCTCGATGAATTCCTGAAAGATGTCCAGTATTTCGTTGCGCACGACCGGGTCCAGCCCGCTGGTGGCCTCGTCCAGAATCAGGAGCCTGGGCCTGTGGGACAGGGCGGCGGCGATGGAAAGCTTCATCTTCATCCCTTTGGAAAGGTCCTTGAGCCGTTTGTCTGCGGGAAGGCTGAAGCGTGAGAGGTAATCCTCGAACAGAGCCTTATCCCAGGTTTTATAGATGTTCCCCATAATCTTTGTGATTTCAGGGGGGCGGAGGTCATCGGGAAAGTTCTGGTCGGCAAAAACAACGCCCAGTTCTTTTTTGATGTCTTTTTCATTCTGCGCAGTGTCCAGCCCCAGAATCTGCATGGTGCCGCTGTCGGGATGGATCAGGCCCAGCAGTGCCTTGATGGTGGTGGTTTTACCCGCGCCGTTTTCTCCGATAAAGCCCATGATGCTGCCGGAAGGCAGGCTGAAGTTGACGTCCTTCAGGGAAAAGCCGGGGTAGTGTTTGCTGAGGTTTTTAATTTCAATGGCGTTTTGAGTGTCCATTAGCTGTCTCCTTTGTAGAGTAATGTGATGAGTTCGGTGAGCTCAGAAAGGGTGAGGCCGCAGCTCTTTGAGAGGTCAATGGCCTGTTCCAGCAGGTCCTGTATCTGCCGGTAATTTTCTTCACGGATGAACTCGGTATTCTTCTGGGCGACAAAGCTGCCTTTGCCCGGAGCGGTCTCGATAAAGCCGTCCTGTTCCAGATCGGCGTAGGCCCGCTTGGTGGTGATGACGCTGATGCGCAGCTCCTTTGCCAGAACGCGCATGGAGGGCAGCGCGTCGCCGGGCCTTAGCTCGCCTGTAATGATCTTATTTTTTATCTGCGTGGTGATCTGCTCATAGATGGGCTTCCCACTGCTGTTGCTGATAATAATATCCATGGATGATCCTTTCGAAAGTTATACTGTATATATACGATATACACAGTATATACTCGCTTGAAAGGTTTGTCAAGGGAAAGTTTTTAAGACAGCATTTTCCGCGCTTTTTCCAGCTTTTCCCGGTGCTGCGCCTGTCTCTGGCTTTGGCCCTCGAAAAGCATGGGGCAGCACATTCCTGTGATGCGGTCATAGATGCGGCGTGTGGCCATGCTCTGAGGATGATTGAGCTGCTCGGGCGTCAGGTTGGTGGTGATGATGGTGGGCTTTCCGCTTTTGTACCGGGCGTCGATGAGGCTGTAGATCTGTTCCAGGGTGTATTCGCTCTGTCTCTCAATGCCGAAATCGTCGATGAGCACCAGGTCATAGCCGGCCAGGCGGTCATAGTAGGCATTACGGCTCCGGTCTTTATCGAACTCGCCGGGCATGTCGTCTCTCAGCCGGGTGAGACTGGTGCCCAGGACGTTATAGCCCTTGTCATCCAGAGCGTTGATGATACAGCCGGCGGTAAAGGTCTTTCCAGTGCCCACGTCGCCGTAAAACAACAGGCCGATGTTCTCTCTGAGGTTTTCCTCAAACTGCGCCACGTACCGCTTTGCCTTTTCGATGGCCCCGGGGCAGGCGCCATTGTCGGCCTCAAAGGTCATTCTGCGCAGGGCGGGGTCGTGAATATGGGAGGCTTTTCGGATTTTCTGACGCTCTGCTTCCTGACGGGCCTTAAACGCCTGGTCACGCTGGTCGCGGGCTTCGGTTCTGCACTGGCACAGGCAGGATACTGTTTTCCGGGTGGCGCCCAGGGTCACCCATGTCTCCATGGGGGTGTGGCAAAGCGGACAGTGTTTGAGTCCGTTCTCCATATAAAATTCCGGGCTGTCGGCGTTGGGATCGGGGATTCTGACTTCAAAATTCACAGGCTTTCTCCTTTGTTTGCGGTGTAATCTGGAATGGAGCTGTTTGGCTGTTCATGCCGCTTTTCCGAGTCTCTGCGGTAAAAGCTGAGAATGGTATGGTAATGGCTTCTGTAGCGCTTATTGGCGGCTTTCTGGCCGATTTGGCCAATGTACTCGTTTAGTCTTTCGATGTAGCGCACGGTGTCCGGTTCGCCCAGGCGTTCCCTCAGCTTTATCCGTTCATCGGGAGTGAGGGTCACGAAGTCGCCGTAGCGCTCTTTTAGTTGGTCTGGTTTGCTTTGGTTTGGTTTATTTAATGTGTCCGGTTTGCTAACCAGTTTGTTATCCGGTTTACTAACCGGTTTGCTGTCCGGTTTACTAACCAGTTTAGTATCCGGTTTACTAACTGGTTTGTTGTCCGGTTTTGCGTCTTGTTGGGGCATGCTGGAGGCTTGAACCAGATCGGTAAGCTGATAGGTACCGCATTGGTCCCTGTGCCCATTCGTATAAGCCAGGAAACCGCCTTCACAGAGCTCCTTCCGGGCGGCCTGCATCCGCGTCAGGCTGAGGCCGCTGAGGCCGCAGATCACTGAATTAGCCGCGGTAAAGCGGTCTGGGAAATACAGGTCGTTGGCGTACTCCAGCAGAATGGCGTAAAGGGCAATGGCGTTGGATGAGATGGGCGCTGCCAGGCGCTTTCTCCGGTAGGCGTTGAGCTGTTTGAGATAATCCATATTTTTTCCTCCTCTTGAGATGCTTCTACTACATACATACCGAGTTTTTTGAAAATGGCAGGGTGTTTCATTGATCATTGTAAAAAAATGCTTCTACTACATACATTCCTTTTTTGGCAGAAATAGCAACCATCTGGTTTAAGTGAATATATTATAAAATGAAATATATAATGCTTTTAAAAAATGCTTTTGCGTTTTAGTGCCAAATGAGCAACTTTTGTTTGTCTTTGCCCTTATTCACGTGTAAAGGCCTCTATCTATACAATCGAAAAAAAAGAGAAAAAGTTCCCGTTTTTTTTGTCCAGAAAGGGTAAAAAATTGTGATATTAAAAAAAGACCGTATAAAAACGGTCGCAGCGTGTAGACAAATGCTATCATAAACAGGCAGAACGTGAATGAGAGGACTGTTAATTGAGAATGGAAAATGAAAAACCTCTTTTGCTGCCGCAAAAGCGATTAAGACAGCGGCCTATGGCCGCTATTTCATTCAAAATGCGCAGCATTTTGTTCCTGTAGCTATGCATTAGGTTCGTTCCCCAAAGTTATTCTAACTTTGGACTCATCGTCATTCTCCATTCTCCATTCTCAATTTTCCATTAAAACAGCCTCTGGATTTAACCTTGAATCAACCTTCCGTCTTCCACCCCCGGCCCATTGCGTCAGCGGCCAGGATGGCATGGTAGATGATTTCAGGGTTAACGGTGACAGGCTCGGCGGCGATGTGCTTGGCCTTTGCGGCGCGCTCGGCTACCAGGCGAAGATCGGCCTCCATACGGGCATCCAGACCGATTTCGGCGAGGGTGACAGGCAGGCCCACGCTGGTGGAAAAGTCCAAAACCTCCTCGATTTCCGCTTTTGGGCGGTTTTCGAGCACCAGCTGGCACAGGGTGCCAAAGGCGACGATCTCACCGTGGGTGTAATTCCGGCAGGCCTCCACAGCGGAAAAGCCGCTGTTCAGCGCGTGCGCTCCTGCGCAGCCCACACATTCTACGCCCAGCCCGCTGAGCAGGGTGTTGGCCTCGATAATGTTTTCAAGCGCCTCGGTACAGGCGCCGGCTTCGGCAGCCTGCCTGGCCTTCAGGCCGTCCTCAAGCAGCACCCGGTAGCACAGCTCAGACACCGCCATCCCTGCCAGGGTCGTGCGGTAGCCTTTTCCAATGCGGTTGGCGGTGTTGGACTCCAGATGCGCCCGGGCTTCAAAATAGGTGGACAGCGCGTCGCCCATCCCAGATACCAGCAAACGGATCGGCGCTTTGGAGACGATTTTGCTGTCGACCAGAATGAGGTCGGGGTTGCGTTTGAAATAGATGGTTTCAGCGTGGACGCCTTCCTCGGTGTAAGTGACCGAGAGCGCAGAGGTCGGCGCGTCGGTGGCGGCAGAGGTCGGGGCAATGACAATGGCTGCGGATACCGCGATGCCGGTGTATTTGGCCGCGTCGATGGTTTTACCGCCTCCGATCCCCACAACGACATCACTGCCGTTTTGCGAGGCGATAGCCGCCAGACGCTCAAGCTCGGTGATGGTGGTTTCGCCGCCGAATTTAACGGATTCGATGGCAGAGCCAGCAGCCTCAAAGGCTTCCTTTAGGGATGGGGAAAGGGTGTCGTAAAAAAACGGGTCGATGATGGCAAGCACCTTTTTCCCGTAGTCGGCTGTATAGTCCTGAAGGCGCTCAAGCTCGCCGTAGCCCTGAATGTAGCGGCTGGGGGAGCCAAATGCGCGCGTGGTTGATGTAAGCATGTGTAAAAACCTCCTGATTCGCATTTTTCTGGAAGTATTATATCATAAAAAATCAGGAAAAGGAGTGGTTAGTTGAGAGTGAGAGTTGATAGTGGATAGTTATTGAACCCTTTTGCTTGACACAAAAGCGATTAATACTGTGGCCGCAGGTCGCATCTCATCAAATTCGCTTTAGTGAATTTGCACCAAAATTATCAACTTTCAACTGTTCTCCTTCCACCTAAAAGACTTTTATGCCGAAATCTTTATCGACAGTTGAAAAAATTCTTGATATAATACTCTATAAAAGAAAGTGAGTGATAACCATGAACCATCAGGGAACGCGTAGAATTGAAACCGAGCGGCTGGTGCTGCGTCAGTTTTCCATTGACGACGCAGAGGCCATGTACCTGGGCTGGGCAGGAGACCCGGAGGTTACCCGATTTATGAGCTGGCCCACCCACGAGAGCCCTGAGGACTCCCGGGCCATCATCGAAAAGTGGCAGAACGACGCCATTTTACTGAGTGATTACAACTGGTGCATCACGCTGAAGGAAACCGGCGAGCCCATTGGAAGCATTGGCGCGGTCCGTGTCGACGAGGCGGCTGAGTATGTGCATGTGGGCTACTGCATTGGCCGGAAATACTGGAATCAGGGGCTCACATCTGAGGCGTTGTCAGCGGTGATCCGTTTTTTCTTTGAGCGCGTGGGTGTTAACCGCATTGAGTCTCTGCACGCGGTGGAAAACCCGGCGTCCGGGAGAGTCATGCAGAAGTGCGGTATGACAAAAGAAGGGGTGCTCCGGGAATACAATGTGAGCAACTATGGGCGCTGCGACGCGGCCGTTTACAGCATTCTGCGCCGTGAATGGCAGGGAACAGCCGGCTGAACCCCTTGCACAGGTATGAAAGAAATGGTATAGTGTTGGTAGAAAAGGGCGGTGAATTAAATGCTGCATGTAGAACGCAGAAAAGAAATACTCAATAAAATCCTGAAGGAGGGCTCTGTAAAGGCCGACGCGCTGGCAAAAAAATATGAGGTGGGCGTGCCAACCATCCGGAGGGATTTAAAATACCTGGCAGAGGAGTACGGCATTGAGCTGACCTACGGCGGCGCCTATGCCAAGGAAAGCCTGGCAAGCCAGACCACTGTGGAGATGAACATTGCCCAGAAGAAGCTGCAAAACCTGGATGAAAAACGGATCATTGCGCAAAAGGCGGCAAGGCTGATCAAGGATGGGGACACCATCGCGCTGAACTCCGGCAGCACCGTCGAGCTGGTTCTCGATTATCTGGAGGATATGAAAAGCCTGAACGTCATAACGCTGTCGCTGAATGTGGCCCTCAAGGCATCCACTGTAAAGGGTGTGAATGTCTTTATGCCCGGCGGGCGGCTGCGCAGCATTTCCGGCGCTTTTTACGGAAAGGACGCGGACGATTTCCTCAGGAAGTTTAACATTGACAAAGCCTTTATGGGGGTTTTGGCTGTTTCCATTCCCAAGGGCGTGACCCACAGCTCGCTGGAGGAGATCGAGGTCAACCAGACGCTGGCCGAGATCAGCCAGAAGTGCTATCTCATGGCCGACTATACCAAGTTCGACAAGATATCTCTGGCAAAGATGTTTGACCTGAATATTTTTGAGGCCTTTATTGTCGACGGTAAAGAGCCGGAGATTTACAGAGAATACGCCCGGAATAACGGGATAGAGATCCTGTAAAATCGTAAAAGATTCCTTAATAACAGAAAAAACCGTTGACATCGATTTACAGACATGCTATTATGAAATAAATTAATACGTATTGGTTTGAGATTGTAGAAACCGCAATAAATAAATGGGAGAGTTATCCCGTTTGTTTATGGCGGTTTTTTTCTATCTTGAATCATTGGAAAGAGGCCACTCCAATGATCACTAAGGAACAAATGAAGACTTTTAAGGCATACCCGGTTATCGCTGCTGTGCGGACCCCGGAGAATTTCAGACAGGCTCTCGACTCTAAGGTTCGGGTGCTGTTTATGGTAGGAGGCGATTACTTTAAGGCAGAAAATTTGATTAAGGAATTTAAAGAGCGCAATGGACTGGTATTCCTGCACATGGACCTGATTGAGGGCATTGGACGAGATATTGGCGGCATCCGGCACGCGGTAGAGCGCACCGGGATCGATGGCGTCATCTCGACCAAAAGCCATATTCTGAAGCTGGCGGCTAAGGAAAATCTGATCACCGTGCACCGGATATTCCTCATGGACAATCAGGCGCTGGAAAGCGGTATCAACCTGTTTAAAGCGTCGAAGCCAGATATTATCGAGCTGACGCCAGGGCTGATCCCGCGGATCGTGCGCAAGGTGAGCAGTGAATTTGAACAGCCTGTGATCACAAGCGGGCTGGTTTCAAAGCCGAGCGATGTCAAAACAATGATCCAGGCAGGCGCCATGAACATTGTGTGCAGCTGCGAGGCGCTTTGGAGTTTGTAAAAAGGAGAGACAAGAATGAATTCGAGAGAACGTGTGATGGCAGCGGCCAGCCACCAGGAGCCCGACCGGGTGCCTGTGGACATGGTCCTGACCATTGATGTATACAGAGATATGAAAAGGCTGCTGAAGATGGACCATCTTCCAGACACCCCCCGGATGGGCCACTGGACCGATGTACAGATGCCGCTGGAGATGATCCAGTGCCTGGATCTGGACATGTACTACATTTCGCCGAGATCGGCAAAATCAGCCCATTCCAGACAGTTTGAGGACGGCAGCTTTACCGACGAATGGGGCTGCTACTGGAAAAAGACCATGATCGACGGCGGGCATTTTTACTTTGAACTGCAGAACCCGCCGCTGGCAGACGCCACCATCGAGGATCTGGAAGATTATGAATGGCCGGACCCCAGCGACCCCAAACGGTTTGAGGGCCTGCGTGAGGAAATGCAGATGGTCCGGGACAAAAGCGATCTGGCTATTCTGGCAAAATTTGCCGGCGCGGTCTTTGAGGTGGCCACCTATATGCGCGGCCATGAGCGCTGGTACCGCGACCTGGTCAACAATCAGGAATTTGCCCACGCGCTGCTGGACAAGGTCTGTAAAATACAGAAGGAAATCGACCGTGTCTGCATCGACGCTGTCGGCGAATACGTGGATATTTTGCGCCTGAGCGGCGAGGATCTGGGCACACAGGACAGCCCGCTCATTTCACCGAGAACCTTCCGGAAGGTAGTAAAACCCCATCTTGAGGAGCTCTGGGTAAGCGCGAAGACAGAGCTGCTTAAGAAGAACCCCAAGGGGAAGGTTATGCTGCACAGCTGCGGCTCCATCCGCCCCTTTATCCCGGACCTCATCGACTGCGGCATCGACATTCTGGACCCGGTACAGCCAGGCGCCAACCATATGAACCGTTACGAGCTAAAACAGGAATTCGGTGATAAAATCGCCTTTCACGGCAATATTGATATTCAGAAAGTGTTGCCCTTTGGCACAAAGGACGAAATCACCGGGGAAGTGCGCGACGCCATTAAGGCGCTGGCCCCGGGCGGCGGCTTTCTGCTGTCACCGGCCCACAATGTTCAGAGCGATGTGAGCGCGGAAAATCTGGTGCACATGATCGAATGTGCCCACGAATTCGGCGTCTATCCCATTCAATTGTAAGCGAATAAAAAATAATTTTTGGAGAGAGTAGAGATGAAAAATTATATTAGTGGAATCGATATCGGAACAACTGGCGTAAAAGTGATTATTTTTGACATGGAGGGCGCCACTGTCAGCAGTGCCTACCGTGAGTATCCCTGTACCTTTCCGCAGTCGGGATGGGTAGAACAGGACGGAGAGATGACCTGGCAGCAGACCTGTGAGGCCACCCGTGAAGCCATCGCAAAAGCAGGCGTCGATCCTGCGGAAATCCGCGCCATCGGCCTTTCCACCCAGCGCTGTACCTTTACCCCGGTGGATGAAGCCGGTATGCCGCTGCGGTCTGCCATCTCCTGGCAGGACAGCCGTTCCTTTGAGGAATGTGAGGAGATCGGCCGCCTGGTGGGCGCAGAGCGCTATTATGAGATCACCGGCCTGCCAGTGGGCACGACCTGGTCAGTCAGCAAGATCATGTGGATCAAGAAACACCAGCCGGAAATTTACGAAAAAACCTATAAATTTGCCATGGATCAGGAGCGTATTTTAAACAAGCTCGGCGCAGAGGGCTACTTTGAGGACTGGTCCAACGGCTCCCTCCAGGGGCTGATGGACATCAAGGCTTTTGAGTGGAGCGATGAGCTCGTAGACGCTCTGGAACTTGACAAATCCAAGCTGCCCGACCTGGTGCCTTCGGGCAAGGTGGTTGGGAAAATATCCAGAGAGAGCAGTGCGCTCACAGGCTTTGCCGAGGGAACCCTTTTGGTTTCGGGCGGCGGCGACCAGCAGTGCGCCGGCATTGGTGCAGGCGCTGTGAAAAAAGGCACCATTGAGGTGACCATCGGCACCGCAGGCGTCACTCTGGCCTATATGGACGAGCCGATCTACGACGGCAGCATGCGCCTGCCATGCTCGGCCCATACCGTAGCGGGCAAGTGGGAGACAGAAGGCCTGCAGAACGCGGCTGGAAGCTCCCTGAAATGGTACCGGAATGAATTTGCCGTGCCAGAGATTGAAAAGGCAAAGGCCCTGGGAATCGACCCCTACGACCTGATCAATGAACAGGTCGAGGGCATACGTCCCGGCAGCGACGGGCTCATCTGTATCCCGTATTTTGCCAGTTCAGCCGCGCCGAACTGGGACCCCTTTGCTCGGGGAACCTTTATCGGCCTGACCCTGGGCCACAGCCGGCAGGCCATGGCACGGGCCATTATGGAGGGCGTTACCTACGAAACCCGCGAAATCATCGACCAGATGATCACAAACGGCGTTGAGGTCAACGCGATTGTACTGAGCGGCGGCGCCGCAAAATCCGACGTCTGGAATCATATCCAGGCAGATATTTATGGCAAGACCTGCAGTATTCTGGCTGTAGAGGAGGCCACAGCACTGGGTGCGGCGATTCTGGCGGCTCTGGGAGCAGAGCTCTACGCAAACGTGAGTGAAGCCGTTGCCCACATGGTGAAGATCGTTGCCGTCTGTGAGCCGGATATGCAGCGGCACGCGCTGTATAATGAATATTTTGAAATATACAAGGATGCCTACCAGGCACTGAGAAAGGCAGACGTCTACGAGCGCCTGGTGAAGCTGGCATTAAAATGAGAAAACAGAGGAGACAGGAATGAATCTATTAGATCAGATAAAAAATGCGGTTTATGAAGGATTAGAGGATGAGACACCCTCCATGGTGCAGGCGGCAGTGGACAAGGGGACCAGTCCGCAGGCCATTCTGGACACCATGATGGAAGCGATGGAGATGGTGGGAGAGGAGTTTAAAAACGAAGAGATCTATATACCGGAGGTGCTGTGCTCATGCTACGCCATGCAGAACGGGTCAGAGGTGCTGAAGCCTCTGCTTTTAGAAAACCAGCAGACCGCCGCCGGAACCATTGTGCTGGGAAGCGTAAAGGGAGACATGCACGATATTGGTAAAAACCTGGTAAAAATGATGTTTGAGGGCCGGGGCTTTAAAGTCGTGGATATCGGCATTGATGTGCCCGAGGAGCGTTTTGTGGAGGCCGCTGTCAAAGAGAAGGCCGATATTGTGGCCTGTTCTGCGCTGTTGACCACCACCATGCCTGAAATCCCCAAAATTGTTAAGGCTTTTGAGGATGCGGGTGTCCGGGAACAGTTTAAGATTATGATTGGCGGAGCGCCCATTACGCAGGATTTCTGTGATAAAACGGGCTGTGACGCCTTTGCCAAGGACGCAGGAAGCGCCGCCGAGGCTGCCGTACAGATCTGCCGGAATTAACAGGATTTAAGCACACTGTGGAGACCAGTGTGTTTATCCCGTCAAAGAAGTGGCGTGGTTTGAGACTGCGCCTTTTATCCAGATAAGAAAAAAGGTCCTGGCGCTGTGAATAACGGCCGGAAATGGTGCCGCTTTACTGCAACAGCCGGACACTGGCGAGATAAAGCATTAACTTTAGTGAAGAAGATACCTGGGAGAGGGTAATGCCCGCGGAACCCTTTTTTCTTCCTTAGGTAAAAGGCTTCGTCTCTCAGAGTTTTGACATTTTAAGCACACTGTGGAGACCAGTGTGCTTAGACTGTCCCAAAAGCTGACAGCGTGATTCAAAGTAAAAGTAAGAGGAAATTTCAGGTGGAAGGTGGAAGCTTGAAAGTGGAAGGTTAAAGAGAGCTTTTGCGGGTGCAAAAGCGATTAAAAGTGCAGCCTATGGCTGCATCGAATCAAATTCGCATGGCGAATTTGCACCTGAACTTTCCATTTTCCACTTTCAACTTTCAACTGAACCATCCTCTTTTTAACGCTTTATCGCTTCATGATAAAGTTTTTGACATGCTAAGCACACTGTGGAGACCAGTGTGCTTTTTTTATTGTAAATTTTGCAAAATTTAAAAATTAGTTGACAAACCATCAAAAAGCATATAATATTAACATAAAGTCAATACAAAATACATAAAAAGTGAATATGTAAAGCATTTACAGGCGAAGGAGGAAAGGAGGTTTCTGACAGCAAAGCTGAGCATAAAGAAGACAACTGAATAATCATTTTTTGAGGAGTAAAGGAGTAAAAAAATGAAAAACTATGTTTTAGTCATTGACGAAGGAACAACTGGTACAAGAGCGCTGATTTTTGACAAAGAATTTAATATTGTATCTCAGTGCTATGAAGAATTCACACAGTACACACCGAGTGAGGACAAGGTTGAACACGACGCCATGGAAATCTACGCCAAGAGCGTGGGCGTGTGCCGTGAAGCCATTGAAAAAGCGAAAATCGCCAGCAGCGACATCGCCGCCATCGGCATTACCAACCAGCGGGCAACCTGCCTGGTCTGGGATAAGAACACCGGCGTGCCGCTGTACAACGCCATTGTCTGGCAGGATAACCGCACCGCGGCATTGTGTCAGGAAATCAATGACAGTGAATGGGGAGAAAAAGCGCGCAAGGCCACCGGATGGACGGTAGCGCCGGTTTATTCCTCCCTGATGCTGCACTGGTATCTTGAAAATGTGCCGGAAATCAAAGAAAAGATCGAATCCGGCGACGCGCTTTTCGGCACCATTGACACTTGGCTGATCTGGAAGCTGACCGGCGGAAAGAGCCATGTGGTCAGCTATTCGAACGCCTCTGTCATGGGCAGCCTGGATTTAAGCACAGGGGAATGGTACACCGAATTCTTAGACTATCTGGGGATTTCAACCGATATTTATCCCGAAATCGTCAACGACTCCGGCAACTACGGCACCACAGAGCCGGATATTTTCGGGGCAGAGATTCCCATCTGCGGCGCCATTGCCGACCAGCACGCCGCGCTTTATGCCCAGGGCTGCCGTTCCAAGGGCACCTGTAAAATCACCAACGGGACAGGCTCATTCTTAGATATCAACATCGGTGACGAATGTGTCGTGTCCGATCAGGGCTTAAATACGGTTATCGCCTGGAAGATCGGGGATGAAATCAATTATGCGCTGGAAGGCTTTGAAGCCGTTACCGGCTCAGCGGTTCAGTGGCTGCGCGACGGGCTTCAGGTCATTGACAAATCCAGTGAATCGGAACCGCTGGCGCGTTCAGTTGAGGACTCTAACGGGGTTTACTTTGTACCTGCGCTGGCAGGGCTCAGCGCACCCTATCACGATCCCTATGCCAGAGGCACCATTTTTGGCATCAGCCGCGGTACCACCAAGGCCCACATTGTGCGGGCAACGCTGGAAGGGATCGCCTACCGCTTAAAGGACATTCTGGATGTGGTCGAAAAGGAATCCGGCGTAAAAATGACTGGTATCCGTATTGACGGCGGGGCATCGATGAACGATTTGCTGGCACAGCTCATGGCAGATATGCTTGACGCCCGTGTCGACCGGCCGTTATCCGTCGAAGCCACCAGTCTGGGCGCAGCCGAAATGGCCGGCCTGGCAGCAGGCCTCTGGACCGAAGCCGATTTTGACAAATCCCTTGAAATCGACAAATCCTTTGAACCGGCCATCACACCGGAAAAACGCGAAGCGCTGTACGCAGGCTGGCGTGAAGCCATCGAGCGCTCCGTCGGCTGGCGTAAGCAGGCATAGGGACGAGTAAAGGAGTAAGAAAAAGAGGCAGAGGCAAAGCGGAAAATGGAGGACTGTTAAGTTTTAGTGGATAATGGATAGTTGACAGTGGATAGTTACGGAACGCTTTCACCCGGGCTCAAGCGATTAAAACCGCGGCTGAAAGCCGTGCTCTCATCAAATGCGCAGGGGCATTTGTACCGAAACTATCCACGATCCATTATCAACTGTCAACTCAAAAGTTCACCATCCAGTCAATTTTGCCGATCCCTTGGAATAATGATTTTAAGAGATGAAAGGAGAGACAATCGTGTCCGATTGTGTTGCACAATTTTATCAGAAACTAAAGGACGATCCGTCCTTAAAACATTACAAAATTGAAGCCAGCGCCGACGCGCGCGGGGTGATCACCCTGACTGGCGAAGTGGATGTCTGGCAGCATGTGGTTGACATTGGCCATGCAGCTGGAAAAAGCGGCGTAAAAGGGGTCATCAACAGGCTGACCGTCAAGGGGGCAGAGACGGCCCGGAGAGACCGGGCAGAAGAAGTGAAAAAGGCAGAGGACGCCGGTGTGATCGGCAAGGCCGATATTGTGGTCATCGGTGCGGGGGTAACCGGCAGCGGTATTGCGAGAACCCTGTCGAAATACAATAAACGCATTATCGTGGTCGAAAAAGCCTCGGATGTGTCTGAGGGGACCTCCAAGTCAAACAATGGGATGATCCACTCAGGCTACGACTCAAAGGCAGGCTCTCTGAAGGCCCTGCTCAATGTAAAGGGCAATGCCATGTACACACAGTGGCAGGAAGAACTTCATTTTAAAATGAACCGCTGCGGCTCCTTTGTCGTGGGTTTTGACGCATCAGACGACGCCTATCTGGAGCAGTACTATGAGCTGGGAAAAAAGAACGGTGTGCCTGGCATTGCCATTTTAAGCGGCGACGAGGCCAGAGCCATTGACCCGGCAGTCAACCATGATGTGGTAAAAGCACTGTGGACCCCATCGGCAGCCTATGTTGAGCCTTACGAGGTCGTTGAAGCCCTTATTGAAAACGCCATTGACAATGGGGCAGAGCTTATGCTGAATACAGAGGTATTGGGCTTTACCAGACAAGGCGCCCATTTAAACGGCGTGGTCACCGACAAGGGAATCATCGAAGCCGACTGTGTCATCAACGCCGCAGGCCTGTATGCCGACGAAATCGCAGAGCTGGCAGGCGACCGGTTTTACACCATTCATCCGCGCCGGGGCACACTGGTCATTCTGGATAAAAAGATCGGCAAAACCACCAACAAATGTTTTATCGGCACACCGCCTAAAAACTTTACCAAGGGCGGCGGCCCGACCCAGACACCCGAGGGCAACCCGCTGTGGGGCCCTTCAGCCATCGAGGTGCCGGAAAAAGATGATTTGGCAGTGGACGAAGAGGATGTACGCTTTGTTATGGAAAAGGGCAAGCACCTGACCGAGGGCGCCTCCGAAAAAGACATTATCACCTATTTCAGCGGATGCCGGGCATCCAATTATATTGAGGATTTTATCATCGAAGCGTCTGAAGTGCTGGACAACTTTATCCATGTGGCGGGCATCCAGTCTCCCGGGCTGGCGTCCTCACCGGCCATCGCCGAACGGGTCGAGGGGATTTACACAACGCTTCACCCCGAAGCCGCTGTGCGTGAGGATTATGACCCTATCCGTCCTGAGCACAAGGCTTTCAGAGATTGTACCTTGGAAGAAAAAGAAGCGCTTATCGCCAAAAATCCGCTGTACGGGCATGTGATCTGCCGCTGTGAAACCATTACCGAGGCCGAGATTGTGGACGCCATACACGGTAAAATACCAGCCACAACCGTGGACGCGGTGAAGCGACGTACCCGGGCAGGCATGGGGCGCTGTCAGGGCGGCTTCTGCGGCCCGAGGGTTGTGGAAATCATTGCCAGGGAACTGGGGATCGCGCCCGAGGAAGTTACCAAGCGTGGCGCGGGCTCAGAAATGCTGACCACAGCATCCAGAAAGGGGGAGGAAGAATGAACCGGATACAGACAGACTGCGCCATTATCGGCGGCGGCCCGGCAGGGCTGGCAGCAGCCGTAGAAGCGCACAGGGCAGGACTTGACACTTTGATTATTGAACGGGACCTTTCCCTCGGCGGTATTCTGCAGCAGTGTATCCACGACGGCTTTGGCCTGCTGCGGTTTAAACGCCGTATGACGGGCGGCCAGTATGCCCAGGCTTTTATCGACGAGGTAGAGGACGAGGGGATTGAAGTCAAGCTGGACACCATGGTGCTGGAAATCCGGCCGGATAAGACCATTTATGCGGTCAACGAAGAGGACGGCCTTCTTGAGATCAAGGCCAAATCTGTTATTCTGGCCATGGGCTGCCGTGAACGCACGCGCTCACAGGTCATGATTTACGGCACGCGTCCCGCCGGGGTACTGACTGCCGGAGCGGTTCAGCGCTACATTAATATGGAGGGCTACCTGCCGGGTAAGAAGGCTGTGATTTTAGGCTCTGGCGACATTGGCCTCATCATGGCAAGGCGTATGACGCTTGAGGATATCGAGGTGAAGGGCGTCTATGAGATCATGCATACCGAGGGCGGACTGACCCGAAACATCGTCCAGTGCCTTGAGGATTACGACATACCGCTGCACCTGGGCACCACCGTGACCAAGATCCACGGCAAAGACCGGATCGAGGGCGTTACTGTCGCAAAGGTAGACGAACACCTCAAGCCCATCGCAGGAACCGAAGAATACATTGACTGCGATCTTCTGGTGCTTTCAGTCGGCCTTATCCCTGAAAATGAGCTCAGTGAACATCTGAATATTGAAATGGACCCGAGGACACGCGGCCCGGTGGTGGACGAGCAGATGATGACCTCTGTGCCCGGTGTCTTTGCGGCAGGCAATGTGGTCACGGTATTTGATCTGGTGGACTATGTCTCTCAAACCGGAGAGATGGCGGCCCGCGGCGCAGTCCGCTACATAAAGGGTGAGACCGGAGGTAATGAGTACCGTGCTGTGGAAGCCGGCGATAACATCAGCTTTGTGGTTCCCCAGAAAATAAGCGGGACAGTTGGAGAAGTTCCAGTCTTTATGCGGGTCAGAAAGCCTGACGAAAAGGTAAGACTGGTATTCAGCCAGAATGGGCAGTCCCAAAAGCTGAAAAAACACGCGGTGGTCAAGCCGCCGGAAATGGTCTGTGAGGTCATTGACCTCGGCAAGACAACAGACGGTCCCATCTGTATCAGCGTGGCAAAGGAGTGATGGAAAATGGAAAAAAGAAATTATACCTGTATTGTCTGCCCCAAAAGCTGCAAGGGTGAGCTGACCATCAAGGATGACGGAACCTTTGAAACCACTGGCTTTGACTGCAATAACGGGAAAAAATACGCGGTCAATGAGTATACCGACCCCAAACGGATGCTGACCACAACGGTTGCAATCGAGGGCGGTATCTTTAACCTGCTGCCTGTGGTCAGCAATGAAGAGGTCAGCAAAACGAAGCTCAGAGACTGTATCCATGCCCTTTACGGCATTGCAGTAAAAGCACCGGTCCGGGCGGGCGATGTGGTGGTTTCGAATATTTTGGACACAGGTGTTGACATTATAGCGGCACGTGACATTAAAGCAAAGTAAGGAGAATACAATGAAAGAAAATACCCACGATTTTTTGAAAGCGGTTCAGGAAGAGCTGCCAGAGGTTACCGTGCTCCGGCGTGAGGAGGAACGCCTTATCTATGCCCACGGCTGTTACCCCAGAGAGTATAAATGGCTGCTTCAGGGGCCTTACAAGGTTCTGCCAGAAGCCATTCTCATGCCTGGAAACACCGATGAGGTCAGCCGGATCATGGCACTCTCTCAGGAATACAGTGTCGGCGTCATTCCTTTCGGCGGCGGTTCTGGCATTGTGGGCGGCAGCATTGCTGAAAACCATGAGGTCATGCTGGATATTAAAAATCTCAGGGAATTTGAAATTAACCCTGTCAACTGCACTGCCGTGGGCGGCGCGGGCCTGACCGGGGCAGATTTTGAAAACAGGCTGAACGAAGCAGGCTATACCTGCGGCCAGTACCCGCAGTCTTTCCAGAGCGCTGTGCTGGGCGGTATGGTCGCCACGCGCGCCATAGGAACCTTCTCGACCAAATACGGTAAGATGGACGATATGGTCAACTCCCTTGAGGTGGTGCTGCCAAACGGACATGTGCTGAACACACACAAAACGCCCAAGGCATCAACGGGACCAGAGCTGGACCAGCTGTTTTTGGGCAGCGAGGGCGTATATGGGATTGTCACCAAAGTGGAAATGAAAATTTATCCAGTGGCCGAAAAACGCTATTTTGAAGCCTTTACCTTTAACCGCACCGAGGACGGCCTGGAAGCCATCCGCCAGTTTGTCCAGAACAATGTCCACCCGGCAGTGGTGCGCCTTTACGACGAAGAGGAAAGTGTTCCTAAAATGGAAAAATACGGCTTTGAAAAAGGCCATGTTTTCCTGGTCATTGGCTACGAAGGTCTGGAAAAGCAGGTGGATCTGGAGCGGGAATACGTTCATCATTACTGTGCCTTAAACGGCGGTGTGCCCAAGGGGCCGAAGCCGGGTTACGACTGGTTCCACTCACGTTTTTCCACGAAAAAAATGTTGGATCACGACGCGATGAAGGGCGGTACAGCCGATGCCATCGAGGTGGCGGCACCCTGGGACTGCATTGCCAATGTGTGGCGTGAAATGCGCAAAGCCCTTGAGCCCATGTGCACCAGTGTTGACTGCCATTTTTCACACGTGTACCATACCGGCGCCAGTGTCTATGTGATCTTCCACGCCCAGACCGGCGGTGACGATTACGACGGTGAAAAGCGCTATATGGAATGTCTGGACACCGCTATCCGTACCAGCCTTAAATACGGCGGCAACGTCTCACACCACCACGGCAGCGGCAAAGCCAAGGCTGAATATTTACCGCTGGAACACGGCGAAGCAGGTATCGAGGTCATGCAGAAAATCAAGGACGCCCTTGACCCCAAGGGATTAGTGAACAAAGGAGTGCTGGGATTATGAGAGAATTTACATTAGAACATTACGAAGACAAGCTGAACCACCAGGTGATCCATATGGACCAGGCTGTGTGCTATTGTCCGGAATTCCGGGCGAGCCATATGCTTCATGACTATCCCTCCCGCAGGCTTCAGCTGGCACGGGCGGTTTTCAAAGACGAAATGCCCCCCAATGACTACATTGCAGAGCTGGTATTCCAGAGTATTCTGTCGCGCCAGGGCGAGCGCTGGCAGAACTTTGGCGAAAACCCTGAGGATTTGACAGACGTCATGATCCTCTGCCGTGAGCTGATGTTAAAAAAAGGTTTTGGCACCCAAATCGCTGAGTCGCTTAAAGATACCCTGAAGGCAGGCGGCGGACATATCCTGAAAACCGACGCAGAGGCACTCAGACAGTGGCAGGCGGCTGTCCCGGTGCTAGAGGGCAGCGATAATTTTCTCTTTCTGGACGACGCCACAGCCGCCCTCGCCGCTGACAGTGCGTCCGCGCTTGGCCAGTGGTTTAAGGCGCGCGGCATTGCCTTTGAGCCAGAGACCGCACCGGTTTTTGCAGGCTGGGAATACTTTGCCTACGGTATGGTGGACGAGGGGATTAAATATCTGGAAAGCCTGATCGGCGGGCTCCAGGAAAAGGGGATAGAAGTCGTGTATACCCTTTCGGGCCAGACCACCTATCTGCTGACACAGTTTGCAGAAAAGCTGGGGATCAGCATACCCTTTGAGGTGGTTTACCTTCCCGATGAGCTGAAGCTGCTTAAAATCGAGGCGCCCTCTTACTTTTACGGCGGCAGCTTTAACTGCCGTTTCCTGAGAAACGGCCAGACCCTCAATGCGCTTGCCATCAACAGCGACGAGACACCGATCGCCACCAGTATGGAATTTTTACCATTGCTGAAGGCCGATAAGCGCGTCAATGTTTTAAACATCTGGCAGAAACCCCTCGGCGCAGAATATCACCTGATCGGTTTTGACGCGGAGATGGCAGAGCTTATTCAGAAAGATGCCCTCACAGATATTGAAAAAGCCGGCGCAGAGCAGATTGTCGTCTTTGAGCCCTATGCCTATGCAGCGTTAAAGACAGCGATGCCCGACAAGACAGTCCTTTACTACCTTGAATGTTTACAATAAAAAAGAAGCAGCTTCTCAGAGTTTTTCAGAGAAGCTGTTTCTTTTTACGCTCAGAATAAAGCCGGCACAGAGAAAAGCGCCCATCAGTGAGGAGCCGCCGCTGCTGAAGAATGGGAGAGGCAGCCCGATAACCGGCATCAGCTCGAGGTTCATGCCGATATTGATCACCGCTTCGGCAAGAAAAAGGGTAAAAACGCCAATGGCGATGGTACGTCCCCTGAAGTCATGGCTTCTTATGCCGATGGACAGGGTTTTGTACAGAATGGCGGTCAGCAGTAAAATCAGAATCCCACAGCCCGCAAGGCCCATGACCTCAGCCAGATGGGAAAAGATAAAATCATTATTAGCGGCGGGAATGTAGGTCGTATCGGATTTAAAAAGGCCCAGACCAAAGAGGCCGCCTGCCTTAATGGCGGCCAGTCCCTGGTTTTGCTGGTATAGAATGGACTCCAGAGTCAGGCTGTCCAGCCTTCCGGGAGCAAAAACTGCCAGTATACGTGCCCTCTGGTAGCCGGCCATCAGGTGCCAGACGATCGGCGCAGCTGTCAGTGCCGCAGCCGCAGTGCCAATAAAATAGCGCAGCTTGTGCTTAACTGACAAAAACATGGCCAGCCCCGTGACAAAGAAGACCAGCGCGGTGCCGTCGTCACCCTGAAGATGGATCAGGAAAACCGGTGTCAGCAGATGGGCGATCAGGCCAGCGACTGCCAGGGGAGCATCGGTATGGCGCACTGCGTACAGATGGAGAGAAAAAGTCAGGATAAAGCTTGATTTTGCCAGCTCGGTGGGCTGGAGGGCCAGGCCAAAGGGCAGGCGTATCCAGCAGTAAGCGCCGGTATCGCCGGGGCTTATACCAAAAGGGCCGGCACGCAGAAAAGTCAGAAGCACCAGCAGCCAGATCACCGCTGTGTAGGTAATCCAGAGCGGCGTCATCCGGTGGTAGTCCATACGGCTTATGATCAGGGCGCAGGCAAGGCCGGCCGACACAGCCAGCAGCTGGATCAGGGCTACACGATATTTTACAAGAAATTCCCAGAAGCCGGGAGCAGGGGCAGGGGAGACGCTGTTGCACCACGAAAGGAGCAGCGTGGCCGACAGCAGTGAACAGGCTGCTATCAACAGAAGATAAAAACCATCGGTGTCTCTGAAAAACGCTTTGATCTTAGCCATGCCGCGCCTCCTTTTGGGGGTGGATTAAATTTGTTAAAAAGAGGCAAAGGGGTAAAAAGAGACTCGTAAATAATGGAAAATTGAAAATGTAAAATGGAAAATTCAGGAACCCTTTTACCCCGGCAAAAGCGATTGAAAGGCGGCCATAGGCCGCGTCCAATCAAATCCGCCTTTGGCAGATTTGAACCATCATTTTCCATTTTCCATTTCAATAAGCCGTTTTTTGTCCGCCTTACCACTTCATCATCAATAACCGCCTCAATCCTCAACCTTCTCCGGCGTCACCAGCTCTTCAAGCATGGCGACACATTCGTCATAATCCATGATTTTGGGGACTGGGTAGGTTGGGTTGGCTTCCTTGAGCACACGCCTGGCCAGCTCAGGAATATCCTCGATGCGCAGCGCATCAATGGTTTCCGGAATCCCCATATTGGCGTTCATTTCCTTAATCCGGTCGATAAAGCGATAGGACAGAATTTCCTCGCTGTCCCAGGGTTCGCCAAGGCCGGCGCACAGGGCGAGCTCAGAAAGCTTTTTCTGGGCGGCCTCTCTGGAAAACTCCAGAATGTGCGGCAGGATAACCGCGTTGGCAAAGCCGTGGGCCACACCGTAAAAGCCGCCTAAATTGTGGGCGATGGCGTGGACATAGCCCACATAGGCCCGGGTAAAGGCAAGGCCTGCGTCAAAGGAGGCGACAGACATATTCTGGCGAAGCTTCAGGTTAGAGCCGTCTTTGTAAACGGCTTCCAGATCACGCATAATGACCTCGGTAGCGGCGAGCGCTTTTTCCTTGACAAAAGGCGCGTCATAGTGGCCGATATAAGCTTCGACCGCATGGGTAAGCGCATCCATGCCGGTGCTGGCAGTGAGAGCCGGCGGCAGGCCGACCATGAGCTCAGGGTCCAGCACGGTTGCCAGCGGCACGAGCTTGGGATCATTGATGGCAAATTTTTCGTGATTTGAGGTATCGGTAATAACCGCACAGACAGTGGCCTCAGAGCCGGTGCCTGCCGTGGTAGGAATGGCAAAGAACGGCGGGAGGCGGTGTGTCAGCTTGAACAGGCCTTTCATTTTTGGAATCGGCTTGTCGTTGGTGACCTTGGCAGCCACGATTTTAGCGCAGTCCATGGAGGAGCCGCCGCCAAAGGCAATGACACCGTCACAGCCCTCGGTGTAGTAGGCTTCTAGCCCGTCATAAATATTTTCGAAGGTCGGGTTGGGCTGAACGCCGTCAAAGACAGAGTAGTCGATGCCTGCTTTTTTCAGGGCCTCAAGGAATCCGTCGAGCAGTCCCATCTCCATTAAAGGTTTATCAGTAATAACGAGCGCTTTGTGTACATCACAGAGCGAAATAATTTCCGGGAAACGTTTGACCATTCCAGGGCCTACCAGGCTTGGCGGAATGGGGAGCTTGAGTACATTTAATACACCTTTCATCATAATATGCGATGTCCGGTACGGAATCGTCATCAGGTTCATAAGATTCACTCCTTCACTTTGTTATAGTCTCATTTTAAACGCTAAAAGTGTGCGGGTCAAGGAGAATTGAAAAACTGTTAAAAATATTGGGATTGCAGCAAGGAAAAATCAAGGTTATAATAGGTAGAAAAGATTAGCAGAGGTGAAAGTTATGTTAATAGATACACATGTCCATCTGTTTCCGGACAAACTTTGCCCGAAAACCATTGAAAAGCTGGCAAAGACCGACCCCAACCACCATCTGACCTATTATGGCGACGGGAGCCTGGGCTGTGCAGAAAAAAATATGAAGGAATGGGGCGTTGATCTGGGCGTCATGCTGCCCATCGCTACCAACCCGCACCAGCAGAAAAGCGTCAACGATTTTGCGGCCTATGTCCAGAATCACAGCGATGCGTTTATCAGCTTTGGCACCATCCATCCCGACGCGCCGGACTATATTGAAGAGCTTAGCCGCATTGTGGAAATGGGATTTCACGGCATAAAGCTCCACCCCGATTACCAGGGATTTTTCATCAATGAAAAGCGGCTGTACCCGATGTACCAGGCCATCAGTGACCGAAAGCTGCCGGTTGTCTTTCATACCGGATATGACCCCATCTCACCCGGCTGCATCCATGCCACGCCAGAGGCCGTGGTGGAAATGGCCCGGGAATTTCCAGAGCTGACCATTATCGCTGCCCACACCGGCGGTCTGTACTTTGGCAATCCGCCGCAGGATATTTATCTGGATACCCCCAACGTAACCTTTGATACGGCCATTGCCTCCTATACCTTTGCCCCTGAAGCCTACAGACGTCTGATCGACATCTACGGCGCCGAACGGTTTATCTTTGCCACTGATAACCCCTGGGGAGACGCGGCCAAAGATCTGGCATTTTTTGAGGCAGTGGGTCTGACCCGGGATGAAAGGGAGCAGATTTTTCACGAAAACGCCGAAAGGCTTATTGGCATTTGACAGACCGTGTTGACAGCAGCCCGAAATGCTGTTATAATGACTTCGAAATCTAAAAGAGAACAGGAGATGTGAAGATGCGCAATTTTTCTTGCTGAGTATTTTAATATGGAAGTGTACCAGTCCGCTTTGCCGGGTCTTTTTGGTGTGCTTCAGCAAGAAAGATAACGATCTGATCGCTCATAAAATATAGACAGAGGAGACAGACAAATTCTGCCCGTCTCGGTATGTCAGGATACTTTCCTGACGACATCTGCGCATTTTTTGAACCGCAAGAAGGTTATGCTTTCTTGCGGTTTTTTGACGTTTCGTCCAAATTTGCCGGCGAGTAAGAAGCGTTGGCGGATGAGCGGTAACGAAACGAACGCATGCTGCAGAGAAAGGCTTTCACGGCAGCATGTGATCCTTTTTATCAGGAGGTTAAGTATGTCTTTAATAAATGTATCAAATCTGACTTTTGGCTACGACGGAAGCTACGATACGATTTTTGAAAAAGTGTCCTTTCAGCTTGACACCAACTGGAAGCTGGGCTTTACCGGGCGCAACGGTAAAGGGAAGACTACTTTTTTAAAGCTTTTGATGGGCCAGTATGAATACAGCGGTACCATTGCCGCGTCGGTTGATTTTTCTTATTTTCCCTTTAAGGTTGAGCAGAGAGAGTGGAATACCATCGATGTGGTGGATTCACTGAGCGGAAATTACGCGTTCTGGGAGCTCCAGAGAGAGCTCTCCATGCTGGAGGTTGACTACGATGTCCTGTACCGGCCCTTTGACACTTTAAGCGATGGAGAACAGACCAAGGTGCTGCTGGCGGTTCTCTTTCTGAGAGAAAACCAGTTCCTGCTCATTGATGAGCCCACCAATCATCTGGATATGGCGTCAAGAGAGCTGGTGGGACAGTACCTGAACACCAAGCGTGGGTTTATTCTGGTCTCCCATGACCGCTATTTTCTGGACCAGTGCGTGGACCATATTCTGTCCATTAACAATACAGATATTGAGGTGCAGCGGGGAAATTACACATCATGGGTGCAGAATAAAGAGCGACAGGACCAGTACGAGCTGGGAGAAAATGAAAAGCTGAAAAAAGAAATTGCGAAAATGACCACAGCAGCCAGACGGACCGCCGGATGGACGGACGCTGTGGAGAAAACAAAGAAAGGCGCGAGCCGAAAGCTCGTGGCAGGTCTGAAGCCAGACCGTGGCTACGTGGGGCATAAGGCCGCAAAAATGATGAAGCGCTCAAAGGTTACAGAGGCGAGAAAGGAAAAAGCCATTGAGGAAAAGTCAAAGCTGCTGAAAAACATTGACCAGGCCGATGAACTTGCCATCAAAAATCTGAGCTATCCTAAAAACAGGCTGATCGAAGCCAGAGGGCTGTCCATCACCTACGATGGCACAGCGGTTTTTGAGGATGTCAGCTTTGAGGTGAACCGTGGCGACCGGGTGGCCCTCAGCGGTAAAAACGGATGTGGAAAATCCAGTATCCTGAAAGCGGTTTTGGGTGAGAAAATCTGCCACAGCGGAGATCTCATCATTGGAACAAATCTTGAATACTCTTACGTTTCCCAGGACACCTCCTTTCTGGCCGGGAGCCTGAGAAATTATATTCGTGAAAACAGCCTTGACGAGAGCCTGCTCAAGGCGGTCCTCAGAAAGCTGGGTTTTTCAAGAGAGCAGTTTGACAAACGCCTTGAGGATTACAGCAGCGGTCAGAAAAAGAAGGTGCTGCTGGCAGCAAGCCTGTGCAAACCGGCTCATCTCTATATCTGGGACGAGCCGCTGAACTTTATTGATGTGCTGTCCCGAATTCAGATCGAGCATTTGATCTGTCAGTATGAGCCGACCATGCTCTTTGTGGAGCATGACCGGATGTTTATGGAAAATGTGGCGACAAAGGTGGTGTCGCTGAGCTGAAAAAGGGGGGCGCGGTATTGTTTTATCTTAAAAGTATTTAAGAAACAAGAATGAAATCGTAACCTCAAAATATTTTAATATAAAACTATTTACAATTGAAAACATTTCGGATATACTTTTAACCTGTAAGTAATTTTAAGGAGGACGTAATTGTGTTAGAACAGGTTAAAGAAATTATTGTAGAAGCGATCAATGTAGATGAGGACTTAATTGTACCTGAAGCAAAATTGCAGGAAGACCTCGGCATTGACTCTTTATCTGCCGTTGAACTGGCCATGGAACTTGAAAACGCATTTGATATCCGTATCGAAGACGACGCATTGGCAAATTTAAAAACGGTTCAGGATATTCTGAATATCGTTGAAAATAAATAAGGGGCTGGGGAGCAAGCTCCCCGGCACTCACAGGCAGGTAAACGGATGAACATTAACGAACTTGAAAAAATAGTCCAGATCTTTGACAGTTCCGCCCTTTCAAAAATGGAGCTGCAGAGCGGGGACGTTACCATAAAATTAGAAAAAGGAACAGAGAGCGCCGTCGTGGCCGCTGTGCCGGCTGTTAAACAGACAATGGTTCCAGAGGCAGTGCCGGATGCCAGTGCGGCTGAAGTCTGCGAGGAAGCCAAGGGCCATTGGGTGAAATCGCCTCTGGTGGGTACCTTTTACCGTTCCAACATCAAAGACGGCGAACCGCTGGTAAAGGCAGGGGATACCGTCAGGAAGGGAGACCTTCTGTGCATTATTGAGGCCATGAAGATGATGAATGAAATCCGCAGCGACCGCGACGGCGTCATTACAGCCATCAATGTCGAAAATGAAACCATGGTGGAATATGATGAAAAAATCATTTGTATTGGAGAGGCCCAATGATTGAACGTATTTTAATCGCCAATCGCGGAGAGATCGCCGTCCGGATTATTCGGACCTGCAAGGAAATGGGCATCGAAACGGTGGCGATTTATTCGACAGCAGACAAGGACGCGCTGCATGTACAGTACGCCACCAAGGCGGTGTGCATCGGCGGTCCGAGATCTGATGAAAGTTATCTGAATATGCAGCGTATTTTAAGCGCCGCCTGTCTCACCGGCTGCGATGCGATCCATCCGGGCTTTGGGTTTCTCTCTGAAAATCCAGCCTTTGCGCGTCTGGTTGAACAATGCGGGCTTATTTTTATTGGCCCGGACGCCGATGTCATCGAGATGATGGGCAACAAGGCAAGAGCCAAGGAGACCATGATTGAGGCAGGAGTGCCTGTTATTCCCGGTTCCAGAGGTGTGGCAGAGCTGGACGAGGCCTTTCAGGTCGCCAGGGACATTGGGTTTCCAGTGCTCATTAAAGCCAGAAGCGGCGGCGGGGGACGCGGTATGCGCGTCGCAGAATCCGAGGAGGATTTTATTGACGCCTATACCACAGCCCGGGCAGAGGCGAGGACAGCCTTTGGCGACGACGGCGTCTATGTCGAAAAGGTCGTGCAGAGCGCCAAGCATATCGAGGTACAGCTTCTGGCAGACCATTACGGCAATGTCCTGCATCTTTTTGAGCGGGACTGCTCGCTTCAGCGCCGTAACCAGAAAATTGTTGAGGAAGCACCCTGCTGCTGTCTTCCGGAAAAGATACGGGAGGCCATGACCGCCGATGCGGTCAAGGCCAGCCGCCACGTGGGCTACAACAGCGTTGGAACCATTGAATTTCTGTGGGACGGCGCAGAGCGTTATTACTTTATGGAAATGAACACCCGCATACAGGTTGAGCACACCATCAGCGAAATGATCACAGGCATCGACCTGATCAAGCAGCAGATCCGCATTGCGGATAAGAAGAAGTGTAACCTGAAGCAGGAGGATATCCGCTGTCTGGGCCACGCCATCGAATGCCGGATCAACGCCGAGGATGTGAGCGCGGATTTTGCCCCAAGACCGGGACATATCAGCTTTTTGAATCTTCCGGGAGGCAGAGGTGTGCGTGTGGACACAGCCATCTACAACGGCTATGACATTCCGCCCTATTACGATTCCATGATTTTAAAATGCATCACAAACGGTGAATCCCGTTTGGAGGCCATTAAGAAAATGCGGATCGCTTTGGAAGAGCTGATCGTTGAGGGTGTTCCCAACAATGTGGAATTTTTGTATGTGCTGATGCACGAGCCGGAATTTATCAAGGGCCGCTTTGACACCGGCTATGTCGATACCTTTGTACAGGAGCTGAAGGATAATGGAACAATCGTTTAAGGAAAGAAAAAACAAGCTGACGCTGTTCAAGACACTGCGCCACGCCATCAAGGACAAGCAGGGCCGCGACATACCGGACAACGTGTTTATTACCTGCCCGAAGTGCAAGGCAAGTACCCCCTCCGAATCGCTGATGCATGACCTGTATGTCTGCCCTGAATGCGGCTATCACTACAAGCTCAGCGCCAGAGAGAGAGTGCGCCAGATCTGTGACAGAGGGAGCTTTTCAGCCATTGATAAAAATCTGGTCAACCCGGATACCGACGCTTTTCCAGGCTATACAGAGAAAATTGATTCCTGCCAGCGCCAGACAGGCATGTCTGAGGCAGTGCTGACCGGCATTGGAAAAATTGGAGGCAAAAAGACAGCTGTGGCTGTCATGGACAGCCGTTTTATGATGGCCAGCATGGGCAGTGCCGTTGGCGAACGGATTACACGCCTGATCGAGCTTGCCACTAAAAAGAGACTCCCCCTTGTGATCTTCTGCGCCTCCGGCGGCGCGCGGATGCAGGAAGGAATTGTCTCCCTTATGCAGATGGTTAAAACCAGCGCGGCCCTTGAACGTTTTTCAGAAGCCGGCGGTTTTTACCTGAGTGTTCTGACCAATCCGACCACCGGAGGCGTCAGCGCCAGCTTTGCGACGCTCGGGGATATTCTCATCGCTGAGCCGGACAGCCTTATCGGCTTTGCGGGCAAGCGTGTGATTGAGAATACCATCAAGGAAAAGCTTCCGGAGAATTTCCAGAAGGCAGAGTTTTTGCTGGAAAAGGGCGCCATTGACGCCATTGTGCACCGCAGCCAGATGAAATCAACCATCGAAAAGCTGCTGGTTCTTCATGAGAGGAGAGGCTGATGACAGAAGAAAACAAAGAATGGACGGCCTGGGACAAGGTGATGATGGCCAGACGGCCGGAACGCACCCGCGCTCAGGCCTATATAGACGCGCTCTTTGACGGCTTTATGGAGCTGCACGGCGATCGTCTGTATGGTGATGATCAGGCGCTTCTGGCGGGCGTTGGCTTTTTTCACGGCCAGCCGGTTACCATTCTGGCACAGAATAAAGGAACCAACCTCCAGGAAAACCTTGACCGCAACTTTGGAATGATGAACCCGGAGGGCTACCGAAAGGCACTGCGGCTCGCACAGCAGGCGGAAAAATTTAAACGGCCAGTCATCACCTTTGTGGACACCTCCGGCGCTTACCCGGGCAGGGGAGCAGAGGAGCGAGGACAGGCCTCGGCCATTGCCGAATGTCTCAAAGTTTTTTCAGACCTCAGAGTGCCGGTGCTGTGCCTGGTTATCGGTGAGGGCGGCAGCGGCGGCGCTTTGGCCCTGAGTGTGGCAGACCGGATTTATATGATGGAGCATGCGGTATACTCGGTGCTGTCGCCCGAAGGCTTTGCGAGTATCCTGTGGAAGGACGATTCACGCGTGCAGGAGGCAGCTGAAGTCATGGAGCTTACCGCCCAGGATCTGCACCGCAAGGGCATTGTAGATGAAATCATCAGTGAACCGGCAGATGGTGTGGAGCAGTGCGTGGATTTCGTCGTCTCACAGATGGACGCTCTGATCGAGCGTGACCTCAAGGCGTTGGGCCGGAAAAAGACAATGGAGCTGACAGCAGAACGCTATGAAAAGTTCCGAAAAATAGGAGCGTAGCAATGGGAATACAAATATTATCAAGCGCTTTTTCCGTACCGGAAAACTGCGTGACCAACGATGATCTGGCCAAGAGGGTTGATACCAGCGACGAGTGGATCAGGAGCCGTACCGGAATCGGCGCGCGTTTTATCGCAGCGCATGAGACCACCTCGGATCTGGGATATGCGGCGGCAGCCAAAGCCATTGAGCGTGCCGGGCTGAAACCAGAGGACATTGACTGTATTGTCACCGCGACCTTTACGCCGGAAAATTTCACGCCCTCCTGCGCCTGCCTGATCCAGGAAAAGCTCGGGATAAAAGAACTGCCGGTGATGGCGTTTGATGTCAACGCAGCCTGTTCGGGTTATCTCTACGCCATGAATGTGGCTTCAGCCCTGCTGGAAACAGGACAGATAAACCATGCCTGTGTGGTGGGGGCTGAGGTGATTTCCAATGTGCTGGACTGGGAGGACCGGAGTACCTGTGTGCTTTTCGGAGATGGCGCCGGAGCTATGGTGTTAAAGGCAGACCCGGCCAGGCAGTCCTGTTTTTATGCGGCAGCCAGAGGGGATTCCTCAGGGGCGCTGGAGACAAAATCGCTGCCAGTGCACCGGCCGGTAACCATGGATGGCAACGCGGTTTTTCGCTTTGCAACAAAAGCCATGTCAGAGGCAGTGGACAGGGCTCTGGAAAAATCCGGCCTCACCATCGCCGACATTGACTGGATCATCCCGCACCAGGCAAACATCCGCATCATCGACTATGTGGCTAAAAAGGCCAGGATTGACCGGAGCAAGGTTTATGTCAACATTGACCGTTACGGCAATACCTCCTCTGCCAGCATTCCCATCGCCTATGCGGAGATGGCGGAAAAAGGCCTGCTGAAGCCCGGCATGAAGGTGATCATGGCTGGCTTTGGCGCAGGCTTTACCTGGGCTGGAGCTTTAATCGAAATTTAAAATTGAAAATGAAAAATTATGGGACAAATTTGCACCGCAAATTTGATTATAATCAAATCGGTTCTGCCGATTTGTTCTTTCATTCTCCATTTTCAATTTTCCATTCATAAATGTTATGCATAAAAAGTAGCAAGGAGTATAAAATTGATCAATCAACTACTGAACATAAAATATCCCATCATCCAGGGGGCAATGGCGAATATTGCCACACCGGAATTTGCGGCGGTAGCCTCAAACGCCGGCTGTCTTGGCATCATCGCGAGCGGTTCCATGACGGGTGAGGAAACACGCGCGGCAGTCCGCCGCTGCCGTGAGCTGACCGACAAGCCCTTTGGCGTCAATGTCATGTTGATGAACCCCTATTCCGATGATATCATGGCAGTTTTAATCGAGGAAAAGGTTGCGGCGGTAACTACCGGCGCAGGAAATCCGGGCAAATATCTGGACGCGCTGAAAGAGGCTGGTGTTAAAGTTTTTCCAGTGGTGGCAAGCGTTGCACTGGCCAAGCGGCTGGCACAGAACGGAGCGGACGCCATCATTGCTGAAGGAACCGAATCCGGCGGACATATCGGCGATATTACCACGATGTCCCTCGTCCCGCAGGTGGCCGCAGCAGTGGACGTACCTGTGATCGCAGCCGGCGGCATCGCTTCCGGCAGACAGCTGAACGCTGCGCTTTGCCTGGGAGCAGAGGGGATTCAGATCGGGACCTGCCTGCTTCTGGCGGAGGAATGCCCGATCCACGAAAATTATAAAAAAGCAGTGATCAAGGCAAAGGACCGTGATACTGTCGTGACAGGCAGAAGCCTGAATGCGCCGGTGCGCGTTCTGAAAAACGCCATGACAACAGAGTATCTGAAAATCGAGCGCGAGGGGATTGAGCTGGAAGAAATGGAGCGCCTGACGCTGGGCTCCCTGAGAAAAGCGGTTGTGGAGGGCGATGTGAAAAACGGCTCTCTGATGATGGGCCAGGTTGCGGCCATGTGTAAGGAAGTCAAGCCCTTCTCACAGATTATCAACACACTTTTGTCAGAAGCGGCAGAAGATAAGAAAACCTTTGAGAAAAAAAGTCAGGAACTGATCTATGATACAGAGTGTTAAGATTAAAGATAAGCTGCTGGAGATTCCCATTATTCAGGGCGGTATGGGCGTTGGCGTGTCCCTCGCGAATCTGGCGGGCAATGTGATGAAAAACGGCGGCATGGGTGTTTTATCCATGGCCCATCCAGGCTATCGTGAGTCCGACTTCTTGACGGACAACCTGGCTGCCAATATCCGCGGCTTTGCGGGAGAAGTAAAAAAAGCGCGTGAGATCGCAGGCGGCAGAGGACTTTTGGGCGTTAATATCATGGCGGCCCTCAAAAATTTTGAGACCTATGTGCGGGCCGCGGCAGACGCCGCAGTGGACGCTATTATCGTTGGGGCTGGGCTGCCTCTGGAGCTTCCTAAATATGTGGAGGATGACCGCATCGCCATTGCGCCCATTGTGTCCAGCGGCCGGGCCGCCAAGCTCATTTTAAGAGCCTGGGACAAACACTACGGGCGTACCGCAGATTTTATTGTCATTGAAGGACCCCTGGCAGGCGGACACCTTGGATTTAAGGAAGCCGATCTGCTTGAAGGCAAATGTCCGTCCCTTGAGGAGATTCTCGCGGATGTTAAAAAGGAAACCGCCGGCTTTGAAGAAAAGTTTGGGCGGAAGATTCCTGTCTTTGCAGCAGGCGGTGTCTACGACGGAGCGGATATTGCCCGTTTTCTGAAGCTGGGCGCGGACGGTGTACAGATGGCTACCCGTTTTATCGGAACCTATGAATGTGACGGAGCGGATGCCTACAAGGCTGTACTGCTGAACGCAGAGAAAGAGGACATCGAAATCGTCAAAAGCCCGGTCGGCTTTCCGGGAAGGGCAGTGAAAACAGCTTTGATTGAGCGGCTGTCCCGCGAGGGCCGTATTCAACCGGACAAATGTGTGGATTGTCTGAAGCCCTGCGATCCGGCCAAGGCGCCCTACTGTATTCAGAGCGCGCTGATAGCTGCTGTTGAGGGGAATGCGGACAAGGGCCTGTTTTTCTGCGGAACCAACGCGTACCGTATGAAGGCGCTGACCAGTGTCAGAGAGATCATGGAAAGCTGTATGAATGAAGCCAGAGGATTAATGGAGGAAATATGAAAACTGCATTTTTATTTGCCGGACAGGGTGCCCAGAAAGCAGGCATGGGAAAGGATTTTTACGATGCTTTTCCAGAGGTCCGGGATTTTTATACAAATAACGATTTGGATTTTGACTTGGCCAGGTGCTGCTTTGAAGGGCCGGAGGACAGGATCAATGATACCGCCTACGCTCAGAGCTGTCTGCTGATCACATCCTATGTGATGGCGCACTGCCTGAAAAAGGAGGGCGTTATCCCGGATATTACCGCAGGGCTGAGCCTTGGCGAGTACACAGCCCTGACCTACGGCGGCGCGTTTATGCTGAAGGACGCTTTGAAGGTCGTACGCAAAAGAGGCCAGCTCATGGCCCACGCGCTGCCAAAGGGCACAGGCATGATGGCGGCAGTGCTGGGAGCTGACGCTGAAACCATTCAGCAGGCCTGCACAGACGCCTCTGATTTAGGCGTCTGTGAGGTGGCGAACTATAACTGTCCGGGACAGATCGTGATCAGCGGTGAAACCCCGGCGGTAGAAAAGGCCAGGGCACTGCTCCTTGAACGCGGCGTGCGGCGTGTCATGCCGCTTAATGTCAGCGGCGCTTTTCATTCCTCATTACTTCTGGAGGCTTCAAAGGAGCTCTCCGATTTACTGGATACGGTTGAGATCAAAACGCCGTCGATCCCGGTGGTTTCCAACGTGAGCGGCGATGTTGAGATAAGGCCTGTGAGAGACGTGCTGGTACAGCAGATTCATTCCTCGGTTTATTTTGAAAAGGGCATCCGCCGCATGATTGACATGGGCGTGGATACCTTTATCGAGGTGGGTCCGGGCAAGGCATGCAGCGGTTTTGTCAAGAAGATTGACCGGTCGGTAAAAGTGATGAACGTGGAAAATATGGAGACTTTTGAAGCGGTGTGTAAAGCGCTTCGTTAAATCAGGAGATAGAAATGGAAAATAAAACAGCATTGATCACCGGTGCCAGCCGGGGAATCGGCAGAGCCATTGCTCTGAATCTGGCAAAGGAAGGCTATAACATAGCCATCAACTACAACGGAAACGCTGAGAAGGCCGCTGCCGTTAAAGAAGAATGCGAAGCCTTTGGCGTACGTGCCATGATCTGCCAGTGCAACGTGGCAGATAACGCAGCGGTCAAAGCGATGGTGGACCAGGTGGTCGCTGAGTTTGGGACCATCGACGTGCTGGTCAACAATGCCGGTATTACCGATGACGCGCTGATCCTGCGCATGAAGGAAGAAGCCTTTGACCGGGTTATCGACACGAATCTCAAAGGCTGTTTTAACTGCACACAGCATGTATCCAAGGTCATGCTGAAGAAAAAGAAGGGAAAAATCATCAATATGGCTTCAGTTGTCGGTATCGGCGGCAATGCCGGACAGGCGAACTATGCGGCCAGCAAGGCAGGGGTCATCGCTCTGACAAAGACGACCGCCAAGGAACTCGCATCCAGAAATATTACCGCCAACGCCATTGCGCCGGGCTTTATCGAGAGCGATATGAGCAGCGCTTTGTCCGAAAAGGTGCAGGAAGAGATCCTGAGCCAGATCCCGCTTAAACGTTATGGCACCACTCAGGATGTGGCCGACCTGACCGTTTTTCTGGCAGGGGATAAGAGCAGCTACATGACCGGGCAGGTTTTCAGTATTGATGGAGGTATGAGCATATGAGACGTGTTGTGATAACAGGCATGGGCATTGTCTGCCCGATTGGAAACACCCTTGACGAAACATGGGAGAGTGTAAAGGCAAACCGCTGCGGTGTGGGCGAGATCACCGCCTTTGATACCAGTGACTACAAGGTTAAGCTGGCCGCTGAGGTTAAGGATCTGGACACTGAGCAGTATTTCAGTAAACGGGAGATGAAGTTTAACGAACGCTTTACGCAGTTTGCCCGTATTGCAGCCAAACAGGCCTATGCAGATGCAGGCCTTGAGGATTCCGGGCTCGACCGTGACCGCTTTGGCGTTATTGTGGGCTCTGGTGTCGGCGGACTGCGCAAGATTGAGGAATCCACCGAAACACTGAACAGCCGGGGACCGGGCCGGGTATCGCCGTTTTTTATCCCAATGGCCATTGTCAACCTGGCGCCGGGAAACATTGCCATTGATTTACAGGCAAGAGGTATCTGTTCCAGCAGTGTGACGGCCTGTGCCTCAGGAACGAATTCCATCGGGGAGGCCTTCCACCGCATTCGTTTTGGCTACGAGGACGTTATTGCGGCCGGCGGCAGCGAATCCACCATCACGCCCCTCGGCATTGCGGGCTTCCAGTCCATGCGCGCGCTTTACAGCGGTGATGACCCCAGACGCGCGTCCATCCCGTTCGATAAGGAGCGCAGCGGCTTTGTCATGGGCGAAGGGGCTGGTATCCTGATGCTCGAGGAGCTGGAGCACGCAAAGGCCAGAGGCGCGAAGATTTACGCCGAAGTCGTGGGCTATGGCACCAGCTGTGACGCGCACCACATTACCGCTCCCCTTGAGGACGGCAGCGGGGCAGTAAAATCCATGAAAAATGCGCTGAAGGACGGCGAACTGGCGGTTAGCGATGTGGATTATATCAATGCCCACGGCACCAGCACTGCCTTGAATGATAAAGGTGAAACAGCCGCAGTAAAGGCGCTTTTCGGCGATCACGCCAAAGAGCTGATGATTTCCTCTACCAAGTCCATGACCGGGCATCTGCTGGGCGGCAGCGGGGCTGTAGAGGCGGTTATCACTGTTAAGGCCCTTCAGGATGGCTTTGTGCCCGCAACCCTGAACTATCAGGTGCCCGATCCCGAATGCGATCTGAATGTGGTGCCAAATGAGGGCGTGAAAAAGGATATTCACTGTGCCATCTCCAATTCCTTCGGATTTGGCGGACACAACGCAACCCTGGCGTTTGCGAAATGGGAGGACTGAAAATGCTGTTAAACTCAAATCAGATACAGGAAATTATTCCGCATCGCTATCCTTTTTTACTGGTAGACCAGATCATTGAGATGGAGGACGACCATGTCGTGGGCGTCAAATGTGTCACGGCCAATGAAATGCAGTTTATGGGGCATTTTCCAAAACAGCATGTCATGCCTGGCGTTCTGGTTATTGAAGCGCTGGCCCAGGCGGGCGCGGTGCTGCTACTGTCTAAAGAGGAAAACAAGGGTAAGATTGCACTGTTTGCAGGCATCAACAAAGCCCGCATCCACCGTCAGGTCATACCGGGGGACAAGCTGACCCTGGACGTCACCTTCAAGGGATTTCGGGCGGGGATCGGTTTTGCGGATGCGCTGGCAACCGTGGACGGCGAAAAGGCTGTGAAATGTGAGCTGATGTTCGCGGTTCAGCAGTAATAAAAAAAGGCCGCTTTCATTTTGGAAGCGGTCTTTAATTTTACAACTAATTTTCAGTCCACCCTTTCAAAATAGCTGATGGTTTGGTATAATAATAAAATATCGAAAAAATTTATCGTGGTTTAAAAACTTTAGCATAGAGAGAGGTAAGCAGATTGAAAAAAGAAATGTCAAAAGTCTATGATCCGAAGGACGTAGAAAGCCGTATATATGCCTGGTGGCAGGAAAAGGACTATTTTAAGCCAGAGGTACACCAAGGCGGAAAATCTTTTACGATTGTGATGCCGCCGCCGAATATTACCGGACAGCTGCACATGGGCCACGCCTTTGACGACACCCTTCAGGATGTGCTCACCCGGTTCAAGAGAATGCAGGGCTACGCAGCGCTGTGGGTGCCGGGGATGGACCACGCCAGCATTGCCACCGAGGTAAAGGTCGTTGAAAAAATTCGTAATGAGGAAGGCAAAACCAAGGAAGAACTGGGACGCGAGGAGTTCCTCAAGCGTGCCTGGGACTGGGCTTTGACCTATAAGGACCGCATCCGTGAGCAGGTTAAAAAGCTGGGCGCCTCCTGTGACTGGGACCGCGAGCGCTTCACCATGGATGAAGGCTGCAGCGAGGCAGTCAAGGAAACCTTTGTCCGTTTGTACGAAGAGGGCCTGATCTACAAGGGAAGCCGTATTATAAACTGGTGCCCGGACTGTAAAACCGCCCTTTCCGATGCGGAGGTAGAGTACGCTGAGCAGGCAGGCCATTTGTGGCATATCCGTTATCCTATCGCGGGCAGCGACGATTACGTTACCATTGCCACCACCCGTCCGGAAACCATGCTGGGCGATTCCGGCGTAGCGGTCAATCCAAATGATGAACGCTATAAGGATCTGGTGGGCAAAACCGTTATCCTGCCGCTGGTGAACAAGGAGATTCCAGTAGTTGCCGATGACTATGTGGATGTGGAATTTGGAACCGGTGTGGTCAAGATGACCCCTGCCCATGACCCCAATGACTATGAAGTTGGAAAACGCCATAACCTTGAAGAGATCAATGTCATGAATGAGGACGGCACCATGAACGAGCTGGCTGGAAAATACGCTGGCATGGACCGCTATGAATGCCGCAAGGCGGTTGTGGAGGATCTTAAGGCGCTGGGTCTGCTTGAAAAAATTGAGGATCACGTCCACAATGTCGGCGAGTGCTACCGCTGTGGCACTACCGTTGAAACCATGACTTCTGAGCAGTGGTTTGTAAAGATGGAGCCTCTGGCAAAACCCGCCATCGAGGCAGTCAGAAATCGTGACACCCAGTTTGTGCCAGACCGCTTCAGTAAGATTTACTTTAACTGGATGGAAAATATCCGCGACTGGTGTATTTCCCGTCAGCTGTGGTGGGGACATCAGATTCCCGCCTATTACTGTGATGACTGCGGCGAGATGGTTGTCGCCAAGGAGATGCCGGCAGTTTGTCCAAAATGCGGCGGCACCCACTTTACACAGGACGAAAACGCTCTGGACACTTGGTTCAGCTCTGCGCTGTGGCCCTTCTCAACCCTGGGCTGGCCGGAGAAAACCTCGGATCTGGAAAAATTCTATCCCAACGATGTCTTGGTGACCGGCTATGATATTATTTTCTTCTGGGTTGCCCGCATGATCTTCATGGGTCTGTACAACATGGGTGAGGTTCCATTCGCCGATGTCTATATCCACGGCCTGATTCGTGATTCCCAGGGCCGCAAGATGAGCAAATCTCTGGGCAACGGCATTGATCCGCTGGAAATCATTGAGCAGTTCTCCGCGGACGCGCTGCGCTTCTCGATCATCACAGGGAATTCTGCGGGGAATGATATCCGCTGGCAGGACGAAAAGCTGGAAGCCAGCAGAAACTTTTTAAACAAAATCTGGAATGCCGCCCGCTTTGTGCTGATGAATCTGGATGAAAATATCATGGATCAGCGGGACGCTGCGCTTGCCAATTTGGAAAATACTGATAAATGGATTCTGAGCCGCATGAACGACGTTGTACGGGATGTGACCCAGAACATGGATAAATACGAGCTGGGAATCGCAGCTCAGAAGGTTTACGATTTTGCCTGGAACGAATACTGTGACTGGTATATCGAGCTGGTAAAACCAAGACTGTACGGTGACGATGAAACCACCAAAGCGGCCGCGCAGTACACTCTGAACCTGGTACTGACCAACATCCTTAAGCTGCTGCACCCGGTCATTCCCTTTATCACCGAAGAAATTTATGGCTACCTGCCCGATGCCGGCGAGGCCATCATTGTGTCTGAGTGGCCGGAATACGACGAAGCCCTGCATTTTAAGCAGGATGAGGAGGATGTCCGTTTCCTGATGGCCTGTATCAAGAGCATCCGCAATATCCGTTCCGAGATGGATGTGCCAAACGCCAAGAAAACGCAGCTTTTTGTCATCACAGACAATGCGGCGCATGGAAAGCTGATGCTTAAGTCGGCTGTTTACTTTGAAAAACTGGCCTCTGTCTCCGGAATCTCCGCCATTGTCAAGGAGGATGTCCAGGAAAACTATGTGAGCGCTGTTGTCGAAGACGCAGAGCTGTTTTTGTCCATGGACGAGCTGGTAGACAAGGAAAAGGAAATCGAGCGTCTGAATGGCGAGAAGGCCAAGCTTGAGAAGGAGTTGGACCGTGTGGAGAAAAAGCTGTCCAACAAGGGCTTTACAGATAAGGCGCCTGAAAAGGTCGTGGAGGGCGAGCGTGAAAAACAGCGCAAATACCAGGAAATGCTGGATAAGGTGCTGGAACGCCTGGCCTATTACAATCAGTAAGAAAATAAAACAGAACAGGGCGGAAGGAGACTTCCGCCTTTTCTTTAAAAGTAAGTTGTATTTATTGCCGACTAAATGAAAGGAGTTCCCATGAACGAAGAAGGAAAGAAACGGATTTTGATTGCAGACGACAATCAGGATATTTGTGAGCTGGTAGAAATTCTGCTGACAGCAGAAGGCTTTGAGGTCGTTCAGGCTAAAAACGGTCAGGAGGCAGTGGACAGGACAGATGATTCCATTGATCTGATCATACTGGACGTTATGATGCCCCAGAAATCTGGCTATAAGGCCTGTTCGGAGATAAGGGAAAAGACACGGGTGCCCATTTTGTTTTTAACAGCCAAGGACCAGGATTCCGACAAGGTGATGGGTTTTTCTGTGGGCGGTGATGATTACCTGTCCAAGCCCTTCTCCTATACCGAGCTGGTATCCCGTGTGAAATCCCTGCTGCGCCGCTACTATGTGTACCAGGGCAGCGCGCCGGCGGAAAAGAGCAACAAGCTGGTGATCCGCGACCTGGTGCTGGACAAGGATGCGCAGAATGTCGAGATAGGCGGGGAGATCGTCACCCTGACCGACATTGAGTACCGGATACTGGAGCTCATGATGGACAACCGGAAAAAGGTATTTTCTGCCCAGAATATTTACGAAAGCATCTGGAACGAGCCCTATTTCTACTCTGCCAACAACACGGTCATGGTGCATATCCGAAACCTGCGCAAAAAACTCGGAGATAACTCTCAGGAGCCCCAGTATATTAAAACCGCCTGGGGAAAGGGCTACTATGTTGACTAAGCAGGAGGAAAGTATCTTCAGGTCGAAGCTCGGGCTGACAATCATGAAATACTTTGGCATTTCCTTTATCATTGCGCTGGCCTCAGGGGTGGCCACCACGCTGCTGCTGACCTGCTTTATCCGTGAGAATGGTATCTCAGGCGAGACGGTGGAGCTTTTGTCCTACATGGTGACCATCGCGGTGCTTTTCGTCGTGTTTTTAAAGCTGTTTCATAAAAAGATCCGTTATATTCATACCCTGGAGCATGGCATTGAGATCATTGAGGGCGGCGGGCTGGAGTATCCCATTCCTGTGGAAGGAGATGATGAGCTGACTGCGCTGGCCATACAGCTCAACGATATGCGGCGCACACTGCAAAAACAGATAAACGAGCGTGAGACTGCAATCCGTGAAAATCACGAGATGGTCACCGCCATATCCCACGACATACGGACCCCCTTAACTTCGGTGATCTGCTATCTGGATCTGATCAGGGACGGCAAAGTCAAAAGCCCGGAGGAGGAAGCGGTTTATATCAATAACGCTCTGGAAAAGGCCTATCAGATCAAAAACCTTACCACAGCCCTTTTCAGCCATTCGGTGGCAGAGAATGAGGAGGTCATGTTCCATTACGAGCTGATCGACGGCAACGAGCTGCTGGCGCAGGTTTTATCAGAGAGCGTTTTTCTGCTGGAGGAAAAGGGACTCACCGTTCAGGTAAAGGACAGCATCGAGGAGGGCTTTGCCATCAATGTGGATATTCAGCAGTTCCGGCGCGTTTTTGATAATCTCTGCTCCAATGCCCTGAAATACGCCGATCCCCGGCGGCCCATCAGCTTTGACGTCATGCTGGAGCCGGACACCCTGCGCATTATCCAGACAAACCAGGTGCGCAAAAACAGCGGTGGTGAGAGCTTTGGCATCGGACTGAAAACCTGTGAGAAAATTGCGGAGCGCCATGAAGGGACTTTTAAAAGCTGGATTGAAAAAGGTGAGTTTGTGGCGATCTGGACCCTGCCGCTGTACTAACCGTAACCCTGCCGTCAGGCGGTCCCGCGCTGTTTTTTATTTTGTTCCGCAAAAAGAACATATGATGTACGATTACAGATCAAATATTAATAAAATCTTTAGATTTCATCCCGAATTTCTTCATGTTTTTATGTTAAAATGATTCACAACAAAACAAATAATGGAGGCACCATGAATAAGAAAAAAAGTATCATTATTACGCTTGTCATACTGGCAGTCGTTGTCGTAGCGCTGGGCGTCTGGGCCTGTACGCGCACCAGCCAGCCGCAGGCAGCCGCTGTCAAAACCACAGCACTCGAGAAGACCAATCTTCAGAGAACGGTTTCGACCAACGGTACGGTTGAGAGCACCTATGTAGAGCAGGTCAGCAATATGACCGGTATTCCGGTGTGGGATATCGACGTATCCGTCGGCGAATGGGTTGAAAAGGGCGACCGTCTCTGCCGCCTGTACGATGAAAAAAGCGATACCTGGGAACGTGTAGAAGCCACGACTTCCGGTACAGTGACAGCCATCAGCGCACAGAACGGCGCTCCGGCCAACGGTGTGCTCTTTACCATCGAGGATACCAACAGCCTGCGTGTGGTCACAAATATCAAGGAAGCAGATGTGGGAACCGTACAGCCGGGAATGAAGGTAACCATCAAAACCGACGCGACCGGGGACAAGGAATACACTGGTACCGTGCAGAGCATTGCGCCCACTGCTGTCAAGCAGTCCAGCGCGTCCGGCACGGGCGCGGCAGCCGCGGCTTCCTCAGGAAACCAGAACCCGGAATTTGAAACCAGGGTCAGCATTGACTCCGACATCAGCGGTCTGCTGATCGGGATGAAGGCGCGCCTCAACATCATCGTTGAGGAAAGAAACGGCGTTTACAGTGTTCCGTTTGATGTGCTGACCACAGGTGCGAACAATGAAAGCTGTGTGCTGGTAGCCGCCGACCCCAAGGATGGTGTTTACGCCGTGAAGGAAGTGCCTGTCACCACTGGTACAGAAACGGACTTCGCCATTGAAATTTCAGGCGATCAGCTGACAGACGGCATGCAGATCATCACCGACATCGACAAGGTTAAGGCCGGGGACTCTGTCACACTGCAGCAGGCGAGCGACAACAGCACCGCCCAAGGAGACACCAATGCGCAATAAGATCATCGAGATGAAGGGCATTGTGAAGCGCTTCTATGTGGGTTCGCCCAATGAGCTTGAAATCCTTCATGGCCTTGATCTGGAAGTCTTAGAGGGCGAGTTTATATCCATTATCGGGGCATCAGGCTCAGGCAAGTCCACGCTGATGAACATCATCGGCGCCCTTGACCGGCCCACAGAAGGCGAGTATTATCTGGATCAGCTGCTGGTCAGCACCATTAAGGACAGCGGTCTCTCTAAGATTCGTAACCAGAAAATCGGCTTTGTGTTCCAGACCTTTAACCTGATTCCGCGCTCCACAGCGCTCAGCAACGTTGAGCTGCCCATGCTGTACGCGGGCTTGCCCAAGGCGGAACGCCGGGAGCGGGCAGAGGAGCTGCTGGAGCTGGTGGATATGTCGGACAGGGCAAAGCACCGTCCCAATGAGCTTTCCGGCGGACAGAAGCAGCGTATCGCCATCGCCCGGGCCATGGCCAACGATCCGTCCATTATCCTGGCCGATGAGCCCACCGGCGCGCTGGACAGTAAAACCGGCCGCATGGTCATGGATATTTTCCATGAGCTGCATGAGAAACAGGGCAAAACCATTATTTTGATCACCCATAATCCAGAGCTGGCCGATGAAACCGAGCGGATTATCACCCTGAGCGACGGCAGCATTGTCGGCACCCGGGCGGGCACAGGGGTGAGATTGGAGCGACACCATGAACTTGCTTGAAAATATTAAACTGGCACTGGAAGGGCTGCGCGCCAACAAAATGCGGGCGCTGCTGACCATGCTGGGTATTATTATCGGGATCGCCTCGGTCATTGCCATCACCTCTCTTGGTGACGCCATGTCCAACACCCTGAACGAGACGCTCTCCAACGTGGGCGGGCGCAACATTCAGCTGTACGTCATGCCCAAGGACGTGGACGGCACCTACTCCAACAGTGATGAGGATAACATTACCGATGAGATGATCGAGCGTTTCAGAGAACGCTACGGCGATGAGATTGAAGGCCTTGAGATCAGCAATAACGTGGGAGCGGCCAAAACTGTCGATATTATCCCGCAGCAGGAGATGAAAATCACGGGGGCCAACCATGATTATTTCACCGTTGAAAATGTCAAGATCGTCCAGGGACGCGCCATCAGCGACCGGGATGTGGAGGGTGAGAAGAACGTCATCGTCATTTCCAGTATCATGAAAAAGAATCTGTACGGTGAGGGAAGCGACCCGATCGGTAAGGAAATAAAGGTGGAAACCACCTATGGAACTGAGAGCTTTTACGTGGTAGGGGTTTATCAGGACCCCATGGAGGATGCGACCCAGAGCGCCATGATGGCTGCGATGGGCGGCAGCAGCCGCTCGACCGCCTATATTCCCTATACAACCGCTAAGAACATCACAAACGATACGACAAAGGGCTACAGCATGATCATGCTCATGGCTTCCCCAGATGTCAGCTCGACAGAGCTTGCCACCAAGGCCGCAGCTTATTTCAATAAATTTTATCCTGAAACCAGCAACAGCAAGGTAGAAGCGCAGAGCATGGAAAGCATCATGAAGGAAATGAACACTGCCATGTCGCAGGTATCCATGGCCATCGCGGTGATCGCGGGTATATCGCTGCTGGTCGGCGGTATCGGGGTTATGAACATCATGCTGGTATCTGTCACTGAGCGTACGCGGGAGATCGGTGTGCGCAAGGCTCTGGGAGCGCCCAACAGCGCTATCCGGATACAGTTCCTGGTTGAATCCATGATCATCTGTATCATCGGCGGTATCCTTGGCATCCTGCTGGGGGCAGGTTTTGGCGCCCTCGGCGGCTTGCTGCTGAAAACAACCGTGGTACCGTCCGTTGGTTCCATCGTGCTGGCTGTGGGCTTCTCAATGGCGATCGGCGTGTTCTTCGGGTACTACCCGGCCAATAAAGCCGCCAAGCTTGACCCCATCGAAGCCCTGAGGTATGAATGATGCTGAGTCCGTTTTTTAAAAAACGGTAGGATGCAAAGAGCGTGAGCGGGCATCCGGCAACGAAGCAAACGCATTTTACCGGGAAAGCATTCTGATCTTGGAAAAAAGCTTTTTCTGTAAAATGTGATCCTGATGCCATTGGCTAAATTTTATCTTTACTTCCTGTGGTTAAAGTGCTAAAATATAGTAAATTAACTAAATAAAAAACACCCTGAAGGGGAGTAACTCAACCATTAAGGAGCTGCTTAGTCGTCATTTCGAGCGAAAGCTCCGGCTAAGCATCAAGCGTTACACTTGAGAGTAAGACCTTTATTTCTAATTTCGCGTTTGTCTTTGGGCAGGCGGGGTAATTTAGAGATAAGGGTCTTTTATTTATAATTCAAGGAGGACAGAATGACAAACGAAGAAAGCAACAAGTCAAGGGAATCTTTCTTACTATCCGTATCGGAAACTGAGAAGGTCTATGACACCGACGCGCGCACTGGGCTCAGTGACGCCCAGGCTGCCGCCAGACAGCAGACCTGCGGCAAGAACAAAATGGCCGAGGGCAAGCGAAAATCGCTAGTGCGCATGTTCCTGGAGCAGTTTAAGGATTTTCTGATTCTGGTACTGGTAGCTGCCGCGATCATATCCGGCTTTCTGGGAGAAATCAGCGATGCCATTTTAATTTTAATCATTGTTATCCTCAACGCCGTCATTGGGATGGTGCAGGAAAATAAGGCTGAGAACTCCATGGAGGCGCTTAAAAAGCTGACCATACCCGAAGCCAAGGTGCTGCGGAACGGCGTGCAGACGGTCATTAAGGCCGAGGATCTGGTGCCGGGGGACGTGGTTTACCTGGACGCCGGGGATAACGTGCCCGCAGACGGCCGGCTCATCGAGGCCGCAGCCCTGCAGATACAGGAATCTGCCCTGACAGGGGAATCGGTGGCGGTTGAGAAAAACCTCTCTGATCTGAGCAACCCCGAGACGCCGCTGGGCGACCGGCTGAACTCGGTTTATATGAGCAGCACCGTAACCTATGGCCGCGGGAAATTTATTGTGACGAAGACTGGCATGGACACAGAAATCGGCAAGATCGCCGGGATGATCCAGGGAACAGTATCCATGCAGACGCCGCTGCAGAAACGGCTGACGGAGCTGGGAAAAATCCTGGCGGTGGGCTGTCTGGGCGCGTGTATTGTGATTTTCTTTATCGGCCTGGTGCGGGGCGGCGATATGCTGGAAATGTTTATGACCGCTGTGAGCCTGGCTGTGGCCGCCATTCCAGAGGGCCTGCCCGCCATCGTTACCGTGGTGCTGGCCATGGGCACCCAGCGGCTGGTGGCCAAGCACGCCATTATAAGGAAGCTGCCTGCGGTCGAAACACTGGGCGCAGCGTCTGTGATCTGCTCCGATAAAACCGGAACGCTGACTCAGAATAAAATGACCATCAAGAAGGTCTATGCCAATGACGGGATCGTAAGCGCCGAGGATATCAAGGATGATGGCTTTACCGACAGTGAGCGCCTGGTCGTGCGGATCGGCCTGCTCTGCAATGACGCGTCCATCGTGACAGACGACAGCGGCGTGAAGGAGATCGGCGATCCCACAGAGGTGGCGATGGTCGCTTATGCGGCCAGCCTCGGCTATCAGAAAAACGAGTATCTTGAAAAATATCCAAGGGTCAATGAAATCCCCTTCGATTCAGACCGTAAACTCATGACCACAGTGCATAAGGACGGCGAGCACTATTACAGCTTTACCAAGGGTGCGCCGGATGTGCTGCTGAGCCGATGCAGAAATTATCTCAAAGGGACGGGAAGTATTCCCTATGAAAGTGTGGCTCTTCCCTTTGGCGCAGAAGCCAGGGCCGAGGTTGAAAAGGCCAACGAAACCTTGTCCGATGACGCCTTCCGTGTGCTGGGCTTTGCCTTTAAACGCTATGACAGCGAGCCGGAAGTAACCATGGAAGAGCTCGAAAATGATATGACCTTTGTGGGGCTGACGGGCATGATTGACCCGCCGCGTGTGGAGGTCAAGGACTCCATCCATGAGTGCCACACCGCAGGCATTAAAACCGTTATGATCACCGGGGACCACAAGAATACCGCGGTGGCCATCGCAAAAGATCTGGACATCTACGGCGAGGACAGCATTGCCCTGTCCGGCACGGAGCTCAACAGCATGTCAGATACGGAGCTGGAGGAAAAGATCGACCATGTGGCCGTGTACGCCCGGGTGTCGCCTGAGCACAAGGTGCGGATTGTGGACGCTTGGCAGAAAAAGGGCGCAGTGGTTGCCATGACCGGCGACGGGGTCAACGATGCTCCGGCGCTCAAGAAGGCCGATATTGGCTGTGCCATGGGCATTACAGGCACCGACGTCTCCAAGGAGGCGGCTGAAATGATTCTGACAGACGATAATTTCTCCACCATTGTCTCCGCGGTCAAAGAAGGCCGGGGAATCTACGAGAACATCAAGAAGGCTGTCCACTTCCTGCTCTCCTGTAACATTGCAGAAATACTGATCCTGTTTGTCGCCACGCTCATCGGCTGGATTCAGCCTTTGCTGCCTGTGCATATCTTATGGATCAACCTGATTACCGACAGCCTGCCGGCGCTGGCGCTGGGGGTTGAAAAGAACGACGATGACATTATGACCAAAAAGCCAAGAGATCCCAAAGAAAGCATTTTTGCCCACGGACTGGGCGGACGCATTATTTTCCAGGGCGTTGTGCTGGCGGCCATCTCGCTGTTTGTCTTTAATTACGGCAATTCGCACTTTGGCCTGGACGAGGGCCGCACCATGGTCTTCGCGGTTCTGGGCTTATCCCAGCTGACCCATGTGCTCAATGTCCGGTCTGAAAGCAAATCTGTGTTCAGCAAGCAGTTTTTCACCAACCGGTACCTGTGGGGCGCGATTCTGATTTCAGCAGTTCTGCAGCTGTCCGTCATTCTGATACCGGCAGCCCACCCGCTGTTCAGCGTGACCTTCCTGAACCCTCAGGAATGGCTGATCATTGTGGCCGCGTCACTGGCGCCGCTGCTGGTTGTGGAAATCACCAAGCTCATCGGCCGGCTTGTACGCCGGGACAAATAAAAATAAAGCCCGCAGACAGTAAAGGTCTGCGGGCTTTTCTATTTGAGCTAGCTAGTCTGCGTGAGCAGCTTGATTATGGAAGCGTAAAGATTCTGAGTGTCATTTTTCCAGTTGTCACAGATATTCAGCGCCTGCTTCTGGGACGGTGTGTTGATGTTCAGCTCCATCAGAACAATGTTGTTTTCGTGGAGCTTGAGCTGTACCTGGTAATCGCCGTCGGTATTCTTTGTATAGTTGCCGATGACCTTGACTTCTCTGAAAATGCGGTCCCGGTTCTGTGAGATGTAGAGCTCCAGCATTTCGCGGATATAGGTGGGAATGTCCTTCTCAAAGATATTCAGAGTCTCCCGCCCTTTGGCGGTGATGGCGACCACGGTTTTATCATCATCCATCTGGTATAAACGGATAAAATCATCCTCGATGAGGTTGTCGATGTAGAGCTGAATGTCGAAATAGCTCATCTGCAGGTTTTCAATAATGATAAAGGCCACCTGCTCGCGGGTGATGCCGGTTTTGATTTTATTGAGTACGTATAGTATAATAAGCTTATCTTCAGCCTGATGTTGAGTGTTAAGCACGCGATGAACCTCCCTTGGAAAAATTGAAGTTACCCTATCATTATAGCACAGATTTAAAAACAAATGTGGTAAAAGGAGAAGATTTTTATGAATCCATTAAATGAAAAAATAGAGGGCCTGGGAAAGGGGCTCGGGGCGGCGCAGGTTGGCTTTGCGGATTTAAGCAGCCTGCCGGACGGGTTAAACCTGGGCTATCCCGCCGCTGTGTCGGTGGTGGTGCGCCTGTCAAAGGGGATTTTGGCCCAGATGGAGGACGCGCCCACTGCCACCTATTTCAGCCATTACCGCATTGTCAACCGCCTGATCGACGAGATTACCCTGAGGGTGGCGCTGGCCCTCGAGGAAGGGGGCGCGATGGCGGTAGCTGTTCCGGCCTCGCAGTCGCTGCCGTCTTTAAAGGGCGAGAACCCATACCGCGGGCTCTTCGCGCACAAAACCGCAGCGGTCATTGCCGGCATGGGCTGGATCGGGAAGAGCGCTCTGTTTATCCACAGGGATTACGGCCCCGCGGTGCGGCTGGGAACCGTACTGACCGACGCGCCGCTTGACACTGTGGCGGCCCTGGCGGAGAGTGAATGCGGCAGCTGCCAGGCCTGTGTGAAAGCCTGCCCGTCCATGTCCATCGAGGGAACCCTCTGGGAGACGGGCATGGAGCGCAGCCATCTGTTAGACGCCCACAGCTGCAGCGAGTATATGAAGGAAGCCTACCAGCACATTGGCCGAGGCTCGGTCTGCGGGCTGTGTATGGTGAGCTGTCCGCATTTCAGGAAAAATCTGTGAGTGCATTTTAAGAGGAGAGATAAATGAAAAACAGGACAAGCCAGGACATGAAGCTGTCTGCGAAGGTACAGCTCAGGGGACACTGGGGGCCGGCGATTTTGATCATGTTCATCACATGGCTGGCCATCGCGGGGGTGCCGACCATCATGCTCCTGCTGGAAAAGGTGATTTTTAACGTGGACCTGGACGCGGAAATCTATGACCGGGTTTCAAACATCGTATCGCTTGTATTGGCAGGCCCGCTGTCCTATGGGGCCATACGCTTCTATATGAACCTGTACCACGGCCGAGAGGCAGGAGTGGCAGATCTGTTCACAGGCTTTAACCGGTTTGGCCGATGCTTTTTAGCCAATCTGGCCATGGGCGTCTTTACCTTTCTGTGGGCGCTGCTGCTCATTATTCCGGGGATTATCGCGGCCATCAGCTACTCCCAGACCTACTACCTGCTGAACGATTATGAGGAGCTGTCCTTTATGGACGCCATCACCCTGAGCAAGCTGATGATGCGGGATTACAAGCTGGAATATTTTCTGCTGTGCCTGACCTTTATCGGGTGGTGGCTCCTGGTCATTGTGACCCTGGGCATTGCCATCATTGTGGTGGGGCCTTACCTGAATGCCACCTTTGCCATTTTTTATATGGGCCTGAAGGAAGAGCGGCAGGAGGTTATTGATCGTTTTATGGCTCAGAATGTGAATGTCAACATAAAATTACAAAATTCCCAAAAAAGTTTTAAAGCTTAGAGAGTTCAAACTCGAAAAGCTCCGCAGAACAGCAGTAATTGAGGATTTTCCGGGGGTAGTGATTAATACGATCAATGACCTGATTAATGTAATGTAAACT